>JBBTVW010000034.1:0-6704 GCA_038063075.1 Patescibacteria group bacterium | reverse complement strand
CTGAAAACCGGAAACTATATTTTTATGATCTTGGTATTCGTAACATATTAATACAGGATTTTAGGGAGTTAGAGCTTCGTCCAGATAGGGGAGGAGTATTTGAAAATTTTATTATCTCAGAGTTTGAAAAGAAACGTAGAATTTCCAACTCGAAAGTGAATATGTATTTTTACAGAGAATACGGTGGCAAAGAAGTGGATATAATTGTAGAGGACTATAAAAAGCAATATATAGCTGTTGAGGTTAAAGCTAGAAGTGGAAGCCTAAAAAAAATATTTCCTCTTCCAAGCACCTTTGAAGCAATTACCAACCAAAATTATTTTGAGAAAATTACTTCTATTTTAGAAGGTAAATAGTTAGATTTATTATTATCTTTATTAATTTATAATGAAAAAAATCCTGCCTATTTTTTTAATAGGGATATCAATAATCCTTGGCTTATTCTATACAGCAAATGTTTCTGCGCAATACAAATTGCCACAAGGAGCTCAAAATACAACTGTTTCTGGAAGACTTGGTGATTATTATCTTAATCTTTCTGGTTATATAGCTCCATTTGCTTCAATTGTTTTGTATTCTGATGGAATATATTTAAGAGCAACTACGGCAGATCAATTTGGTTACTTTACGATTTCAGAAGTACTAATTAAGCAGGGTTTTTCAAAATTTTGCTTTGACGCAGTTGATTTTAAAAGACTAGGAGAGTCGTATAGTTGTATGAAAATATCTCCAGCAAGCGGAAATGTAACAATAAAAGACATCTTTTTGCCTCCAACCCTTGGCTTATCTCGTACTACAATTGCTGCTGGTTCTTCTGCTATTGCTTTTGGTTATTCCATGCCAGGAGCTTTGGTTACTCTTCATTTTGGAGGGAAAACATATACTACATATGCTGACAGTACAGGTTATTATCAATTTGTAGTTCAAGATGTAAAGGCAGGTGTGTATTCATTGTATGCAACAGCCACTTTAGATGAAAAACCATCTTTGGAGCCTGAAAAAAAGCTAACTCTTAAAGCACTATCTTTCTGGGAACAGCTTTTAGAATGGCTTAGAAACCTATTAAATAAGATTTGGGAGTTTATGACAAGTCTTTCTTTTGGACCACTTTGGCTTGCTATACCAATCCTTATCCTAATTATTATACTAATATTAAAGCTCTGGCCCGAGAGGTTTACTTTCCTTTATAGAAATAGGTTAACGATCTTCTTTACGAAAGCTTTGAGAAGAAAACACCCTTTGCATCACAAGTATTTTATGGGATATTGAATAAATAATGTTCTTGACAAATGTACATTTAAGTGTATACTTATATCATTATGGATTATATAACAACAACTAACCTAAGAACTCAATCTTCCCAGCTTATAAGTACGCTTAAAAAAGGTGGTAGTGTTTCTCTTATTCATCGCTCAAAAGTTGTAGGAGTAATTAAGCCTAAAAAAGAACAAAAACCATTTACAAAAAGCGACATCGATAGTTTAAGGCAATTAGCAAAAGATCTTCATTTACCTAAAACTTCTTATGTAGAAAGAGATAGAAGATATAGAGTAAGCTTAATGGAAAAATATGGCAAAAATATTTCTTGATACTAATTGCTTTATTGATTCGATACACAGAAGCCCAGAGGAGGATATTCTTGAGTTACTGGAAAATCATACTCCTTATATTTCTTCTCTCTCCTTTCATATTTATTGCTATGTACACAAGCTAAAAATTCCTAATTTAAAAATTTCAGCACAAAAAGAAAAATTCCATATAGTAGATTTTTCAGAAAGTATTTTAGATAGGGCATTAAATGGTCCTACTGCTGACTTTGAAGACAATATTCAGTTGCATAGTGCAGCTGAAGCAGAATGCGACTTTTTCTTTACTCGAGATAAGAAGTTATTAGATATGAAATTTTTCGGTAAAACTGAAATTTTTTCTCCCAAAGCTATTTACTAATAAATAGTATTAGTTATTTTCCAACGGGTACTATGTCTCTTAACATAACATTTTGTATTCTTTGGGTAGGTGATCCATTATTTAATCCTTCTTGTATAGTTTCTCTACAATATGGAACATCAACGGTTGCGGTATCAACTCTAAAGTCTTTTCTATAAAGTACAACTTCACCAGGAACTAAATTTGAACGAAGCCTTTCTGTTGATACTCTTGGATCAATTACTCCTAATGCTACCCTTATTCCCATTCGTTGTAGCGCAGCGCCAGCGTCAATAGCTCTATTAACTAAGTCTAAATCAAGCTCTCTTAGGGCAATATAGTTAGATCGTTTTAAATAAGGTCTTCTTCCTCTTAGGTTAAGCCTAATAGGCGATTGACCTAATTGATCTATTTCATTTCTATTCATTTGGGGAGAATTATATCAGGTTAAGAGGTTTTTTGTTCTACTTCGTCTCTATCTTTATCTTCGGTTTTAGGTTCCTGTGGAGCTTTAGGACCATTCTTTTTGTGTTTTTTGTAGTAGAGTGTGCCAAGTACTACTGCAACTATTACAAGGACAATGATGAGCGCAAGTTTCCAAGGGAATACCCAGAAATACATAGTTGCAACCAAAGGCATATTATTTTCTTGTCCATAGGAACCAATAAGTTCAGCCTTATATCTTCCAAGCATAAGTGTTTGACCAAATGAATTTTCAAAATCTCTGGCTGTTTGAGGGTAAATATTTTGAGAAACAAGATCTACTGTTTCTTTGAACAAAAGACCACTTACTGTAATTGTGGCCTTTGGAGAGATATGAAGATCTCCCATATTTTTAATTTGAGTTAATATTTTTACCGGTCCATATTCATGGAATGATCCTGAATTAAAAATAGAAACTTCTGCTTTTTCGGTAATAGGACCAGAAACATTTAGGTAGAAGAGAGAACCGATTTGAGTATTAACTGTTCCTCCTGTTGCTTCTTGTTGAACTTCGCTAACTGGTGCATAGACTATTCCCGCATAGTGTCCACCTGGGGCAGCATCTGCAGGAACTTGAACGTAGTAGTTAATTACTTGAGTTGCTCCTGGTTTAAGGGTAAATGTGCTTGGTGTTACTCCAATCCATGCCGCTGCTGAGTATTTTGTATTAAGCGTA
The DNA here is from genome assembly GCA_038063075.1 of Patescibacteria group bacterium. Lineage (GTDB taxonomy): Bacteria > Patescibacteriota > Microgenomatia > Levybacterales > UBA12049 > JACQHJ01. The sequence goes on along the minus strand of JBBTVW010000034.1, from coordinate 3,619 downwards.
TCTGGTGGTAAAAAGTTTGGTGTTCCTTTTGTATCGTTTACTATATAATCTTGGACATTTAATTTAAAAGTTAGGGGAACATTACTTTGGTTTATTACTTTTGTTGTTCCTTCAGTTACTTCACCAGGCTTAAGGGTATGATTTATAGCTGGATTTATAACAGTATATGTTCTTTGTATTTCCTGAGCGGTAGCAGTACCAATGATTGATAAAACAAAAAAAAGAGTAATTGCTGTTAGAAACCTTTTCTTTAATTGTATTTTAGGCAGTTTATTCATTTTTAAAATGTTCCTGTTGCTACATAAGTAAAGATCGTTGTGTATGTTCCAGCTGGGGTTGTAGAGCTTACCGTTGCTGCATATTCTACTTCAGTTTTTCTTGCACTGGCTGGCTGTGAGTAGCTAGCAAGTGTTGCATAGAAACCATTAACGCCTGTATTCCATGGGTTAGAGTATTTAGCACCACTGTTAAAGCCTGTTGCAGCATTAGCCCAAGTACCCGATGCAACATCAGCTCCGCAAGGGTGAATACCAAAAGCAGGATTGCCTGTAGCAGGAAATACTGCAGGAGCAGGAGTATCATTTGCAGTAAGTCCATTTCCACCGTTTGCATCAGTTAGCCAAAAGCCTGTAGCTGCATCAATAAATCTACCTGAAGATGTAGCAGTAATTGTATATCCAGAGTAAGCATTTGTAGAAACACTTAACTCTTGAGCTGAAATATTTATTACTCCATTGCCAAGACCACCAAGGTTTACAAAGGTTGCCGTTGCATCAAGTCCGCTTCCAGGGTTTGTAACATCTCCACCTGTGCAGCTTGCGTTTTGGGTAGTAATGTTTGTTCCATGCGCAAGACCTGTGATTGTAAATGTTAACGAAGGTTCAACTATTCCTTGAACTTGAACAGAATCAATTGTTGCAATTTTAATATTTGAAGAGTCTAAGACAATATCGCTTGCATCAAGTGTTTGCAGGGTTAATTTCCATGAATCAGAAGTTCCTGCTGTATTTGTTTTTGTTGGATTAATAAGGGCTGGTGCATAAGCTGTACATGCTCCAGTTGATTGGGTTGTGCAACCTATTAGTACATAAATTGTTGTTCCACCTGCTTGAATTGCGTTTGTAGTTAAGGTTATTGATGGGGCAGAGACTGAGATTGAGTTGCATGCTGAAACTGGAAAACACTTAACAGCTGATGTTTGTAGGTTATTAAATGAAAAAGTGCTTGCAGAAGGTGAAGCTGTATTGGCCGCAGATCCAGGGAAGGTAATTTTAATTTTTCCACCATTTGGAATTGAGCTATTAGTTGTAAATTGAATTGTATGTGTTGCTGTAACGCCTACAAAAACTGCAGTTCCTTGATGGTGAGTATTTGTAACTGAACCTGTAAGATAAATGTTTCTTGTATTTGGAGTTCCTGTGATTTGTGCAGACATAGAAGCAACTCTTGCTGATTCTAGTGTTTGGCCTGTATCAGTGTTTAAGATAGCGCTATCAGAAGCTAAAAAGATTGATCCATTATCAACAACGCTAATTTGGGTTGCACTCGCTGCTTGATCAGATGCAAGTGGAGCAGAGGCTGATGGGCGTGAGGTAGTTAAGGTATCTTTTACATTACTAAGTGAAGCTGCATTTGCTTTAGCGTTAACAAAAAAACCTAATAAAAGGGTAATAATAACTAAGGATAATGCCTTATTTGTAATTATTCTCACAAGAGTAATATATAAGTACTATTAGTACTATAGATTATAATATCCACCAACTTAATACCTTGTCAAGAGCAAATATCACTATTAGTTAATTTTTCTTCTAACTCGAAGGATTATAAAGGTAATAATTCCTAAAATTATAAAAATTGACAGAAGATAGGTAATAGGAAAAGCAATAAAGGTGATAGTTTTCCTAAAACTTGGTCCGTTTTCGTTAAGAGCAATATTTAGAGTTGCAGTATATATTCCAAGTAAAAATCTTTGATTAAATACGGCAACTGGTAGATCTTGTTTTAAAATAATATCTTCAATTTTTTTATATTCGCTAGAATCAGGATCTGCTTGGGAAAGATCAGGAATATACCTACTTGAGTTCGAAAGAATATTAACAGGCATTAGTTTCACTTTTCCTTTTTCATTGCCTAGCATATTTTTAACAATTATTTCTCCAGTTGGAGCAATATAATGGCCGCTTTTATTTGTAATTTGGACTTTAAATGCTATTGGTCCTGTATTTACAAAAAAGGGAGTATCAAATTTAGAGATTAATCCTTCTGTTTTTCCCTTTGGTCCAACTGTTAATAAAACATTCATACCAATTGAAGTTTGAGTTAGGGTTGAGTTTGTTTTTATCAAGGACTTTGGGCTTGAGACAAAAAGAACTGTAAAATAATAGTCTCCTTTTATCTGATTTGGGGGTAGAGTGACTTCTAAAACTAGTTTTTCTGTTTGTTTTGGCCCAATACTCAATGATTTAATAGCTTCACCTTCGCTTAAAACCTTGACTCTGTTTACAAACAAAGGATCTGGAAACGAGGCAATGTTATCTACTAGTTCAATCTCTCCGTCAATATTATTATTTGGCCTAAATGGCTTAACAATAATATTAAAATCAACACTTTCTTGGCTTTGATTTTGCAGGTAAAAATCTGCATTAGCATTTGTAGGAGCAGTAGTATCCATCTGCATAATAGGAGGATAGATGCCTACAGATACACCTTGAGCATAGGTTTTTCCTCCTAGCTGTGGAATTAGGCTATAAATTAGGACTAGTATTGTAATAATTAAAAGTTTATTTTTCATTAAAATGTAGATGTTGCTATATAGTTAATTATATTTGTATATAGTCCTGCTGGCTGTGTTCCTGAAACATTTACTTTATAAGTTATTTGTCCTTGTCTGTTTCTCCCAACATTATCTGAGCTCATTACAGTAACAGCAGAAGGGGAAGATGCAAACTGTTTATAAAAAGTTGAGGTTGAAAAATCAGTATTGCAATCTGTTCCGGTTAAGTTGTCACATCTATATCCAAACCCGTAGACTAAAGAACTAGTCCAGGCAGCTGCTGTTGTTGTTGTGCAAGTTCCACTGTCACAAGTTGTAGGAGGAATTTCCCAGCCAGTTGCATCTGTTCTTAGGTTTCTGTTTTGTGAAACAGTAACTTGATAGCCATGAGCAGAGCCAAAAGAAACAGTTAAATCATTAGTTCTTGTAACAGGAGATGTAGGTGATATTACCCCAAAATCAACAAAAACACTTGAAACAGAAAATGTAAAAGGAATTATTGAGTTAATATATTGAAAACCTGCTCTAACTTTGTAGTTTGCGCCTGTAAAAAGATTATTAGGGGTTTGTCCTGAGGTAAAAGTTAAATTTACGCTTCCATCACTTGCTCGTCCTGAGATGCTATTTAGATTTCCCATCTGAACAGTATATTGGTCATTTGACATTGTCTGGGCATAGGAGCTTCCAAGGTATAATGTTAGATAAAAAAATGGAAGAATGATTAAAAAATAGAGTGCTTTTAGCATATTATTTTGCCTCAAGGCGCAGATCCTCGGTTTCTTCTAAGACTTCATTTAATTTTTCAACATCTTTTTTGTCTAAAACTTGTTTTTCATCCTCAATTAT
>JBBTVW010000033.1:0-14779 GCA_038063075.1 Patescibacteria group bacterium | reverse complement strand
TGATCTTAAAAACGCTGGAGTAAATAGATTTGTAACAACAAGTTTTCTATTTAATAGTCCTAATCCAAAAACAGCTTATCAATCACTTTTAGGGTTAATAAATAATTAACGTGTTTGATTTAACATGCCACTTGGGGTCGCTATCTGACTACAATTAATACCACCTTCAGTTCCTTTAATAAAGTATTCAATTTTTGTTCCACATTTTTTCTGTACAACATTATCAGGCATTTTATAAGAAAGAGTATTAACGTTGCCAAGTAGATTAGTCATGATTTTATTCCAAATTGGAGCAGCTCCTGTAATACCAGATGCAAGACTTTGATTCATTGGGCTATTGTCGTTATTTCCTACCCAAACAGACACAAGATATGAAGGCGTAAAGCCAATTGTCCAGTTATCTCTTTTATTATCAGTAGTTCCAGTCTTAACTGACACTGTATGTTTTGGAATATTAAGTAAAGAGTTTGATCCAAATGCCCAACTTCTTGCATTATTATCAGCTAGAATATTGGCAATAATAAAAGCAACCCCACTATCTAATACTTGTCTTTTTTCAGCTCCATTTTTTTGATATAAAACTTCACCATTGTAGTTTGTAATTTTTAAAATTGGATTTACATCTACTCTTTGTCCTTGATTTGCTATTACTCCATAAACAGTTGCCATATCTGTCATTTTAACTTCAGCTGCTCCTAGAGTAAGAGACAATCCATAGTTTTGTGGATCATTCCAGGTTGTTATACCCATTTTTTTAGCTGTTTCTACCATGGTTGGTATTCCAATTTTTGCAAGTGTTTTGACAGCAGGAATATTAAATGAATTAGCAAAAGCAATTCTTAAAGGAACTTTTCCATGGAATGCTCCATCATAATTTACAGGAGAGTAATCAGGTGCACCAGCGACTCTATAAGTTACGGGTGTATCGTCTAAAATTGTTGCTGCAGTTAGGCCATTATTCATTGCAGCTGCATAAGTAACTACTTTTATAGAAGAACCAGGCTGTCTTAATGCAGTTGTTAAGTTTACGTTTCCTCCATTTGGATCGTTATAATCTCTTGATCCAACCATGGCTAATATGTCTCCATTTTTTGGATTAGTAACTAAAGCAGCTCCATTTGTAAGATTTAAGAAAGCATTATTATCAACTTCATTTCTGACTACTTCTTGAGCCATATCTTGAGTTTTTAGGTCTAGTGAAGTTGTAACGATTAATCCGCCTTTTTCAACCATAGTTAAGCCATATTTTTTAATAAGAAGCTCTTTTACGTACATGACAAAATGTGGTGCATAAATTGGAGTTTGTGGCGTTTCAAAAACTAAGAGTTCGTTTAAAGCTTCCTCTGCCTCTTTTTTAGTAATGTATTTTAAAGAAACCATTTTATTTAATACATCTCTTTGTCTTTTTTTCCAAAGATTTGGGTTTTCTCCATACGGAGAATAATCACTTGGTGCTTGAGGCATTCCAGCTAAGAAAGCACTTTGAGCAAGAGTTAAGTTTTTAACGCTTTTAGCAAAATAGCTTTGAGCTGCTGATTCAACTCCCCAAGCAGTTCCGCCATAAGCAACTTGATTGAAATACATTTCTAAAATTTGGTTTTTTGTATAAATCTTTTCAGCCCAGAAGGCTAAAATTATTTCTTTAAACTTTCTTTCAATTGTTCTCTCAGGCGTTAAAAGGGTAGATTTGATAAGCTGTTGTGTTATGGTTGATCCTCCTTGAATTGGTTTTCCGGAAAGATTTGCTATTGCCGCTCTGGTTATTCCCTCAATATCAAAACCTGGATTTGTATAAAAATATTTATCTTCAATTGCAATTGTTGCATTGATTAAATCTTTTGGGATTGACGATAGGGGAACTAGGGTTCTATTTTCATTTGCATAGATTTGATATAAGATTTTTCCATTTCTATCATAAATTTTTGATGTTTGCGGAATTTGTCTATTGGCAAGTTGCTTAGGGCTTGGAAGGCTATTTAAGAAAAAATATGTTGAAAGTGGTAAGAGAACAAAAACAATACAAATTATAAATCCAAATATAAAATATTTAAACTTTATCCATAAATGTCTTGGTTTTGGGTAAACACCAACAGAGTTTTTTTCAATTTCTTTTAATTTTTTTATTTGATTCTTATCAAGTCTCTTTTTCTTGCCTCTTAATTTTCTTCTAAAAGATTTTAAAGAAAGTAAAAATCTAAACTTTGTAAGTCTTGATTTTGTGTCAATTTTTTGCAAGCTAGAGGTTATTTTATTTTTGAAATGATTAATTCCATTAGATAATGCGTTAACGATTCTTTTGGGTGTATTTATAATTAACCTTATAAGCCAAAGAGCTATTATAGATAGAGCCTTAGCATAGAAGATCACAAAGTCACCGATGGTTGCAAGACCAACTAATAAAAGAGTAACAATGTATGCAAAAAACTTCATAAAATAACTTTTAAAATAGAGTTGATGGATTATACTATAGGTATAGCCTTTTTTAAAGGGGCTTAAGGATTTGGTGTTGGACTAACCTCAGGCGTTGGGTGTGGACAAGATAGGCAATATTGATCTCCAGTTGGGTCTGTATAGACAACAGCATCTTTTAGCTCTAAATTATCAGTTTGGCCTTTCTTAGGTAAATCTTGTGTAGTTTTATCTATCCAAACTTGAGTAGTGCCTGGTTGTTTGTTTTTGGGCTCAGAACCTTTGATAAAATACTCAAGTTTTGTTGGACATGAACCACTACCTTCAGCAGGTGGCAGGGCTCCTGTATCAGAACAAACTTGTTTTTGAACTACATCTGTTGGTTTTGATACAGCCTCAGGCTTTTTACCTTTTAAAAGATAGGACATAATGTCATTCCAAATTGGAGCTGCACCTGTTACCCCAGATACAACTCCACTCATTTGAGTATTATCATTATTTCCAACCCATGTTGCTACAAGATATGAAGGCGTATAGCCAATCGTCCAGTTATCTTTATAGTCATTGGTAGTACCAGTTTTAACAGATACTATCTGGCCAGGAATAACTAATTCTGAGCTTGGTCCAAAAGCAGCTAGTCTTGCTCCATTATCAGCTAAAATATCTGAAATAATAAAAGCAACACCTTCAGGTAAAACTCTTTTTCCAAAAATTGGACTTGTTGGGGGAGTATATTCTTCTAAGATTTTACCATTTTTATCTGTAATTTTAAGAATAGGATGAAGATTTATTCTATATCCACCATTTGCAAAAACTCCAAAAGCTTGAGCCATATCAACCATTTTTACTTCTCCTCCACCAAGTGTTAAAGAAAGACCATATTTATCAGGATCAGTAAAGGTGGTTATTCCCATAGCTGAGGCTGTCGCAATCATAGTGCGAAGTCCGTTTACTTTAAGCATTTTTACTGCAGGAATGTTAAAAGAATTACCAAGTGAATGTCTAATTGAAGCAAGACCATGCCATTTCCCATCATAGTTTTGTGGGCAATAATTTTGTCCTCCCTGATTTGGATAACAAATAGGTTGATCTATAAAAACAGTTGCAGCATTATAGTTATTAATAAGTCCTACGGCATAATTAACAGGTTTTATAGATGAACCAGGTTGTCTTAGAGCAGTTGTAATATTTACATTTCCATCTATTTCGCTATCAAAATAATCTTTTGATCCAATCATTGCTAATATTTCACCTGTGCCTGGATTTGTAACTACAGCAGCGCCGTTTGAGACTCTATAAGATTTTGGAAGTCTATTTATTTGGGCTGCAACAGAAGCTTGGGCTGAATTTTGAATATCTAAATCAAGAGTTGTTATAACTTTAAGCCCACCTTCTTGAGTGGCTTTTTCTCCATATTTTTGAATGAGTAAATCTTTGATGTATAAAACAAAATGAGGAGCTTCTATTTCATTAGAGATTTTCCTATATTTTAAAGGTGCTTTTTGAGCTTTTTGGTTTTGCTCTTTTGTTATAAAACCTTGCTCCTCCATAGAGTTTAAAACTTCAATTTGTCTTTGTTTTGCAAGGTCTGGACGAGACCCAAAAGGAGAATAAAGGGTTGGTGATTGAGGAAGTGCTGCAAGCAAAGCTGATTCTTCTAAATTTAAATCCTTGGCTTTTTTATCAAAATATCTTTGAGCTGCTGCTTCAATACCCCAAGCTGTTCCTCCATAGGGACTTTGGTTTAAATACATTTCAAGAATCTGATTTTTTGAATAAATAATCTCAGTTGCAAAAGCTAAGATTATTTCCTTTATTTTTCTTGGAATCGTCCTCTCTTGTGTTAAAAGGCTATTTTTAACAAGTTGTTGGGTAAGAGTAGATCCACCTTGAAGTTGTTGTTTAAAAAGAGTTGAGATTGCAGCTCTTGCCATTCCTCTAATATCAATTGCACCGTGTTCGTAAAAGTTTTTATCTTCAATAGCAATCGTTGCTTGTTGTATGTATTTAGGAACGCTTGTTAAGGGAATAAATATTTGATTTTTTTCATCATAAATATTGTATAAAAGTTTTCCATGCCGGTCATAAATTAGAGTTGATTGGGGAGCGGAAGAACTACTTAATTTAGTCGGAAGCGGAAGGTCTTTTAAAATATAAAAATAAAAAACTCCAAAGCTAATAATTAAAAGGATAAGAAGAATTAATCTTATTTTTGGTAATTTTTTAATTTTTTTGAAAAAAGACTTTAATTTTGTAGACACATTTTTGCCATTTTCCATTCAATAATAATACCACTTCTTCTTTGCCCAAGTCCAATCAATCATCTATAATGTTTGTATGGATCTAAATCAAATTATTTCCTCCCTTTCAATTGCAAATTACGGCCTTAATTGGATTGATATTATTTTAATTATTATAGTTGTAATTTATGCAGTTGAAGGATACTTTCTTGGTTTTTTTACAGCCTTAGTTGATTTTGTAAGCTTTGTTCTATCCTTCGTATTAGGTCTTTCGCTATATAGCTCACTAGCTAATATATTAGTTAATATTTTTAATATTCCCCAAGGGTTTTCAAACGCAATAGGATTTTTAGTTATTGCCATAGTTTTTGAAATAATTTTTAATGTTTTTTTCAGAAAACTAATCTTTACCATCCCTCTATTTATAAAAACAGATTCTTCTAAGAAAAACATAATGTTTGTAGAAAAAACTCTTGGAGTAATACCTGGCTTTTTATCTGGAATTGTACTTACTGCTTTTATTCTAAGTTTAATCATTGCTCTTCCGTTTTCTGTATTCTTAAAGCACTCAGTTACCAATTCACGTTTTGGCAGTGTCTTAGTTTCTAATACTCAGGTTTTTGCCAAAAGCTTAAATGCTGTTTTTGGTGGAGCAGTAAATGAAACACTTTCTTTTTTAACTGTTGAGCCTCAAAGTAATCAAAGCGTTGATCTTAAATTTAAAACAAAGGCAATTTCTGTTGACAAGGTTTCTGAAAAAGAAATGTTTACAAAGGTAAATACAGAGAGAAGACAAAGGGGATTAGGTCAGTTAATTTTTTCAGAAAGCTTAGCAGAGGTTGGTAGAAATCATTGTAAAGACATGTTTATAAGAGGATATTTTTCTCACTATACGCCTGAAGGTCTTTCTCCCTTTGACAGAATGGCGCAAGCAGATATAGCCTTTAATTATGCAGGGGAAAATTTAGCACTTGCTCCAAATACAGAGCTGGCCATGAAAGGCTTAATGCAAAGCGCAGGACACAGAGCTAATATTTTGTCAGTTAATTTTGAAAAAGTGGGAATAGGCGCAATTGATGGTGGAATTTATGGCATTATGTTCTGTCAGGAGTTTACAGATTAGATATGAAATATAACCTAAAAAGCGTAAAAGATATAAGCGTTAATAATAAAAAAGTACTTTTAAGAGTAGATTTAGACGTTCCTATTAAAAACGGAAAAATAGAAGATACAACTAGAATTGACGGCTGGTTTGAAACTTTTGAGTATTTAGTAAGGCAGGGTGCAGTTGTAATTTTATTAGGTCACCTAGGAAGACCATATAGCAAAGAAAAGAAATTTAGCCTAAAACCCTTAGCTAATTTTATAGCAAAAAAAATTAACTCAAAAACAGAAACAGCAATAATTGGAGAGTTTAATGGATGGAAACTTGCCCAAAATGTTTTCTTACTTGAGAATTTAAGGTTTTCAAAACAGGAAGAAGAAAACAGTGACGAATTTTCAAAAAAACTTGCAGATTTAGGAGATATTTACGTAAATGATGCATTTGCATCTTCTCATAGGAGTCATGCGTCAATAGTTGGAATTACTAAATATATTCCTTCATTTGCTGGTCTTAGGCTTATAAAAGAAGTAGAAGTATTATCCAAAGTTTTAGAAAATCCCAAAAGGCCACTTTGTGTTGTTATCGGAGGAGCAAAAATAGAAACAAAGCTTCCTTTGGTATCAAAAATGCATTCATTTGCTGACTCTGTATTAGTTGGTGGAGAAATAGCTGAGAATACAAAAGTGCTTTTAAAAGTCGCTCACCAAAAGTTAAGTGGTAAAAGATCAATACTTTTAGTTTCCGATTTAACTCAGAATACAAAAGATATAACAGAAAAATCAGCCCAAAATTTCGTAGAGGTTTGTAAAAGCGCAAATACAATTGTTTGGAATGGCCCAATGGGTCTTTTTGAAGAGAAAGATAGTCAGAGAGGAACAGAAATTCTAGCAAAAGGAATTACAAGCTTAGACGCATTAAAGATAGTTGGAGGTGGAGATACAATTGCATTTCTTAAAAAACAAAATCTTTTAAACAAATTTGATTTTGTATCAATTGGTGGAGGAGCAATGCTTGAGTTTTTAGTAGGTGAAAAATTACCTGGATTACTTGTTTTAGAGTAAGTATTATCAAGCTTTAATTTTTAATCTTTGTTATACTAAATTTATATGATACGTACTGCCATTAATGGATACGGAAGAATAGGAAGAGTAGCTCATAGAGTAATACTTGAAAAATACCAAGATCAAATAGAGATTGTTGCAATTAACGCAGGTGGATCAACAGATATTAAAGGTTGGATGTATCTATTAAAGTATGACACTTCCTATGGACCAATTTATTCACTTGATGTGACATATCAGGAAAAGGAAGAAAATTCTCCCTACCAGGATTTAATAGGTTATTTACTTATTGATAACAAAAAGATTCCAGTTCTTTCTCAAAAAGACCCAAACCTATTACCATGGAGCGAGCTAAATGTAGATGTTGTAATTGAATCAACGGGCCATTTTACTAGCGAAGAAGATTTAAAAAAACACATTGGTGCAGGAGCAAAAGCAGTAGTTTTATCAGCTCCGGTTAAAGAAGGAAATGTTCCTACTTTTGTTTTATCAGTTAATGATAAAACTTACGCAAATGAGAATATAATTAGTAATGCTTCATGTACAACCAATTGTATTACGCCAGTTGCAAAAGTTATGGTAGATGCATTTGGAGTAGAGAAGGCAATGATGACTACTATTCATGGTTATACTTCAGATCAAGAGCTTCAAGATGGAGGACATAAAGATTATAGAAGAGCAAGAGCAGCTGCTTCAAATATTATTCCAACTTCAACAGGCGCAACACTTGCAGCCATAAAAGCAATACCTGAGTTAAGCGGTCTATTTAGTGGTCTTGCTATTAGAGTTCCTGTAGTAGTTGGTTCATTATCAGATTTCACTTTTATTTTAAAAAGAGAAACAACAAAAGATGAAGTTAATAGTGCTTTTAGAAATGCTGCAAAACTTCCATCTTTTGAGGGAATTCTTGGAGTAACGGATGACCCAATAGTTTCATCTGATATTATTGGAAGTTCATATTCATCGATAGTAGATCTTTCTTTAACTTCCGTAATTGGAAACATGGTAAAGGTTATTGCTTGGTATGATAACGAATATGGTTATGCAAATAGATTAGTAGAAGAAGTATTAATGGTTGGTAATGCTCATTTACAAAAACCTCTTCCTCAACCAATAGAAAGTATGGTCTAAAATAGCTTCAAAATTACTCTTTGAATTTTCTAAAAAAGTTGTATAATTGAGTTCAATGAAAAAGCTTTTAATTCTTTTAATACTATTATTTATTCTTATAAACCCAACAAAAGCTTTAGCTAAAGAGAACCAAGATTCTTCTCCGTCAGCAGTAATGGAGACAATTCAATATGAAATTCCTTATCCAGGACTTTTACCAGATAATCCTCTCTACTATTTAAAAGTAATTAGAGATAATATTTTGAAGTTTTTAATTTCAGACCCACTTAAGAAAACTGAGTTTTCACTACTGCAGGCAGATAAAAGATTGGGTGGAGCAAAGCTTCTATTAGATAAAGGAAAAGCTGAACTTTCAATAACTACTCTTTCAAAATCAGGCAATTATTTTGAAGACGCAATTAGTAATGTCCAAAAGGCAAAAAAAGAAGGGGAAGATGTTAATGCAATACTTGATCAATTACTAAAAGCTTCGCAAAAACATCAGGAAATAATTTTAGGAATGCAAAATGGACAAAAGGGAGATACGCTTTTAAACCTTAAGTTCTTAGAACAAAGAGCTAAAGATTTCCAAGAAAGGGTACTCATAATCAAGTCACAATAGCTATTTACCTACACACTTTAGAGCATTTTTTATATTCACTAAATCACCACTTATTTAAGGCTTAGAATACCTTTCTTATTCATAAATTTGGTCTTTAAAATTTTCTTTAAAAATTGAAGCTAAAAAAAATGTTGACTCTTTTTGATATAGAAATTTATAGTTGACACCTTAGTGCTAGTGCCATATGATTTTTTTGGCACTAGATCTAGCGTTTTAAACTAAACCGTTATATATATGCCAGATGTCAAACAAAAGCTATGAAGTGTCCATATTGCGGAAGCAAAGAAACAGAAGTAGTAGAGACAAGAGACAGCGAAGACCTTGAAACTATTAGAAGAAGAAGAGAATGTACAAAATGCAATAAAAGGTTTACGACATACGAGAGAATAGAAAACGTTCATTTAATAGTAATAAAAAAAGATGGAAAAAGAGAGCAGTTTGACAGAGATAAATTAAAAAGAGGAATAATACAGTCCTGTCAAAAGACAAAGGTATCGATTGAAGACATAGAAAGAATTGTAGTAGAGATTGAAAGAGAACTAAGGACTGCAGATTCAGTTGAAATAGAAAGTAAAAGAATAGGACAATTAGTTGCGACAAGGCTGAAAGCTTTGGATAAAGTAGCGTATATAAGATTTTCCAGTGTATTTAAAAGATTTGTAGACGTAGAAGATTTTGAGAAAGAAGTAAAAAAATTAATAAAATAATATGACAAAACTTGATGGAATAAGACAAAAAGTATTTTTAGACAGGTATTCCTTAAAAGATATAAAAGGAAACCCAATGGAAAAAACTCCAGATGAAATGTGGAAAAGGGTTGCTAAAGGAATTGCAGGAGTTGAAAAAGCAAAGGATAGGAAAAAGTGGGAGAAGAAATTCTTTGATGTAATGAATGGATTTAAGTTCCTTCCAGGAGGAAGAATTTTAGCAGGAGCAGGAACTGGTTTTGATGTTACATATTACAACTGTTTTGTTATTCCAAATCCTCCAGATTCAAGAGGTGGAATAATGCAAAACCTAACTCAAATGATTGAAATTATGGCTCACGGTGGTGGAGTTGGTCTTAATCTTTCTTCTTTAAGACCTCGTGGATCAAGAGTTAAAAAAGTAAATGGATTTTCTTCAGGACCTCTAAATTGGGCAGAATTATACTCTCTTGCTACAAAAGACATTGTTCAACAAGGAGGATCAAGAAGAGGAGCTTTGATGTTAATGCTTCATGATTGGCATCCAGATATTGAAGAGTTTATTACAGTTAAGCAAGATTTAACTAAAATAAATGGAGCAAATCTATCAGTTTGTCTCTCAGATGCTTTTATGGAAGCAGTAAAAAAAGACGCCAACTGGGATTTAATTTTTGCAGATTTAGATGATAAGAAATATGATAAAAAATGGACTGGAGATATGGATGCTTGGAAGAAAATGGGAGGAAAAGTTAAAGTTGTCAAAACAGTTAAAGCAAAATATCTTTGGGATTTAATTTGCCAAGCTGCATGGAGATCAGCAGAGCCAGGGCTTCACTTCTTAGATAGATCAAATAAAAGATCAAATACATGGTACTTTGAAACATTAACAGCTACAAATCCTTGTGGAGAACAACCTCTTTCTCCATGGGCAGTTTGTAATCTTGGAGCTATGAATCTTGCAGCTTATGTAAACAAAAAAGAATTTGATTATGAAAACTTTGGTAAAGATGTAAGAGTTGCTATGAGATTTTTAGATAACGTCATTGATGATACTCATTACTTCTATAAAGAAAACGAAAAAGTTGCAAAAGATATTAGAAGAACTGGTCTTGGAATATTAGGACTTGCTGATGCATTAATTAAAATGGAAGTAAAGTATGGAGCAGAGGATTCTCTTCCAGTTATTGAAAAAATATTTAAGACATTAAGAGATAATGCATACATTGCATCAAGCGATATTGCTTTAGAGAAAGGAAGTTTTCCAAAATATAACAGAGATAAATATCAAAAAGGTTGGCATATTAAAAAACTTCCTGAAGAAATAAAACAAAAGGTATACAAACAAGGAATTAGAAATGCAGTACTTCTTACAATTGCTCCAACAGGAACAACTTCTCTTATCTCAGGTGTTTCATCTGGAGTTGAGCCAGTTTATGAGTTCGAGTTTATTAGAAGAGATAGACTTGGAGAGCATCAAATGTATCATCCATTATTTGAAGAATGGAAAAAACAAAATCCAAATAAACAAAAACCAGCCTATTTTGTTTCTGCCAATGATTTAACACCTGAGGAACATATTAAGGTGCAAGCGGTAGCCCAAGATTATATTGATTCATCAATTTCAAAAACAGTAAATGCACCTAAGACACATACAGTTGATGATGTTAAAAGGCTTTATGAAATGGCTTTTGATATGGGTCTTAAAGGTATTACTTATATGAGAGATGGATCAAGAGAAGGTGTTTTATCAAGAAAAGAAGATAAAAAAGAAGAAGCAAAAGTAGTAATTCCATCTACTACAGCTACACTTCCTGTTATTCCAAGACCAATGATGGTTGAAGGTGTTACGTATGGAACAGAAACACCTGTTGGTAAAACATATATAACAATTAATCATGATGAGAATAAACAGCCTTTTGAAGTTTTTATAACAGTTGGTAAATCAGGATCTGATGTTGCAGCAATGGCTGATGCACTTGGTAGAATGATTTCTTTATCTTTAAGAATAAATGGACAAGTTAGCCAAAGAGAGAGAATGAGACAGGTTGTAGCTCAAATAGTTGGAATTGGAGGAGCAAGAAGTGTTGGTTTTGGAGAAAATAGAGTAAGATCTCTTCCGGATGCTGTTGCTAAAGTATTATCTAAACATTTTGAGTTTAGAGTAAATGGAGTAGTAGAGGATAAAAAATTAACTAATGGGCACTCAAATGGAAATGGGCTTACTAATGGTAACGGTCATTTGAATGGAAAAGCAATAACTCATATTCCAGTTGATGCAGAAAAGATAGAAGGAGTAAAAGAAGAGATTGTAAAATTAGAACAATTAACTCTTCAAGCACCATCTGGTGATTTGTCAGTAACTCAGGGAACATCAACTGGACTTTATGATATCTGCCCCGAATGTGGAGGAGCAACTCTTGCTTACGAAGAAGGTTGCAAGAAATGCTACTCTTGTGGTTACTCCGAGTGTTAATATGTCAATTTATACAAAATTTGGAGATAAAGGGAAAACATCACTTTATGCAGGAAAAACTGTTTCTAAAGGCAGTCTTCGTGTTAACGCATATGGAACAATAGATGAATTAAATAGTTATTTAGGAGTAGTTTTATCATTTAATAAAGATAAAAAACTTAAAGATAAAATAATCCTTATTCAAAAAGATTTATTTGAGACAGGAGCATCTCTTGCTTCTCAATCTGGATATAAAAATAAGAATTTATCAGATTATTTAAATAAAAGAGTTTTAGAATTTGAATCAGAAATTGATTTATTGACTAAAAAACTGCCAAAACTTGAGAATTTTATTTTGCCAGGTGGAGGAACAGTAGGTTCAAATTTACATTTTGCAAGAACATTGGTAAGACGAGCGGAAAGAAGAGTAGTAGAGTTATCAGAAAGGGAAAAAGTCAATAAAGATATTATTGTTTTCTTAAATAGACTTTCGGATTTGCTTTTTATGTATGCAAGAGATATAAATTACAAAGAAAAAAATAAAGAGTTACTTTGGAAAAGTAGAGAGTAATTTTTCGGGTGAAGTGGGTGAGATTCCTACGCTGTGCCGCAACTGTTAAAGTCAGAGCCCCGTTCCCAAAGTTTTGGGATAAATAAATCTTCCGAGCAAGAAGTGTATTTTTTATACAAAAAACTTCTCGAAAGATTTAGAGGAGTTTTTTTATGAGTAAAGAAAGAAATACAGCAAATGTTATTAATTTTAAAAGACCCCAAGGGGTTACAACTATTGGCAATAATGCCCTAAAACTTGATACACAATCTTCAAATAGGCCTCAGTTAGCAGAAGTAGTTGATATTAGTACTAGAAGGATTTCTCAAAGAAGTGAAGCTCAAGCTTTTAGGCATGAATTTTATCAAGGAGCAACAAGAAGACAAATAGAAGACGATGTTGTTTCCTATATAGCAGAATACAGACTTGAGGTTGCAGAATTTAACTACACTCTAGACGTAGTTGACGGCGTTTTAGTTGATCCAGCAAGTGGTGACTCAATGATAGATAAAGCAAGGAAAGCAATAGAGGTTAGAAATCAAGATGGATTAAGTTCGTCAAGAGAAAGAGCTGAGTTAGAGGGTTTAGTCAGTTTAACAGATCAAATTAGAGAAAATCCTAATGGAACAGTTGTTTGGTTTAGTCCCCAAGGGGCAGAAGAAGATGGATACGGAAAGTATGGCTTTGCTTATGTGGGAAAAAGAAATGGTAATGTTTTGCAAATGACAGCTATAAGAGTTGATGATCCAAAAATTGCTGATTTTAACACGGCTAAAGATGCTCTTTTTGGTGGAGAAGAATTTTTAGTAGCAGAAGATTTCTTAAGGTCTCCTAAGGTTATAGATGTTGAGCCAGATAGGGTTAAAGAGTTTATTCATGGTAATTTTGAAATAAAAAATAAAGAAGGAGGTAGGGTGTTTGATAGAATTAGGGGTAATTTAAGTAGTGTAATTAATGAATATGCCCAGGTAGCCCTTAATGGTACAGAAGAAGAGCAGCATTTAGCACTGCACGTAGTAGAAAATTTAGCTATAGAACTTAGGCAAAAATATGAAAGTGAGTATGCTAAGGGAAACGTGGTTTATTTAACAGATTATCAACTCCCAACCCTTGCACAAGCGTTGCTGGTTAAAAGATATATTGCTCCTCCTCCTAAAGTAAGGGGAAGTTGTGGATCTAGTGGAAAAACAGAAAGTAATGATATTTTTAGAAGTATTAAATCCGTAGCTAAAAAAGGCTCTACAAAACAAAGAGATTTTGAATTTAATGAAGCTGGCCCTTGCAGATTATGTCAAAGAGATGTTCCTTGTGGTCCTTGTTTTGTCTGTGAGCGCTGCAATGATTCAATAGATGCCTCAGAGCAAGCAGTTCAAGCAGCCTAAAATTATGAAAAAAGAAAAAGATTGTGAAGTTTGTTTTAAAATAAAATGTAAAAATTGTGGTTGGGAGCCTGATGATATTGAGCTTCCTTTGGTAATAAGTGGTAAATTAACTAAGTGTCCAGACTGTGGCGGTGGCAAATAATTTGTAAAAGATTTATAAGGTTAATTTAATTGTCCTCTTCTAGTCAAAATGCTATGATAATTACATATGGATAATACTAATGATCCAAATCAAAAAGTACAACCTCAGACCTTAATAACTCCTTCTATAGGTAAGGAGGTAGAAAGGCCTGTTTCAGACTTTGTAGTTCATTCTGAAAAACCTCCAGTTTTAGATAAAGAAATGGAAGCAGTTGGTATTAAAACCGTTTCAGATAATCCTGTGCTGACAGTAGATCACCAACAAATTGGAGTTAAGCCTTCACTTGAAAGTACTGTCCCAAACTTGGAACCTAAAATTACAATAGAGCCTTTAGACCAAAGAGAGGCTCAAGGTGTAGTTAATAAATATAAAAATAGTCTTGACTTAACAGAACATGTTGAGCAAGCTTATTTTCTTCCCTCTATTTTTGGTTTTGCTACATTAATACTTAAAAACTTAAGAAAAGTACACGGTAAAATAATGGGAAGGGAAGTTGTATAAAAAATGGAAAACTTTATTTTTAATTTTACTAACTTGGTTTTAATACTAGTTGTTTCTGCAATTTTACTTATTGTAACAAGTGTCTTTTTAATTGGTTTTGGATATCTTTGGGTAATTTGGCATAGGAATAAAGAAAGAGAGAAAAAATCCCTAGATTCAACTTTGCTTCAAATAGCACTGCCCAGGGAAAACGAAATTAAAATAGATGCCGCAGAGCAGTTTTTTGCAGCACTAGCTGGAATAAAGCCAAGTGGAAGATTCGCATTTCTAAAATACAGATACCCAATCTCATTTGAAATAGTTGGTATGCCAGGCGATATCCGTTTCTATATTTATACTCCTAATAAGTATAGGGATATGATCGAAAAGCAAATTAATGCTTCATATCCAGATGCAGAAATAAAGGTCGCAGAGGAAGGCAATGTTAAAGGAACAAGACCTGGCTTTGTTATAGGCAATGAGTATAATATTTTTTCAAAAGAAGGGAAGGTTGCTTTTACATCCCTTAAGCTAAAAACT
>JBBTVW010000032.1:0-1525 GCA_038063075.1 Patescibacteria group bacterium | reverse complement strand
TTCAATACTCCATTATATTGTGTTACTCCAAAATCTTTGAATATATCCATATTTTCATGATAATTTAAGAATTTTTCTCATTCGTTCTTTTTGATTTATAGAGAACGGATCCTTTTTGTTTTTTAGTAATCCTAAAGATTTTTTAGCATATTTTTTTACTAAATCTTCTTCGTTCATTTCTTCATATAATGATACTAAATTAACAGATGCTAGATGCCTAATTTTTTTTATTTTTAATGCTTTCTCATACCAATATTGTGACAATTTGTAGTTTTTAATTGCTCTATGACCATTACCAAGAGAAAGATAGTACAAAGTATTTTTAAGATTTTTTTGTTGTGCTTTTTTATAAAAATTTAATGCTAAACCAGCTTTATTTGAATGTTGTAAAACAAGTCCCATAACAAAATACCCCTTATCCCAAGAAGGAAATCTTTTGATAATTATAGAAGCATATTTTTTTGCAAGTCTTTGCATACTTTTCATTGTGCGTTTGTTTTTTTTGAGAGCCACCTGATCGTATGCCAAAGTAATCATATACAAAGTTTCTTTTGATTTTATCTCGCCAATATTAAGTATGCTAACTTCTTTTAGAACTGACTTAAAATCACTATTTTTGTAGTAAAATTTAATTTTATTTGGAACATATGCTTTATTAGACATGATAATATTATACAATATAATTAAGTAAAAAATTAGAGGGTCTTGCCGGAACCCTCTGTTTCAGTGGGTATATTTTTATTTTCCTGCTAAATCTTTTAAGGTACTGAGAAGTATCTTTTGATAGTCCTTGTTTATTTTATGGTCAGCATTTTTTATTACAATAATTTTAGCTCTATCTTTAACTGTTTCTAAAACTCTTTTGGTATCTTTAATAACCCATTTTTCTTTTTCACCTATTAGAAAGATTATGTTATCGGCTTTTACTTTACTTAAAGTTTCTACACCAGTAGTCATTGAACATAAAACAAGATTTTTTACTTTGTGTTTTATAGCATACTCACAGGCTAAAATTGCCCCTATTGAAAAACCTACTGCAGTTTCTACTTTGTATTTAGGAAGTTTAATATTATTCCAATCAATCGGCACTATATCTAAAAATTTGGATAAAGATTTATAAGCTGAGGGTTGTTCTCCTAAGCCACAGAAGAATATTTTTTTATTATTTTTCTTTTTCATAGTTTAGGGGGTGGATTTCGCCACCCCCACTTGGTCTGGTTCAGACCTTGAACTCGTCGTTGTGTACGCCCGCCAGGAAACGCCGCCACTCTTCGGTGGTGAAGAAAACCGTGTTCTTCGTCGGGTCGTTGGAGTTGCGGACTGCCACGCCTTCGTCCTTGATGGCAACCGCCACGCAGTGGTTGATGATGCCGCCAGGATTGGTGAAACTGGACTTCACGAACTCGTTGTCCTGAACCTCAAACTGGAACCTTTCCTTCATTGTGGAACTCCTTTGTGTGAGATACCCCAACTTCGGGCTCTAGTAAAATTATATGCTCATTATCTTATTCGTCAACAGAAAATG
>JBBTVW010000031.1:0-10893 GCA_038063075.1 Patescibacteria group bacterium | reverse complement strand
GCTGAACAAGATGGTCGGCTATGTGAAACGTGTAGCTCAGGCATGGTTGGTATTATGGATCCTAAAACAGGCCAAATTATAGCTTTATCAGCATTTCCTTCTTTTGATCCAACAACTTACTATGAATTTGAACCAGAACTATATAAAAATCCTTTTATTTCTGATTTATATGAGCCAGGTTCAACTTTTAAGCCATTAGTTATGTCTTCAGCCCTAGATGCAAAATTAGTCACTCCTACTACAAAATGTGATATTTGCGCCGGTCCTGTTGCTATTGGAGGATATGACATTCATACCTGGAACGATAAATACCAAAAAAATATTAATATGATTGAAACAATTCAGCATTCAGATAATACTGGAATGGTTTTTGTGGCTAAAAAGCTTGGCCTTGATGGAATGCTTAATTTTTTAAGTAAATTTGGAATTGGGGATACAACAGGAATAGATTTACAAGGAGAAGTATACGCTCCTTTAAAAGAAAAAAATCAGTGGTATGAAGTAGACTTAGCTACAACTGGCTTTGGTCAGGGTATATCTATTACGCCAATTCAGCTTTTAACTGCAATTGGTGCAATAGCCAATGAGGGTAAAAGAATGGAGCCTCATGTTGTGGCTGCAGTTGAGAATAATGAAGGTAAATTTATTAAAATTGAGCCTAAGGTGATTGAAACTCCAATAAGTGGGCAAACAGCAAAAGTTATGGCAGAAATAATGGTAAATGCAGTTAATAAAGGAGAGGCTTCCTGGGCTCGTGTAAAAGGCTACAGAATCGCTGGAAAGACTGGAACAGCATCTATTCCAATCGCAGGTCATTATGATCCTAATCAAACTATAGCGTCTTTTGTTGGTTTTGCGCCTTCAAATGATCCTAAGTTTGTCATGATAGTAATTATTAATAGGCCTACAACATCTATTTACGGAGCTGAAACTGCAGCTCCTGTATTTTTTGATATCGCAAGATCATTGCTTAATTATTACGGTATTCCTCCAGAGGGGGAATAAAGGTATAATACATAGGTTAAAATGAAAAACTTGTATATAAAATTTATTCTTTGGTATTTAAGGGTTTTAGCTTCAATGCAGTTAAGAAAGATTAACCCTTTTATTATTGGTGTCGGTGGAGCCAGTGGAAAAACCTCTCTTTCTAATTTTATCGCTTTAATTTTAGAAAAAGAATATAAGGTAAAACAGGGAAAAGGTAAAAACAGTGAAACAGGAATACCTTTAGATATTTTAAATCTTGGAATAACATCAAATAGCCTAATAGATTGGATTAGGCTTCTAATTTTATCTTTACTTAGGGTTCTTTTTGATTATCGAAAATTTGAGATTTATGTAGCTGAAATGGGAATTGATAGTCCACTTGAGCCTAAGAACATGAGCTATTTATTAAAGATAGTAAAGCCAAAGGTTGGAGTATTAACAAATATTTCTTTTGAACACAGTCAGCAATTTGACCCATTAGTTGATGCAAAATCTATAGATGAAAGAAAAGAAGATATTTTAGAGCTTACTGCCAAACAAGAAGGTTTACTTCTTACTACATTATCAAAGGATGGATTTGCAGTTTTAAATATAGATGATGACAATATTGCAAATTTAAAAGGACAAATTAGCGCAACGTGTATAACTGTGTCTTCATTTAAAAAGGATGCCTCTTTTTATATTGAAAAGATACAAAATTTTGTTGACAAGTTTTTAGTAGTTTTTGTTTATAAAGGACAAAAATATAAGATAGAAATTGCAAATCCACTACCAAAGCATTTTGCTTACTCTTTTCTACTTGCTATTGCAGTAGCTTCTACAAAAGGAGTAGAAATTAAAAATGCTATTAAGGCATTAGAATCTGATTTTTCACTTCCATCTGGCAGGATGACAGTTTTTAAAGGTATCAAAGATACAATTTTACTTGATTCTTCTTATAATAATGCAACTCTTACTCCAATTTTAGATTTACTTGATTTTGTTTTTGAAATAGGTAAGCAAAGAAGAAGAGTTGGAATAATAGGGGATATGAGAGAGCTTGGAACAATGAGTAAAGCTTTACATGAACAAGTAGCTAATAAAATTTTAAAAACCTTAGATTTGGCAATTATTATTGGCCCTTTGTCACAAAAATACATTGAGCCAATTTTAAGACGAAATAAATTTGAGTATTTCTCCTACCCAAATTTTACTCAAAGTAAACAAACAATTTTAGAAAGTATTAAACCAAAAGATATTATTCTTATAAAGGGATCTCAAAATACCCTATTTTTGGAAAGGGTAGTAGAAATGCTTTTGCAAAATAAAGAAGATGTTAAAAAGCTTTGCAGAAGGGGAGAGTTCTGGGAAAAAATGAGAGCAAAAACTCTATAAATTAAATTTAACTATGTGCCCTACTTTAAGTTTTAGTTTATTTACAGATCCCCTTTGTAGCTCAAGAATTAATGAGTATTGTAGGTTCCAAAAAAATACTTTATTGGGTGAAAAATTTTCATTTATTTTTACTACTTTTAAATTTTTATCTAAGACAATAACTTCAAGAGTATCTT
This sequence comes from Patescibacteria group bacterium, assembly GCA_038063075.1. Lineage (GTDB taxonomy): Bacteria > Patescibacteriota > Microgenomatia > Levybacterales > UBA12049 > JACQHJ01. Next base: position 8,356 of record JBBTVW010000031.1, on the reverse strand, counting down.
TTACAAAAAATGAATGCAGTCCAAACCTAGTTTTTAATAATATTCCCTTATCTTTGTATTTAATTGCACCAAATGTTTTATCAAAAAGAGTTTTTAAATGGATTATTTCTGTATCTATTGAGATATTTGTATTTAAATTTTTAAGCACAAAACCATTATATATGAACAGATTACAATATCAAAAAGGAGTATAATATCTATATGTGGCAGAAGATTAAAAACATCTACCATTTTTTTGTTGCTATTTTTTGGAATCTTTTATTTTTGTTCCCTGCAAGAAGTTTAAAAGTTGTGGGCGTAACAGGAACTGATGGGAAAACTACAACTGTAAATCTTATTTACCATATTTTAAAAACAAATAATAAAAAGGTTTCAATGGTATCAAGTCTTGGTGCAGTAATTGGCCCAAAAACATATCCAATTGGCTTTCACGTTACTACTCCTGAATCATTTCTTTTGCAAAAACTTTTATTTAAGGCAAAGAGAGCAAAAGCAGAGTATTTCATCTTAGAAGTTACTTCTCACTCTATTGATCAAAAAAGAATACTTGGTATTCCTTTTGAAATAGGTGTACTGACAAATTTAACCAGTGAACATTTGGATTATCATAAAACTTATGATAATTACGTAAAAACAAAAGAGCAGCTCTTAAAAAGAGCAAAGGTGGCTGTAGTAAATAAGGATGACTGGCATACCAAATGTTAAGTGAGGCAAAAAACTCAAAAGCCTCAAACAATTGGATTACTTATGGTTTTTCAGAAGGATCTGAAATAAATCCCAATAATTTCAGCTTAACAAATATAAGTAATGACATTATTGGTGATTTCAATAAATATAATATTTTAGCCGCAGTTGGTGCTTGTAGAAAATTAGGATTAAGCGATGAAGAAATAAAAAAAGCTTTAGTTACTTTCTCTCTACCTAAAGGAAGATTAGATTTTGTTTATAGAAAAGACTTTGCTGTAATGATAGATTTTGCTCATACTCCAAATGCTTTTGAGCAGTTATTGCAAAGCTTAAAACCAATTGTTAAAGGTAAAATCATTCATGTCTTTGGATCTGCAGGAGAAAGAGATGCGCACAAAAGACCATTTTTGGGAGAAACATCAACGAGCTATGCTGATATTGTTGTTTTAACAACAGAGGATCCAAGAAGTGAGGATGTAAACAAAATTATTGAAGAGATTGAAAGCGGAATAGATAATCCAAAACCTCAGGTATTAAAAATTGTTGATAGAAAACAGGCAATAACTGCTGCTATACAAATGGCCAAGAAAGATGATTTAGTATTAATAACAGGAAAAGCATCTGAGGCTTCTATGAATTTAGGTAACGGAGAAGAGCCTTGGGATGAATATAAGACAGTTAAAGATATTCTTGCAGATTTAAATTTAAAAAAATAAATGAAAAAAATTAAATCAATTCATTTTGTAGGCATAAAAGGAGTTGGAATGACTCCGCTTGCAATAATTGCAAAACAAGCAGGCTTTAGAGTTACTGGTTGTGATTTAGATGAAGAGTTTATTACAGATAGTGCACTAGCTAAAGAGGGAATTAAACCCCAGACTAGCTTTTCATCTTCTCATATTGAGGGAGTTGATCTGGTAATTACAACTGGAGCCCATGGTGGATTTGATCATGTTGAAGTTATTGAAGCTAAAAAAGCTGGTATTACTGTTTGGACACAAGGGCAAGCGGTTGGAGAATTTATGAAGGGTGATATTTTTGGAAAAGTTTTTGAGGGAATTTCAGTTTCAGGAACTCATGGTAAAACAACAACAACAGCAATAATAGCTTCAATTTTAAGAGAAAATAAACTTGATCCATCTTTTGTAGTTGGAACTGGAAATGTTCCATATTTAGATTCTTGTGGCCATTTTGGTAAAGGCCATTATTTTGTAGCAGAAGCAGATGAATATGCAACCGAGCCAAAGTATGATAAAACCCCAAAGCTTTTATGGCAAAAGCCAAGTATTGCAGTAATTACAAATATTGAGCTAGATCATCCAGATATGTATGAGTCAATAGAGCACTTAAAAGAAGCTTTTTACTCATTTACTGAAAATATTTCAATTGATGGTTTACTTGTAGCTTGTATTGATGACAGAGAAACAGAAAGTGTTGTAAAGAGGGTCTCAGGAAAAGTTATTACCTATGGTTTTTCCAAAAATGCCAATTTTTATATAGACAAAATATCAATTGAAAAAGAAAAGATGTTTTTCTGGGTGCAAAACAATAATACAAGCTTAGGTGAATTTATGCTAAACGTTACTGGAGAACATAATGCCCTAAATGCTTTAGCTTCAATTATTGTTTGCTTAGAAATTGGTTTATCTTTGGAGAATATAAAAAAAGGATTAATGAAGTTTACAGGGTCTAGAAGAAGATTTGAGTTTATTAAAGATCTGTCATCTGGCGCAGCCCTTTATGATGATTATGCGCATCATCCAACAGAAATAAAGAAAACACTTCAGGCATTTAGAAAAACCTTTCCCAATAAAAAGATATTGTGTATATTTCAACCTCATACTTATTCTAGAACAAAAAAGTTGTTCGAGGATTTTAAATACTCTTTTTCTGACGCTACAGAGCTTATTTTGGTGGATATTTATGCATCAGCAAGAGAAGAAGTAGATGAGTCTGTTTCTTCAATTCTTTTAAAGAATGAAATCTCAAAAATATCAAACAATGTTAATCATGTCTCAAACTTGACTGATGTGATAAAATATGTCGACCAAAAAGCTTATGGAAACGATTGGATCGTCTTAACTATGGGAGCTGGTGACATATATAAAATAGCTGATAGTCTAAATTAAATATGGAAAGATTTGAAATAGTCGGAGGGAAAAAACTAAGAGGCCAAGTAAATGTATTTGGTTCTAAAAACGTGGTTTTAAAGGTTTTGGTAGCTGCTTGTTTAACCAAAGAAGAAATTTATATTGATAATGTTCCTCTAATCTCTGATGTTTATGCAATGACTGAAATAATAGAGCATTTAGGTGGAAAGGTTGAATTTAAAGATCACAGGTTTGTAATTAAGGTTGAAGATTTTATTAGTAATAAAATTGCCTTAGAAAAAGCAGCAGAAGCAAGAACTTCATTTATGTTTCTAGCTCCACTTTTAATTAGGCAGAAAGAAGCAATTATTCCAAATCCAGGTGGTTGTAGGATTGGAGCAAGACCAATTGATAGAGTTATTGGAGGTCTAAAGAAAATGGGAGTAAGGGTAAAATATAACAGTAAAGATGGATTCTTCCACGCAACAGCTCCAAATGGACTAAAAGGCGCATATTATAAATTTGAAAAAAGCACACATACTGGAACTGAAACAATGCTTATTGCAGCGGTAATGGCAAAAGGAAAAACAATTTTAGAAAATGCAGCTCAAGAGCCAGAAATTGATGAGTTAATTGCCTTTTTAAGAAGAATGGGTGCAAAAATTGTTAGAGAAAAGCCAAGAAGAATTGTAATTGAAGGGGTAGATAGGCTAGGTGGAGCAAGTTTTATTATTGCACCTGATAGAAATGAAGTTGTAACCTTAGCTGTTGCTGCAATAATTACACAAGGAGACATTTTTATTAAAGATATCTCAAAAAGAGGCTTAGAAGAATTTTTAGAAATGTTAAGAAAAATTGGTGCAGGTTTTGAAGTTAAAAAAGATGGTATTAGATTTTTCTACAAAGGTCCTCTAAAGGCCTCAGATGTTACTACAACATTCTATCCTGGATTTATGACAGATTGGCAAGGACCATGGGCAGTACTTATGACACAGGCAAATGGAGTCTCAACAATACATGAAGCTGTATATGAAAACAGATTTAACTATGTTGGTGAGTTAAGAAAAATGGGAGCAGATATTGATCTTTACAATCCAAAAGTTAGAAATCCTGCAAAATTCTATAACTTTAATATTAAAGATGATAAAAAAACTAACTTTCATGCAGCCAAAATTACAGGTCCTGTAAATTTACACAATGGAATACTAAATATGACTGATATTAGAGCAGGGGCAACATTAGCCTTAGGCGCTTTGGTTGCAAGTGGAGAAAGTGTTCTTTTTGGACTTGAATATCTTGATAGAGGATACGAACAGTTTGAGCAAAGGTTAAAAACCTTGGGTGCAAAAATAAAAAGAATAAAAGATTAATTAAATGAATCAAAATTTAGGTGCCATAATCCTAGCCGCTGGTAAAGGCAAAAGAATGAATGCTACAGATGTAAATAAAGTAGCGATGCCTCTTGCCGATAAGCCCATGATAGTTCACACAATTGAACTTTTAGAAAACCTATTTATAAAAAATATTGTTGTTGTTGTTGGTTTTGCAAAAGTTTCAGTAATGAATATTTTGGGACAAAAAGTTTCTTTTGCTGAGCAAGCAAAAAGGCTTGGAACAGGCCATGCAGTTAGTATTGGTTTAAAAAAAATAACAGAAGAAACAAAAGATGTTTTGGTTTTAAACGGCGATGATAGCGCTTTTTATAAGAAAGATTTAATTGAAAAGTTAATTGAAAAGCATTTGTCTTCAAAAGCAAAAATGACATTTTTAACAATTGAAAAAGATGAGCCTTTTGGACTTGGAAGAATAATTAGAGACAAGGATGGAAAACTATCTGCAATTATTGAAGAGAAAGATGCAACTTCTTTTGAGAAAAAAATAAAAGAAATAAACCCAGGTTGTTATATTTTTAATGTTGATTTTTTAAAGAAATATCTTTCTAGAATTGAAAGAAGTAAAGTTAGTGGTGAATATTATATTACAAGAATTATAGATATCGGTATTAAAAATTCAGAACCTATTGAAACTCTTTTTGCTGGCAATATTCCTTGGAGAGGAATAAATACCAAAGAAGAGCTTAAAGAGGCTGAGGAATTACTTCTAAATTCAAAATAATATGTGTGGTATCTTTGGCTATGTCGGCAAAACTACAAATGTTTCCCTAATGGTTCTTACAGGACTTAAAACCTTAGAATATAGAGGCTATGATTCTTTTGGGATAGCTATTGGTCAGGATGAAAGTTTTTTAGTAGAAAAGCATCCAGGAAAAATAAAAAAAATCAATTTAAAATTTAAAGATAGTCAAATTGGTATTGGGCATACTCGTTGGGCAACTCATGGTGGAGTAACTAAAGAAAATGCACATCCCCATCTAGATTGTAGCGGTAAAATTGCAGCTGTTCATAATGGCATAATAGAAAACTTTGAAGAATTAAAAAAAGAATTAATCGCAAAAGGACATAAGTTTAAATCAGAAACAGACACAGAAGTTGTTGGACATTTAATAGAAGAATATTTAAAAAAAGAAAATTTTGAACAAAGTGTTAAGAATGCTTTTAATAAGCTACAAGGGCTTAATGCAATTGTAGTTGTTTATGCAAAATCACTTGAGATTGTTGCTGCAAAAACTGGTTCTCCATTAATTGCAGGATTAAACAAAGATGGAATGTTTATTTCCTCTGATGCATCAGGAATTGTAAAACATACAAAGAAAGTAGTCTTCCTAGAAGATAATCAAATGGTAGTTTTGGGAAAAAAATTTAAAATGATTAATTTAATTACTAATAAGGAAATAAAACCTAAATTTACAAATTTAGATTGGAAATTTGAAGATTCTGATAAAGGAAAGTATAAACATTTTTTACTTAAAGAAATATACGATCAACCAAAGGTTATTAGAAATATTGCCTTAAATTTTGATGAACAAGTAACTAAGTTTTCTAAATTAATAGATAGTGCTTATGGAACTTTTATGCTTGGTTGTGGCAGTGCTTCTTACGCAGCTCTTTCTGGTGTTTATCTATTTTCAAAAATAGCTAAAAAACATGTAAATTTTAGTATTGGATCTGAGTTTGACTATATTGAAGATTATTTAACTTCTAAAAGTTTAGTCATTCCGATTTCTCAAAGTGGAGAAACAATGGATATTGTTGGGCCAATTGAGAAAGCAAAGAAGAGAAATGCAAAAATTGCAGCCTTAGTTAATGTTTTGGGCTCAACTCTTTATAGACAATCAGATGAAAAAGTATTACTTATGGCAGGCCAGGAAAAAGCAGTAGTTGGTACAAAAACTTTTATTGCTATGTTCTCTGTTTTGTTTTTAACTGCTTATACTCTAGCTAAAAAGAAAGCATTAGGTAAAAAATTATTACTTGCGGCACAAATTAGTACTGAGAAGATTTTAGAACAGAAATCAATTTTTAAAATTAAAGCATTAGCTAAAAAACTAAAAAATAAGGAACACATCTATATTTTAGGAAGAGGTATTTCTTATGCAGCAGCACTTGAAGCTTCACTTAAGTTAAAAGAAGCATCATATATTCATGCTGAAGGATTTGCAGCAGGTGAATTAAAGCATGGTGTCATAGCTTTAATTGAAAAACAAACTCCTTGTTTTGTCTTGTGTCCAAGTGATGAAACATTTGATGAAATAATCTCAAATGCATGGGAAGTTAAAGCAAGAGGCGGATATATAATTGGAGTAGGTCCAATAAATAATAAAGTCTTTGACGTATTTTTAGAAACAGATGATTTAAAAGAGGCTACTTTTATTCCTCAAATCGTTACATTTCAGCTTCTTGCCTACTATCTTGCTTTAAGTAGAGGTCTTAAAGATCCAGATAGGCCTCGAAATCTTGCTAAAAGCGTGACAGTAAAGTAGTTTTTATTGCGTATAAATGGTTAAGAGGCTATAATAATATATTATGACTCAATTACTTGGCCTAACTCTTTTATCTTTGGTTCTAACTCTTATCTTAATTATCCCTTTTATTGATTTTTTGTATAAAATTAAATTAAGGCGCCCACAGCAACAAACTGTGGATATATTTAATAAGCCAACTCCTCTTTTTGATAAGTTTAATTCTTGGAAAGTTGGTACCCCATTTGGAGGGGGTTTTTTAATTATTGCCATAGTTTCAATTCTATTTTTATGGTCAATTGGTATATTTAAGATTGAAATCAATCTGTGGGAGCTTTTTACAATAATGTTTACTTTTATAAGCTTTGGTATATTAGGTTTATTTGATGATGCAAAAAAAATGGTTACAAAGCCAAGAAGATTTTTCTTATTAGGTCTTCGTTTTAGGTATAAATTTATAATTCAATGGCTTTTAGCTTTAGTTCCAGCAACAATTTTGTATTTTAATCTTGGTTATAATTTTCTTTTTATTAAGGGAATTGGTTTAGCTGATATTGGGTTTTTATATATTCCTTTTGCAGCTTTTGTTATTGTTTCTTTTGCAAATGCATTTAATATAGCAGATGGCCTTGATGGTCTTTCCCCAGGACTTTTGCTTATTTCTTTAGTTGCATTTTTGGCAATTTCATTTACTAACTTAGATCAAGGGCTTGGTGTATTTATTGCAATATTAATGGGAAGTACAGCAGCCTTTTTATACTTTAATATTTATAAAGCAAGAATTTGGCTTGGTGATGTTGGATCGCTTTCCCTAGGTGCATCGCTTGCAATAATAGGACTTCTTACTGGAAAAACGCTTGCCATGGCAGTAATTGGCGGAGTATTTGTTTTAGAAATTGGATCATCATTAATTCAAATACTTGCTAAAAAGTATTTACACAGAAAAATATTTCCCGTTGCTCCACTTCATCTATATTTCTTACAAAGAGGATGGGATGAGCCAAAAATTGTAATGAGAGGTTGGTTACTGGGTGTATTCTTTGCAATTTTAGGCTTATACCTCGCATTCTTTGATAAATGAAAAGAATAGATTTGGTTCTTCTAATAAGCGTTATATTTTTAACCATTTTTGGTTTATTTATGGTTTATGATGCTTCATCTTTCGTTGCCTTTAGAGACTTTGGTGATAAATATGCATACGTTAAGGATCAAATCATTTGGATAATCCTAGGATTTAGTGCTTTAGTTTTCTTTGTTCATTTTAATTATCATAGGTTTTATAATTTTGCATTACCTCTTTTACTTTTCTCAATTGGCCTTTTAGTAATGGTATTTATTCCAGGTTTTAGCTTAAAGCTTTTAGGCGCAAGAAGATGGATAGACTTTGGTCTATTTACTGTTCAGCCATCAGAGATTGTTAAGCTTTCTCTTGCCATTTATCTCTCAGCTTGGTTATCTTCAAAAGAAAAAGGAAGAATGGGCGCATTTTTACTTCTTCTCTTCTTAATACTTGGTCTTGTTATGCTTCAGCCCGATATGGGAACTGCTGCAATTATTCTTTCCCTATCAGTTACTCTTTATTTTTTATCAGGAGCAAGTATCACACACCTTTTACTAATGGGACCAGTAATGTTTTTAGCTGCATTAGTTCTTATTGTTATTGAGCCATGTAGGGCAGCAAGGCTTGCAACTTTCCTAAATTTTAATCAGGACATTTCCT
>JBBTVW010000030.1:0-7128 GCA_038063075.1 Patescibacteria group bacterium | reverse complement strand
TGTGGAGATGTCCGGGAGTGACCCGGAGTGCAAGAAAACAATTTAAAAATTTCTACAAGCTTAGTTTATTGTTTTTTGATCACCTTATTCTTTGAAAATAAACGTTCATAAATAAAGTCAAGGTTATAAATACGATAAGGAACTAACCAACTTCCTTATTAATTCCTAGGCTAAGTTTATGCCCAGAAGATTCCACCTAGGAAAAATCTTAAGGACATTCTAAACAGTAAGCTTAAGCAGCTAGTGCCAAAGCTGGCTGTCTTTGAAAACTGGCTAACTCGCGAAGAATCGCAAGCTTTTCAGCTAATAATGCTTTTTTAGCATTTATTTTTTGATATTTGTTTTACGTCTACAAATCAAAGACGGCTTGCATTTTTTAAAGTGCGAAATCTTGTCGATGCAATTGCATCCCCAATGTCGTAATTCTAGCCTAATGAGGCTAAAAAGTCAAGCTTATGAGGCTAATTCTTGTTCTACGTTTCGTTGAATATCACGTTTTTTTATGCTTTCTTTCTTATCATATTGCTTCTTTCCTTTTCCAAGAGCAACTTGTAATTTTATAAAACCATTTTTTAAATACATTGAAACTGGGACCAAGGAAAGGTTGCTTCCCTCAGTTTTTGATTTTAAGGCAAGAATCTCTTTTTTATGAAGCAGTAATTTTCTTGTTCTGTTTTGATCATATCCTTCAACTTGTCCTTGTTGATATGGGAATATTTTTGCATTAACTAGATAGGCTTCCATGCCTATAATTCTTACAAAGCTTCCTGATAAATCTGCTTTGCCAAGTCTTGCAGATTTTACCTCATGGCCATAAAGAGCAATACCTGCTTCAAAGGAATCTTGTAGTTGATAATCAAAAAACGCTTTTTTATTTGTGATCTTCATAGGCTTTATAATACGTCAAAATAGGGGAAATGGCAATTTATTTGAGGTCTATTTGGTAGAGTTTATTTTCATTTAAGATATAGATTTTCTTATCACTTTCTAATACTTCAAAATCTTTAGCATTTTTAACTACTCCTGAAAGATATTCTGCTTTAAAACTACCTGTTTTATCAAAAACTACAATTCTTGAGTTTCCTTTATCTAAAATATAAATATTATCAAAGTCAGGATTTGCATAAATTCTGGTTGGATTTGAAAGTGGCTTGTCTAGTCCCTTTAGTGTAAAATCTTCTGCTTGTCCTTTAAAATATTTAGCAACGACACCATCATTAAATAAAACATAAATATTATTATCGATTGCAATCGATACAGCTTTAGCAAAATCTGGAGTTACACTCTCTGGGAAATAGTTAGATTTTTGATAGCTAGATCCAGAATTTAAGAATTTTAAGATTTGATTTTGATCCTTATCTAAGACGTAAAGATTTGTATTATAAGTAGCAAGTCCTCCTACTGTTTTCCAGTCACCATCATTTTCAAAGAGAGATTTTGATGAAGTACTTCCATTTGTGATTGAAGAAAGTTTTTTACTATCGACTAAATAAGTTGTCTTATCATCTCTAGTAAAATATAGAGCTGTTTCTTTTGTTTGAGTTTCCAGATATGGACTTTGAGAAAGTGTAACTTCGTTTGCGCTAACTGATTCTGACGTTGCTGATGACCCTAAAGCACTATCTATTTTAGTTAATAGTTCAGTTACTTTTTGTTCTTCGCTTGATCCTTTAGGAAGAGTATCTTTTCCATCATTTAATATTTGCTTTGCTTGTTCAAAGCTATCTTTTGCAAGTGATTGATTTAGATCCATAAGACCTTGGCCTTCTTCATATTTTTTAAGAGCGGATGGGTAAATACTATTAAATTGACTTTGTACTTTATCAGTTCCCTGTTTTTGTAGTGCAAAAAATACACTACCTACAAACAAAATTACAATTACGACAATGATAAGTAGAATAAGTCTCCTAGGCTTACTAAGATTTGAAAGGGATGGAATCCTTACTCTTTTTAAAATTAACAAAGGAGCAAATAAACTACTTAATATATTTGCCTTAGGTGCTGCATTTTCCTTGGCAAAATATTCAGGCGTGTTTTCTAAAGGCGTCTCTGCAGGAGCCGTCTCTTCATTTTCAACTGGTGGTTTTTCTTCAACTGCAAAAGGTTCTACTACTGTTTGTTCTTTGTAGTGGACAAGGACTGCTGCTGAGGATGGATTTTCTTTTTCATGAACTAGGGGAGCAAGGTTTTCTGATGCATCTAATATATTTGCGCTTTCTAAAAACTCTAAAAGAGTAGAGTCAGAGATTACTTCAGAGAATTTTTTAGTTTGTAAGACTAACACATCACCGTCTTGTAAAAATCCAGATGCTTCTTTTAGTGAATCATTTGTTTGATCACTTGCTTCAAGAAGAGTACCTAGGGTTCCATCTCTTTTGATATCAGCTTTACCGTTGCCTAAGATATATAAATATAATACATTACCAACAATTGATCCAGCAACAAAGGAAAGTGAAACATTTTGAGGAACTTTGCCAAGAGTTGTTAAAACAGCTTGTCTAATTGATTCAAGATCTTTTGTTTCAAGTGTAAAAAATTCTTGTTCTAGAGTATTTAAGATTTCTTTGCCAACAACATTTAAATAATCTTTTTCTTCAACCTCTGGTTCTTTCTCAAGTGAAATAACTGCAAAAAGCTTACCTGCACTATATGCTTGAGACCAGCCAAATGAGGTTGGGTTAGCTACGATTTTTGCAAAGTTTAAATTAGACTGTGCCATATAACATCTATAGTATAACAAGGGCTGTCAAAAAAAGCGAAACAGCGCCTATAATTAATACAATTATTACAGATTTTAAAAACAGGGAATCATTTGTATCATTAACTATTGCCCTCATTAAATTTACTTGTCTAAAAACTACTATTAAAAAGAATACGAACATTAAATCAGTAGCTAAAAAAGCTACCTTTGTAAGCCCAAGTATTAAATTGTTTGAAAAAAGTAAATTAATGATTTCCATTTTTCTTTCCTATTAAGTCATTAATAATATGAACTGCATTTGCTGGTTGGGGAGCTGCTTCAAACTCAAAATTAGAATGAGTTCCAGCTGTTTGAATATAAACATCTCCATAATCAAAGAATGTTCTTACAGCTCCTGATTGAATAAAGCTTGCGTCTTGAATTAAAGAAAGTTTGGTTACTGCAACGTTTTTATAAATTAGTCCTGAAAAATCAATATCAATAACTCTAATATTAGTTACAAAAGAGATATTAAAATACCAAGTAATAAAATTAACATAGATATATGAAAAAATAATTAAATAATAAAGAGGAGAAAAAATATAATATATCTAATTGGAAAACTAATAATTTGTCCCCCAAAATTAACAAAAAGATAAGCTAGAGGCGGAAGTAGAAGAAAAATAATACTTACAAAAATCCATTTAAAATTCGTTACCATTGCCCGTCTTATAAATAACAATATTTTTTCATCTTTTTCTTGATTTTTAACAAATATTCCCCTTGGGTTTTTATAGAATGAAGAAAAAAGATGACTTTTTTGAGGCTTAACATCTTCTGCGTTGGTGTTTTCCAAAAATAAAGGCTTGTCTAAATCTAAGGGTTTAGATTCTGGTTGAATAGGTGTGTCTGTTTGTTTGTCCGTAGCAACAAATATATCTGGCATAAGTTATCTTTGCTCTATATTATACAACGGACCAACAATTTGTATATTAGCAGGTGCACGAAGGTTAAACCAATCTTTAAATTCTGAACCGCTAATTGAAGTTGATCCACCATCTCCTGAAATACTAACTGTATTTGTTTTTCCAAAGCCAAAGTCAGCAGAGATTGAAACATTAGAAACGCTATTGAAAGGTGTAATGTTTTTATTTCTTAGTTCTTGTTTTACTCTATCTTCATTCCAGGTTTCAGTTCCTGCAGGATTACCTTTATCTGTTTGATATAAGTGTTCAGCTGTTGAGCTATCTGCTTTTGCTAGTAAAATTATATTTGCAATATCTGCAATCTCTGATGATTTAAGCCATGCAGTTTTGTTATATTGGCTTCTTGATCCCCAGTCGCAGTAAAACCAAGGAGAGTCTTTATCGTATGCGTTTGAAGAAAGCTCATTAAAGTTTCCAGCTCCACCACTAGTAGTATCTGTTGCATGCTTTGTCCAAGAAGTAGAACTCCAACCAATTTCGTTAGTTGCAAAAATATATCCACCATGAGTTGAGGAGTACCAAGCTTTTACTGGATTACCGCCAGATACCATTACCCAACCTTTGGTTTCATTAACAGCTTGTTCCCAACGTCCACCTTTTGGCTCTGGTTTAAATACTTGGCAACTTTGGGTTGTGCAAATTGATCCAGCACCGTTATTAGTATATGAAAGAGCATATGATCTTGCTGCAATTGCTTGTGCTTTTAGTGCTTCCATTTCCCATGATTCAGGCATTTCATAAATTCTTTTAACATACTCTTCTACGTTATAGCCTCCATATCCTTCAACGTTAATATTAATATCAGTTGAGTAATCTTTTTTAAGTTCAAAGTTTTGGTAGTAAGCGTTAAGAATTGTTTCAACATTTTGTCCTGCTTTTGCTCTTCCATTTGCGCCATATTGATTTAAGCCAACCCTATTTGGAACGCCATATGTAAAAAACGCAAATCTTGGTGAAAAACCAGGATCTTTATCTCTATCATCAACACAACCAGACATACCAGTACTTGCAGATCTTGGGATATTAAGACTTGCTAGTCTTTGGGCTAATATCTCTTGTTGTCTGGCTGATATCTTTGCTATTTGCGTTGAGAGGTTTGCCTGGTATGATTTTGCTTCTGTAACAACTTTATCAAGCTTTTCTTTTACAGCTACTATGCTTACTTTTTCACTTTCCAATTCTTTTTGTCTTTGCTCCAAAGTTGTAATTGAAATAACAATGTTTGTAATAATTGCCTTATCTCTATCAGTTGCAACTTTTTGATACTCCAAGGTTTGAGTTAGTTCTGAAACTGAATTTGAGGAAAGTAAGAGTAAAAGTGGGGAATTGTAATAAGATTTAATGTAGTAGTCTCTGATTGTTGCATATAAAGTTTGTTGTTGTTTTTCTAAATTTTTATAACTTGCATCAATATTTTTTTCTTTTAAAATCAAATCTTTTTCAATAAAATTAACTCTACCTCTAATTGCATTTATTTGGTCTTCAAGTGGTTTAGTTGCTTTTTCAGATTGGTTTAAGGCGCTTCTTACTTGATCTAAGCAAGTGGAGAGTTGGCTTTCGTTTAAACTACTAACATCTTCACAATTTAAATCTTGTGCATTAACAAAATGAACAAAAGAAATAGATGTAATTATGCTAAAAAAAAGTAAAAAGAGCAGTTTTTTCATGTGAGTATTTATTATAACAGATTAGCTTTGCCCACTTATTGCAAAAACCAATTCTTTGTGCTATTGTTACCCCTAAGGAAGATTGCAGATGGAAGAAACTCAAAATTTTGAAACGCCTGCTCAATTTGCTCCTGCCCCAAAGAAAAAGATCAATAAAAGATTTTTATATTTAATTGCTTTTATTGTATTTTTAGGAGTCGCATTTTTAGGATATAGTGTTTTAGGGTCAAATAAAACTTCACAAAGTAGTCAAATTTCACAAACTCCAACCCCAACAGAATTTATAATTCCATCAGATACACCAATCCCAACAGAAAAAGTAACAGATACACCAATCCCAACAGAAGAAATAAGTGAAACACCAACGCCAAAACCTACGCAAAATCCAGTTGATAGTTCAACAGGCCTTGATAGAAGTGGGTTAACAGTAACTGTTCAAAATGGAAGTGGCCAGTCAGGAGTTGCGAAAACTGGAGTAGATTATTTAACAAATCTTGGTTATGATGTTTCATCGCCAGAAAATGCAGACAAAGAAGACTATACTGGGGTAACAATTCAGGTAAAATCCACCAGTAATAAATACTTAACGCTTCTTAAAAATGATTTAGCTAAAGAGTATACAGTTTCTGTTTCAACTTCAGATCTTGCTGATAGTTTTTCCACGGACGCTTTGGTTATAATAGGTAAGTAATGACTATTTATTTGGGCGCAGACCACAGGGGCTTTGAATTAAAAAATCAAGTTAAATCTTGGCTTTTAGAAAATGGTTTTGAAGTTTTGGATTTAGGCGCAAATGAAGTTATCCCAACAGATGATTTTGTAGAATACGCAGTTAATGTTGGCCAAAAAGTTTCACAAAATAAAGACTTAAAAGGAATTGTTATTTGTGGATCTGGTGCGGGTGTTGAGATTGCAGCAAATAAAATTAAAGAAGTTAGATGCTCACTAGGTCAATCAAAAGAACAAATACAAAAAGCCAGAGAAGACGATGATATTAATATTTTAGCCATATCCTCTGATTTTACAAATATAGAAAACGCCAAAGACTTAATTGAAGCTTTTTTACAAACAGATTTTATCTCAAATGAGAATCACAATAGAAGAATAGAAAAGATTAGTAATTTAGAATAATTACATGCAAATAATTCCTGGCATTTTAGAAAATAATTGGCAACAAATTGAAGAAAAGATTGAAAAAATAAAAACTTTTTCAAATACGATTCATATAGATCTAATTGATGGTAAATTTTCTCCTAATACTACCTTTCTAGATCCAAATCCTTTTACTAAATATTCTACTGAACTATTTTTTGAAGTTCATTTAATGACAGAAAACCCTCTTTCTTATTTAGACTTATTTGCCAGGGCAGGTTTTAAAAGGTTTATTGGTCACATTGAAAAAATGCCTGATATTGCAAAGTTTATTGCTAAAGGGCAACTCATAGGAGAAGTGGGAATTGCAATCGATTTAAATACTAATATTGAAAATATTAGTATTCCCTTTGATGATTTAGACTTTATTTTAGTAATGGGTGTTGTTGCTGGGGCATCTGGTCAATCTCTTAACCCAGAAGTTTTTAAAAAAATAAAAACATTAAGAGAAAAAACAAGTATTCCAATTGAAGTAGATGGAGGAGTAAGTAGTGAAAATATAGTTGATCTTAAAAACGCTGGGGTAAATAGATGTGTAACAACAAGTTTTCTATTTAATAGCCCCAACCCAAAAGACGCTTATCAATCACTCTTATCGCAAGTTAATAATTAACGTGTTAGGTTTAACATTCCACTTGGAGTT
>JBBTVW010000029.1:0-1937 GCA_038063075.1 Patescibacteria group bacterium | reverse complement strand
ATACCATATTTTTTGGTATTTACTCCACCTAAAATGATATGCTTTTAGCATAGTCAATACCGCCTCAGAAGGCTTACAGATAAAAGCAATTTCTATTCCATTCTTGCTTTCATTTCTTGTTATCTTTACTTGATTATTCTTTGAAAGTGTTATCGGCGTAGGATTAGAGATGACGGAATTTTTAATCTCTTTTTTCTCTTCTTTTAATTGATAATAGGTCTTTTGTGCCAGGTATTTTGCTTGTGCCTCATAGCCTTTTCTGCAATACAAAAGACAGACATCTTTTGCTATCAGTATTTTTTTAGCTTCTGCCATCGTAGGCACTCTGCAATGTTTATAATACATCTTGCCGATAGCCTTATAAAAAAAACTTACCTTAAATTCGTTTGTATATTCATCCAAAGACAGATACCAGCCGTTTATTTCTGGTTTTGCTTCAACAAAATCTTGGCTTTCTGTTATCTCTTGTGTCAACTTTGCTTTTTCTTCTGCATCGGTTATCTCTTTTTCTGCTTTTTCTTCAGCCCATTCTTCTAACCATTTTTTATGTTTCTCTTCTTTTTCTTTTTCATAAATAGCTTTTCGTGTTTCAAACTCTTCTTGATTAGTGATTTTACCATCAGTTAGAAAACCGATAAACTCCCAAAGATGATCAATTTTAATGCCACTAAAAGTAATCTTCAGCATCGCCATTTGAAAATAACTACTTTTTATAATTTGTTTATCGCCGAAAAAAATATCTGGTATAGTTGCATAAACTCTTTTCAACTCCTCTATTTTTGATAATTCCACTGTTTGATAGATAGACATGCCTCTTGAATCAATATCAACACACCATTTTTTCTCTGGCAATAAATACGCTGCTTGCCTTATTGCTTCTTTTTTTTCTCTGTCAATAGCTGTCCATCTAACCCCTAATGACAGATTTTTATTGACAATTAGACTTTGATATCCATAGCAATATCGTTCTATGTTGCCTGGGAATATACCGTGTATGGTTATTTGAGTTTTATATTCATAAACAGGGACATTCAGGCTTTTTAATTGCTCATAGGTTACGCCTTTGGCCAGGGTATCAATATCAATGTTTGGAGTTTGTCCTGGTGCAGTGTTTAGGATATGTTTATGGTCATATCCAACATCTTCTTTTTGTAGTTCCTCATCAAATTTTTTAATATCCATATCCATTTTTTTTCCTCCTATTCTTTTTGGTCAGATATTATGCGCCTGTTACTTGCTAAGCCCTTATTCCTGCCCTCCTTAAAAGGCAGGATAAAGGTTTAGTCAATTATCAAGATGTATGGCTTTCCTTTTGCAGGGTAAATCTCGATAATATCCTTCCCGCAGTCAAAGCAATAGCCCGCTTGCTCTTTTGCTTCAGGGATAAAATCACAAGGGATAACCCCCGTGATACGCCATTTGATCATATCGCCCTTACATTTTGTGTGCCTTTTCATTTCAAACCTCCTTTTGTTTCCTGCCTGCTGATGGTCAGGGTTATAGGGTTACTTTTTGACGCTCTTAAGATACTCCATCATTTGTCCCATTGTCATAGAGTATCCTTTGCTTCCTGTTTCGCCCATAGGTGAGCCAAAACTTCTCATCATAGCGTCCATTTTGTTTGTCCTTTCTATTTCCCTGATGTATTTATTTACATCTTTTTTGCTGAGAATGTTTATCTCTCTATCAACTAACATCTTTAATCACCTCCCTTTCTTAAAATAAATCATACCAATTATTCTCATCGCCTGTTAAGTTTCTACGATTACAAAGTAAGTTCCTGTTGCTTGTCTTTTTCAGGGTTATGTTATAAGCCCTCATCTCTGGCCCTTAAGGGGGCCAGAGATTATAGACTAAACTAAAATTTATCCAGATTAAACCTTTCTTGTAAAAGCTCAACCGTTTTATTATAACTTAACCCTTTTTTACTTGCTTTA
>JBBTVW010000028.1:0-9879 GCA_038063075.1 Patescibacteria group bacterium | reverse complement strand
GGTGTACTTGATAGCAAAAGACATCCTTGGTGTCTTATTGAAGGAGCAAGGAGTAAGACTGAATCTTTTGAAAAAACCTTAGTAAAACACGTACAAAAAGAGATGGGCATAAAAATTAGTAATATTGAGGCTATAACTGAATTTTATTACCACGCAAGACTAACTGATGATAACGTTAACAGTATAAAAAGATCAGAGAATCAACTCCTTGATTTTTTTAGCACTAAAGAGACTAAAAAACTCTTTCTTTCAGTAAAAACAGCTGATTTTATATCTAACCACGAATCCCTTATAAACCTATAGTTTTATTGACTTATTTGTTATTTACTGTTATAATACTAAGTACAAATAAAGGCAGATTGAAATAATACATCTGCTTTCAATATTTTTCGATTAGTACTTAAGATAAGTAACATTACAAAGTTTTTTAAAATCAGTATCTTTACCTCTAATCCGCATTTATTTAAGCAGCTTTATTCTTTCAATCCAAAATTAAATGTATAATAATTTTCGCCCTAAGAGAAACCATAACAATCGTTTTATACCTAAAAAGCTTCCAAATAGGGAACTATTAGAGGCTATTCGTGCTGTTGAAATATTAAATAGTAATAGACCAGCTGAAACTGGGGAAGTTAAGACATCAAACGGCTTTGATGACTTTGAAATAGTTCAACAACTAAAAGATAATATTAAAGCTAAAAACTACTTAAATCCTACCCCAATTCAAGATCAATCAATAAGTCACATTTTAAATGACAGAGATATTATTGGAATTGCAAATACAGGCACTGGTAAAACTGCTGCATTTTTGATCCCACTTATTAATAAAGTTTTTCTAAATAAATCCCAAAAAGTTTTAATTGTTACTCCAACCAGAGAACTAGCTTTGCAAATAAATGATGAGCTTAGAGATTTTGCAAAAGGACTTGGAGTTAGATCAGTTCTTTGCATCGGTGGAATGAGTCTTTGGAGACAAAAAAATGAACTAAAACAAAATATTAACTTTGTAATAGGCACTCCAGGAAGAATAAAAGAATTAGTTAGAGAAAGAAGTATTAATTTATCTATGTTTGAAAATGTTGTATTAGATGAAGCTGATAGAATGGTTGATATTGGCTTTATTGAAGATATCAAATACTTTATTTCACTTTTATCGCCAAATAGGCAATCATTATTTTTCTCAGCAACTATTTCTCCAAAAGTAAAAGAAGTTTTAAATAGATTTGTCACAAACCCAGTTACTGTTTCAGTTGAAAAACAAAAAACAGCACAAAACATTGATCAAAAAGTATTACAAATTCAAAAACACCAAAAAATAGATAAACTCCATGATTTGCTTTCTCAACAAGACTATGAAAAAGTATTAGTTTTTGGAAGAACAAAATGGGGAATGCAAAAATTAACAGACGAGTTAGTAAGAAGGGGAATAAAAGCAGCTGTAATTCATGGAAATAAATCACAGGGACAAAGACAAAGAGCACTAGAACAATTTAAAAATAATGAAATTTCAGTCTTACTTGCAACTGATGTTGCATCCCGTGGACTTGATATTCCAGACGTAAGTCATGTTATAAACTTTGATATGCCAGCATCATATGATGATTATGTCCATAGAATTGGAAGAACTGGAAGAGCAAATAAAAAAGGTACTGCCTTAACATTTTTAGAATAATTATGAATGTACTTTTTGTCGTCTGGGAAAATGATCCATTTTTTAAACTAGGTGGGCTTGGTGATATAGCAAGATCACTTCCCGGTGCACTAAAAGAAATTGGTGTTGATATCCGCGTTATTATTCCTTACTACAAAGTTGCAAAATTCGGAAGAAATAAAAAAACAAAAATTGGTAATTACAGTTTTATATATGCGGGAAAAAGTGTAAAAGTTGAAGTCTGGCAATCATTAAATCCTTATACAAAAGTTATTGGATATTTTTTGAAAAACAAAAAGTATCTTGACGTAGTCATTCCTGTAGAAACTTGGGCTTTTTTTGATAAAGCAGTCGTTGAACTTCTTAAAACCAAGATTTTGGACTGGAACATAGACATCGCTCATGTAAATGACTATCATGGTGGCCTTATTCCTCTTTTAATAAAACAAGAATTACTTCCTATTAAAACTATGCTAACAATTCATAATCTGGCACACCAAGGAAAAGGCTCGGTTAATCTTATTAGAAAAATGGGTATAGATCCACACTCTTGTAGAGTGTTGGAGTGGGAAATTAAAAGTAGACAAATTAATTTTCTACAGGAGGCAATTATTCATTCAGATATTATTACTACAGTAAGTCCTACGTATGCAAAAGAAATATTAACAGAAGAATTTGGCTCAGGTCTTCATGATATATTAAGAGGAAGAGAAGGACTTATCTATGGAATTTTAAATGGAATAGATACAGACTGGCGTCATACAACAAGAGATAAAGCAGTTAGATTTCCTTATGGAAAAGATGAAAAAATAAGCGATGGAAAAATTGAATACTACAACTGGAAAGAAGGAAAAGCATTAGATAAAGAATTTTTACAAAAAAAACTTGGATTAAAAGTAAATAAAAATATTCCCATGTTTTGTTTTGTAGGAAGACTATCTGCAGAACAAAAGGGTTTAGATATACTACATAGATTTTTAAGAAGAGTTGATCAAACAAAATTTCAATTTGTTGTACTTGGAACAGGACAAAAAGAATGGGAGGAAAGATTCCAATGGCTTTCAACTTTTTATCCAAAATACATTTCCTGTAATTTTAAATTTGACGATACACTGGCGCATCAAATATATGCTGCATCTGATTTTATTGTTATTCCTTCAAAATATGAACCATGTGGACTTATTCAAATGATAGCTATGCTTTTTGGAACAATTCCAATTGCTCATAAAACTGGTGGACTAAAAGACTCTATTAAAGATGGAATTAATGGATTCTTATTTTCTGCATATACCTCAGAGGCTTTAGAAGATAAAGTAAATAAAGCGCTTACTATGTGGAAAAATGATAAACCATCATATGAAAAAATGGTAGAGCAAGCTATTTCTACTGATTTCTCTTGGAAGAAAAACGCAAGAGAATATTTAAAACTTTACAATAAACTTCTAGAAAATTAATAGGGGAATCTACTCTAGCCAATTGTTCGAAGACCTAAACTTTTTCTTACTGAAGAATCTATAACCCTTTGACCAATAATAATATCTTGTTTTGTTTGTTCTGAAATATTAAGTTTTTGAATTTTCTTAAGAGTAAACCAAGAATATGTTATATCGTCTGATGAAGAAGTCTTATATAGCTTTGAAACCTCTGCGTAATATACATTATTTTCTGCATTAAGTTCTTTTGAGAAATATGAATAAATAATTTTAATACTGGTTAATTTTATTTTTAATTTTATAGCTTCAAGTAATAATTCTTTAAAAGTTTCCTCGCCTGTTAAATCCTTCTCTACTTTTTTACCCAATAAAGTCCAGACTGGATTTGTACTGGCAGAAATATGTTGTTGCAAGAGAATTTGTTGAGACTTGGGGTGATAAATAAATCCGCTTGCATAATAATCTTTATGCATTGACTACTCTGATTATACTACATTTTAACAGTCTTTGCTAAACGAAAATGAAAGAAAAACTTATTTGTATTTGTAGTATACGTACAAAGGAGGTGAAAAAATATGAATAAAAAACTTTTAATAGTAACTAGTATCGCAATACTATTTGGAACAGTTGCAATACTTCCTAAAACAACAGAGGCATATCAGGGAAATCCTAACATACAGGGTCCTAATTACTCTATCCAAAGGCATGAGGCAATGGAAAAAGCGTTTGAAAATAAAGATTACAACGCTTGGAAAAATCTTATGCAAGGAAGAGGAAGAGTTACGCAAGTTGTTAATGAGAAAAATTTTGCTAAATTTGCATATGCTCACGAATTAGCAGAACAAGGAAAACTTCAAGAAGCGCAAAAAATCCGTCTTGAACTAGGCCTTGGACAACACAATGGTTTAGGTGTAAACAGAGCAGGTTGGAATAAATAGAAAATAAAATAATTTCCAAAGCCATCCCCGCCGTCTTGGCGGGATTTGGCTTTAGTAAAATGAAAGAAAAATCAGTTAGTTTTTGTATTACAATTGTGATATGCCAGATTATCAATCAATGTCAGATGAATTACTCGTTGAAAAGATACGCTCTAAAGATAAAAACCTTTATGCGTTTATTGTTGAAAGATATGAAAAAAAACTTATGAAATACGCATCTTACTTAATTAATGATCAACATAAAGCAGCTGACGCAGTACAAGAATCATTTATTAAAGCCTATGTTAATCTTAACAGCTTTAATACTAAAAAAAAGTTTTCAAGCTGGATGTACAGAATAGTTCATAACGAAGCAATAAATATAATTAAAAAATATAAGAAAGAGGTTTCCTTAAGCTCTAATTTTGATTTACCAAGTAAAACAAATATTGAGGATGAGATGAATAAAAAAGAAATTATAGAAAAAGCAAAGAATTGCCTTTCTCAGATGCCAATTATTTATTCTGAGCCATTAGCTCTTTATTATTTAGAAGATAAATCCTATGAAGAAATTAGTGATATTTTAAGAATTCCAATGGGAACGGTTGCAACAAGAATTAACAGATCAAAAATTATAATGAAAAATATATGTCAAAAAAAGAATTAACAATTAAAGAAAAGGTAATGGATCAGATTAAAGAAGATAGAGTAACCATGCGACCGAAATGGTATTTTATTTTTGGATCTATATTAATGTTTTTAGGACTATTATCATCCGTTATTGTTTCCGTGTTTCTATTAAGCATTACAAAATTTGCACTAAGAACGCATGGACCAATGGGTCAATACAGACTAGAACAACTTTTAGACAGTTTTCCATGGTGGGCACCAATACTTACCTTAGTTTTACTTATTATTGGAATTTACTTATTAAAAAAATATGACTTTTCTTATAGAAAAAACTTCGTTTTTATAATTATAAGTTTAATAATTACTCTAATTATCGCTGTTTTCCTAATCGATGGATTAGGCTTAAATGATTTTTGGTTTCGTAATGGGCCAATGAGGGATGTAATGAGACAGTATATACAAGAATCAAATCAGTATCCAAACACAAACCTATACCAAGGAGTAAAGCAAAGAAAAGGCTCTAGATGGAATAACCCCGATTAACACCCTATAGTTTGATTTAGTAGTTAAAGGTTGGTATACTGCCCAGTATGGAAATTCAAAGATTTCTTGCTAGCCCTGATGGAGGATCAAATGGCAAGACTAAACCTAGATTAAACCCAAATTTATCAACTTACACTGAATACTGGCAAAGCATTGATCCTGTTGAGCAACATGCAATAGGCCAATATCATGCTATTGCTGGAGCGCACAATAGCCTTTGGGATGAAATATATAAAAGAACATTAACTAAAGCATGGCAAGAAGACCCAAGAGGACTTGGTAGCTGTGCTATTCCCGATTCTTATGCCATTGATGGGTTAGACGCTGTTTTTACTTTTGACCTAATACAGCTTAGAAATAGAAGGAGTAATGAAACACAAGTAGCAAATCATTTAAATGGCTGTCCGCATCACAGAGAGGGAGTTGGCTGTGCTCTAAAAGAGCTAAAAGGACCTAAATGCTTAGACTATGTTGATATGTACATAGATGATGAGATTGAACAAAGATTTGGAATTTGTCTAATGCCAGTTAAACCATACTTAGATCACATTGGACTTGCCGGTGCCGATCAAAGCACTGTACCAATGGTTCTTCATCCAGAAGTAAACAATGAATTTACCCAAAAAACCGTAGCTGCGATTAACCAAATTACCGAGTATATTAAAACATTCCCCATCTTAACTACTTAACTTGATCCTTAATCAAGAATATCCTATAATACACAACCATGAACATATTTGAAAGAAGACCTAATCAATTACCAATTGTTGGAAATCCATGTCTTGATCACTGTAAGGCAGGATGCTGCAGAGATATTTTCTTTATTGGTTTATCTACACCTGACCTTAAAAAACTTACACCAGACAGTACAAAAGTAGTTAGGGTACCAAGAGATGAGCTTTCTACTGTTTATGATGAGGCAAGAGATAGAGATAGGGGAGTTTATATAAGCGAATTTCCAGATCAAAGTTTTGATGCAGTTTTAGTTGGAAAATGCCCAAATCTTAGACCAGATAATAAATGTGGTATTTACGAAACTAGACCAGCACCTTGTGCAGATTTTGACGCTGGTGGGGTAACCTGTATTTTACTTAGAAGCGCAAGAGGATTAAAGCCTTTTCCAAGAGCAAAAATGCTTAAAGTTATTTAATCTTATCTGATGGAGCTTTTTGTTTCTTAGCAAGATAAATAAAAGGCAGAGCTCCCATTTGAATAAGTGCTGCAATAAGATATGAAGCAGAATAGCTATACATATCTGCAACTTTTCCTAATAACGGTTGAGTAACAATTCCTCCACTTGAACCAATTAATGAGTCAAATGATAAAACTGTTGCTCTTTGAGCAGAAGGAATAAGTCCGTTTAAATAAGCTTGCCTTATTGGTGAAAGTGCTGCAAAAATAAGTCCCCAAATAAATATTAAAATTAAAGCTATCCAGAAATTATTAGTTTGGGAAACAAGAATTAAAATAACCCCAGTTAATATTCCTCCAGCAATTAAAGCTGTAGTTCTTGTAGTAAATACCTTTCTAATATATGGAGCACTAAATCCTCCTGCAACCTGGGCAAAAGCAGAAATAGCAGCAACTAGACCTGCAACAGTATATGCTTTTTCATCACCATAGAGCTTAAGAAGAAATGGTTGCAGAGCATAAAAAATATAAAAACTTACTCCTGTAATAAAAATGCTTGAAATCATAAGCCATTTAACTGGGGTAACTTTTACACCATTATCAATTGATGCCTTTAAAATACCCTTCATTTCTTTTAGATAATTGACACTTTTTCTTGGTGAAAATCCTAAGTCTTTCATAAGTAAAAATGCTGTTGCAAAATTAATCAGCAAAACTAATGATCTTAAAATATATGGTATGCCAAGATTTGTAAATTGAGCAATAACACCACCCAAAACAGAACCAATAAGCATTGCAACTCCACCTATAATTTGTCCTTTTGCAAATACACCATCTAAGTTTCCTTTAAAATTTGTAGCATGCAATGCATCTACAAGCCATGCTTCCAAAGCTCCCGAGAAAAACGTATAGCCAAGTCCAAGTAATAAAGAAGATAGTGCCCATCCAATAAATGGTCCATGAATTTGCCACATTAAAAGATATAAAAGTGTTGAAACAGCCAAAGTTAAAGAACCTAACAAGTAGGAAACTCGTCTTCCTAGGGTATCTGCAATAACTCCTGTTGGAACCTCAAAAATAACAAAACCAATTGTGTAAAAAGCATTGGCTAGAAATGCTTCAAAATTAGAAAGACCTGCATCAAGTAAAAAAATTGTATTTATACCCCAGATAAAAGAGGTTGCTAATGTATTACCTAAAACAAGATAGAGATAAATTGTTTGAATACTTTGTGGTTTTTTAAGTAACTTTTTAAACATGTATTAATAATAAATAGATTTTTTGGCTATAGTCAACTGTTATTTTACTTATTAATTATCTTAAGAAGTATTTCCTGACAGACTTTTTTTGACTTATTATCCTTATCTTTATAAGGATTAAACTCTGAAATATCAAATGAAAGGTTAGTGTGTTTTGATAGTAAATCAATAAACTGCATTATTTCTTGAAGCATAAACCCCTTATCAGCTGGTATTCCAGTTGCCATAAATTCATTCTTATCTAAAACATCTCCATCAAAACTTACGTGTAAATATTGAAAATTATTAATAAAATTTTTAAATATTTTTAAGGTTTTTTTATTATCAGAGATAAAATTTTCTCTTGAAATAGTTTTAATATTCTTATCATTTAAAAACTTAAATTCTCCCTGGTCTAAATCAAGATTTCCAACCATAAGTAGATTTTCAGTCGGTATTTTATCTACCAATAAACTATCAATTAGTGAGATATCGAAATCATCAAACAAAGTTCTTAAATACATTCCATGAAAATTATTGGATGGACTTTCATTGTTTAAATTAATATCACCATGTGAATCAAAGTGAACATAACCAATTTTCTTTGAACTTCCAACTCTATCTATTACAGCAAGAACTGAAGGCAAAGAAATACTATGATCTCCACCTATAACAAATTGTGTTTCTTCTTTTTCAATTTCTGCATTTATTTTATTTTGTAAATCAAGAATATATTTATTTATAATTTTATAAAGGTTTTCTTTTGATAAGTCTGTGGGATCAGGGAAACTAAAGTCTGAAATCAAATAACTTTTTATCTTCTTTAAAAAAGACTTTTCTAAGATATACCTGGATCCATCTTCTACTCCAATATTGTTTTCTTTTTGTTTATTAGGATTATTAATTATTCCAATTCTTGATTTAACTTTAAAAAAATGTGGCTTAATCATTAACGTTATAACTTACTTACGTTTACCTTGATAATCTTGTCATCTCCATCAGTTGGCTTTCCTCGTCCATCTAGATTACTTGTTGTAATATATAGTAATCCATCTGGCCCTAAAACTACATCCCTAATTCTTCCAAAGTTATTTTTAAAATGTTCTTTTAATTCTATAACTTTTCCGTTTTCAATTACAGCTTGGTATAAAGCTTGTCCTCTTAGGCCTGCAAAAAATACAGAATTACCTAAAAATGCTGCACCACTTGGTGCCCAAGTTGTTGACCCAGAATTACTCTTTGCAGTTTCCATTCCGTCTTTTATTTCATTTCCCTCAATATCAGGCCAACCATAATTCTTGCCTATTTCTATTAAGTTTAATTCATCAAGACCTGATAAAACCCCAGATCTTCCATGTTCAGTTGTCCAAAGATTTCCATTAGCATTCCAGGTTAATCCTTGAACATTTCTGTGACCAAACGAATAGATTAAATTATTAAATGGATTGCCCAATACTACTTTACCCTCATTTGTAACTCTTAAAATTTTACCTGCAAGTAAATTTTTATTTTGTGCTTGTGATGGGTTCTGGGCATCATCAGTTCCAATATAAAGATACCCATCTGGCCCAAATTTTATTCTTCCACCATTATGATTTGCTGCACCAGGAATATTATCAACAATTATTGTTTCACCTGACAATTTATTATCTTTAAATACCATTCTAACAACTCTGTTTAAAGTATCGTCTCCATTTTGTTGATAGGTATAATAAAGATATATAAAATTATTTTGAGAAAACTTTGGATCAAGAGCAATACCTAAAAGTCCACCTTCACCAATTTCTCTAGCATTATTTATATTACCAACTAATAATGCATTTTTATTTTTACCTTGATCGATTAACCAAATATCTCCTTTTCTCTCAGTTACTAAAAAGCTTCCATTTGGTAAAAAGGCAATTGACCAAGGAGTATCAAGATTTGTTGCAACTATAGTTTGCAGAGGTATTTCATTTTTTGTATTATCTAAAGGTTCTTTTGTTATAGAAACACTTGAAGGACTAGTGGTTTTATTTATTAAATTTTTATTTAAAAAAATTAGTAAGCCAATAAATAAAGCAATTAGTGTAATTAATATAATCTTTTTCATTTCAAAAAACGTCTTTTAAAATATAACACATTTCTACTTGTTTTAGTATTTTTCATTTGTTATATTCTTTGCACAATGGTTGCAGAAAGAAGATAGATACTAAATGATAATTAATGATCCAATTTATGGAAAAACCACTATTAAGTCAAAAGTAGCAATTGAAATAATTAAATCCGCTCCTTTTCAAAGACTTAAAAAAATTGCTCAATACGGAATTCCAGATAAATATTACTTTATTAAAAAT
>JBBTVW010000027.1:0-1166 GCA_038063075.1 Patescibacteria group bacterium | reverse complement strand
TAACTTAAAGTGGACGACGTTTATCAAGAAATCAACCGCTTAGATGAACGTCGCCGGTAATTCTAATTTTTTAGAGCCTATAAAATTAGTTATTTTCTTGGCAGTTAGTAGAGCTTTGCTTGAAGCTGTCCGGTCAGTAATGTCAGGATTTAATTGGTCACTTTCAGCAAGTCTTATTGAAAGGATACAAGCAAAACTGGATTTAATGTCAAGTGAAAAGATAAATAATTTGGAAATGGCAACAGTGGAATCCTCTGAGTTTCAAGATAGATATAAAAAAATTGAAAGGGAATCTAATAATAGAGTTTGGGGAATGATTGAGCCAATATCAGCATTTCCAAATGCTTTCTTTACAATCATTTCAGGAATAATACCAATATTTCAATTTAATCCTTGGATTGCTTTAGTTGTAATATTATTTAGTTTGCCTGATATATTAATTAGCACAAAAATTGTTAAAAAAGATTATGAAGAAAGTGAGATTCTAAACCCTAAATGGAGAGTTTGGGGTTGGATAAAGTGGTATCTAACTGATGTTAGAAACTATTATGAAAATAGAATATTAGGTGGGACAAATTATCTAGTCAGTAAACTATCAAATTTACAAACAGAAGTTCTAGATTTTAGATACAACAGGAGAATCAAAAGATCCAAAATGAGAATGCTAGGATCAATACCAGGATTTATTTTATCGGCTTCTCTAAATGTTTATTTTTTTATTTTAGCAATTATTGGGAAAATTACATTGGGTAGTGCTCAACTTCTTTACGGTGCGTCAAGCACTCTAACTAACGGTTTTGGAATGTTAATAAATGATGGATTAAAAATATATGAGAATTATCTTTTTGTAAGTGAGTTAACTTGGTTTTTAGATTTGGAGACAAAAGATATTAAAAAAGGTAAAAATGTGAGTCAAAATTATTCAGGAATTGTATTCAAAGATGTATGGTTTAAATATCCAAATTCAAACAAATCTACACTAAAAGGTGTAAGTTTTGAAATTAATCCAAAAGAAGATATTGCTTTGGTGGGTGAAAATGGTGCAGGAAAGTCCACTCTAATTAAACTTCTTTGTGGTTTTTATAAACCAACAAAAGGAGAAATTTTATTTAATAGACCTGTTGCGGAATAGTGTTAAAACAATCCATTAAGGATATATTTGTGAT
>JBBTVW010000026.1:0-10522 GCA_038063075.1 Patescibacteria group bacterium | reverse complement strand
CGATGCAATGCTTTCTTTATATGAAGAAAGAAAACCAATTGATCTCCTAACTCTTACTCAAAAAATAAAAAAAATTAGAAATGGTGAAAAGATTGAGTCATCATATATTTCAGAACTAGTAAATGTAGTTCCAACAGCAGCAAACATTGAAGAATACGCTCAAATTATTAAAGAAGGATCAGTTAAAAGAAATTTAATATCAGCAGGAACAGAAATGGCTCAAGACGCTTTTAGAGAGGATTCTCAAGTGGGGGAATTATTGGATAAGGCTGAAAGGTCAATTTTTGCTATATCACAAGGCCACAATATTAAAGGATTTGCTCCAATTAAAAATAGTCTTGCAGAAAGCTTTGAAAGAATAGATGAATTGCATAAAAAAGGAGCAGGCTTTAGGGGAATCCAAACAGGTTTTGTAGATTTGGATAATATTTTATCTGGAATGCAGGAATCAAATCTTTTAATTTTAGCAGCAAGACCTGGTACTGGAAAAACTGCTTTTGTTGTTAATATTGCTCAAAATATTGCCATTAGCCAAAAAATACCCGTTGGTATATTTTCACTTGAAATGAGCCAGGAAGAATTAGTAGATAGACTTTTAGTTGGCCAAGCTGATGTTGATGCCTGGAGGCTTAAAACAGGAAAGCTTGTGGAAGCTGATTTTACAAAACTATCAACAGCAATGGGTGAACTTGCTGATGCCCCAATTTTTATTGATGACACTCCTGGTATTACAATTTCTGAAATGAGAACCAAAGCAAGACGTTTACAGCTAGAGCAAGGAATAAAACTACTTATAGTTGATTACTTACAGCTTGCAGATCCAGGAAGAAGATATGACAGCAGAGTTCAAGAGGTTTCGATTGTTTCCCAAGGATTAAAAAATTTAGCCAGAGAATTAAAAATTCCAGTTTTAGCAGTATCCCAGTTATCGCGTGCGGTAGAACATAGGGGAGAGAGAAAGCCACAGCTTGCAGACCTTAGAGAATCAGGAGCAATTGAGCAAGATGCTGACGTTGTTATGTTCTTATATAGAACAGACGCGGAAGCAGTTGGCAGCGTAATCCCTACAAAACTATCAATTGCAAAACACAGAAATGGACCAATGGGAGAAGTGGATTTACTTTTCAAAGGAGATAGGATAAGATTTTATAGTATGGATAAAAAGAGAGAAGGAGGTGAATAGATAATGGACGATCAAAATCAACAACAACCAGCAGGACAGCCAGTTGTACCACCAGTACAGCCTGTAGAACCAGTAGAGCCTAGTGTTCCAGAGGCAGAAGTACCTGCAGTTCCACCAGTACAACCAGAGCAACCAGTAGTTTCAGAACCTCAACCGGTTCAAGAAACACCTGGAGTAAATCCAGAACCAGTCGTACCTGGATCAAATCCAGGATGGACACCTCCACAGGGTGGAGATAACAATGGTGGAGTACAAGCAGCTTAATAATCTAGTACAAGATTATAATCTTAAATTAAACTAACAGCTTAAAAATTGTTAGTTTAATTTTTTATTGCGTATTGCGGAAAAAAAGAATTATTTATTTAAATTCAAATCTTTGTATATATTTGCCTTTTTTCATTTGTGTAGTTTTGTAATATATTCTGAGCAAGATATTTCTTTCTTTTTAAAGAGGGTAAATATGGATTATAGTATAGCCAAGAAAGTAATTTGATGGATTCTTTCTTTGAGAATTTAATTGTCCATATAGGTACACGATTATCATGTTGATTCCAGATACTTGTTAATGATCCTTTTACCCTAGCTAATTCATTAATTCTTCTATGTAGCTAGTTAATATGTAATTGACTTACTGAAATAAATTTCACATAAATTCTTTGATTAATATATCTTCGTCCTCGATAAACATTATATCTATCTTGATAGGTTAATATAGTACCATCTCCATCTAAATGCCCTCTTAAAAAAATCTCTAAAATACTTATCTGGAATTTTAATTTCACCTATGGTATAAGTTTTGTTTGGAAATATTCCTATTTGCTCAAACCATTGGTATAATTGAACATTACCAAATTGAATTCTATAGCAAGGTCTTTTTGCATAACCGTCATTTTTAGTCTGAGAAATTTTATTTTTTAGATTTAAACAGATTTTAAATGTATTAAGTAAATCTAAATCTGATGAGCGCATACTCATATGTCTTTTGTCTTTAGACAAATTGCCATCTGTCACCATTAGTCCCACAATATATTCAAGCTCAGGAGTCCAATCAAAGATGTTCATAAAACATTTTTTATTACTGGCTTAATAGTGGGCGAAGAGAGATTCGAACTCTCATGATCTTATGATCACACGCTTTTGAGGCGTGCGTGTCTACCATTCCACCACTCGCCCTTAAAGCACAAAATCTTTGATTTCTGTGCGTATATATTATATACTTTCACTTATGACACTTCAACAAATTTACGATTTAGGTATCTCAATGGCCATAAAAGCCGATCCAAGAGGAGAGGATGAGGTTAAAAAGTCTCTGCAAAGATTAAAAAAAGAGTATGAAGAATTATCCCAAAAAAAGAAAAAATATTTTGATCAGGAATCGTTAACAAATCCATATTCAGATTCAAGAATTTTATTTGGAGACCCAAAGACAAATGTTAAAAAAATCTTAACAGGTATTGATGCAGATGCTTCTGAAATTTTACTTGCAGATAGATTAAATCAAAAAAACGAAAAAATTGATTTAGTTCTTTCGCATCATCCTTCAAGTTATGCTTTGGCTGGACTACATGAAGTAATGGATATTCAAGTTGAAATGTTTGCTAAGGCTGGTGTTCCAGTAAATGTTTCTCATTCCCTAATACAAGAAAGAAAAGGGCAAGTGCAGAGAAAAATCTCTCCAAGCAATCATAACCAAGCAGTTGATACAGCAAGGCTTTTAAATATGCCGCTAATGTCTTTGCATACTGCTTGGGATAATATTGGAAATAAGTTCATTCAAGATCTTATTGATGGTAAAAATTTTCACACAGTTGGGGAAGTCTTTGATTTTATAAATGAAATTCCTGAGTTTATTGAAAGTACAAAAGGAAAAGCAGGACCATTTATTGCATCTGGATCTACTATGAGTAGAGTAGGAAAGATTGCAGTAGGATTTACAGGGGGAACATCCTCATCAAAAGAATTATACTCAGAGCTTGGTAAAGCTGGTGTTGGCACATTAATTGAAATGCATATTCCAGAAGATACTCTTTTAGAGCTTAGAAAACTCCATATTAATGTAATTGATTGTGGGCATATGGCTGCAGATTCAATCGGAGCAAATCTTTTCTTAGATAAGTTAGAGAAAAATGGCATTGAAGTTATTCCATGCTCAGGACTTATTAGAGTAAGGAGGGCAAAGTGATTTCAGTAACCGAGTTAAGAGCAGGTACCATTTTTGAGGAAGATGGAAACCTTTTACAAGTACTTTCTTATGAGCATATTAAAATGGGAAGGGGAAGTGCAAATATTAAGGTAAAAGTAAAAAATGTTAGAAGTGGATCAACAACTGAAAAAAGCTTTATTAATGGAGCAAGAGTAAAGGACGTTTTGGTTTTCAAAAGAGATCTTCAGTATCTTTATAAAGATGGTGAAAATGTTTATTTTATGAATCCAACTACTTATGAGCAAATAAATATTCCTTTAAAGATTGTAGGCAATGATGTTTATTATCTTAAAGAAGGGGAGAGTGCTAATATTAGTTTTTTAGGTGATGAAGCATTGTCTGTTAATTTTCCTCCTAAAATGATATTTACAGTTTCTGAAACAGCACCCGGAGTAAAAGGAAACAGTGCCACAAATGTTTTTAAAGATGCTACACTAGAAAATGGGCAAATCGTAAAAGTTCCATTGTTTATTAAAATTGGTGATAAAGTAAAAGTAGATACAAGAACTGGAGCTTACAGCGAAAAAGCTCAATAATATGAGCGAAAATCACATTATTAAAACTCTTCAAATAAGGCCATTTTTGTACCTTATTCTTTCCGAATTCTTCTCACAATTCTCCATGAACATTTTTAATTTTATTTTACTAATAGTTGTATTTGCTATTGCAAGATCTAATTCAGCAGTATCTGGAGTAGTTATTGCTTTTACTTTTCCAACAATTATTTTTGGAATACTAGCTGGAGTTTTGGTTGATAGATGGAATAAGAAAAACGTTTTATTTTCTACTAATTTCTTAAGAGCATTAATGGTTATTCCTTTATTTTTTCTTCATGGAGAAATACTGACAATTTATTTAGTTACTTTTGGAGTATCAGTTCTTACTCAATTTTTTATTCCTGCTGAAACTCCAATGATACCTGTTTTGGTTAAGAGGAAATATCTTCTTTCCGCAAATGCAATTTTTGGAGTAATTATGTATGCTTCAATCTTTTTAGCATATGCACTCTCTGGACCAATACTAGTTTTACTAGGCACTCAAAACGTATTTATTCTTATTACAGTCTTTTTTCTTGTTGCAGCATTTTTTGCATCAATTATTAAGATAAAGAAAAAAGATGTTCTAAAAAAACAAATGGTTATTGACAAGATTGGCCCAAGTTTTTCCCAAGAGATAAAAGGACTATTTAGTTTAATTTCTAAAACAAAAAGTCTATCTAATGCTCTTTTTTCATTAACAATTGCCCAAGTCTTAATTTTTGTTATTGCAGTAATTGGGCCAGGTTATGCGCAAACTATTTTAAAAATAAAAGTAGAAGATTTTCCGCTATTTTTTGTAACACCTGCAGTAATGGGATTAACCCTTGGAGCAATAGTTTTAGGAAACTTTTTATATAAAAAATCAAAATCTCATTTAACAAAAATAGGACTGGTTGTTTTAGGTTTTGCTATTTTACTTTTGCCATATGGAGCAAAGTTGGAGTCTAGAGAGTTTGTTCAGTTTATAAATTTTTATCTTCCTTTCTTTTTACAAATAAATATTTTACACATTATGATAGTTTTGGCTTTTATAATTGGATTTGCTACTGCTTTTGTTTTTATTCCTGCAAATACAATCTTACAAGAAGAAACAAGTGATGAGAGTAGGGGAAAGATATATGGTTTATTAAATTCAATGGTAGGGATTTTATCGTTTGTTCCGGTTCTTTTGGTTGGAGGGCTAGCTGACGTAATTGGTGTAAAAGCTGTTATTACAGGAATTGGTATTATTGTCTTATTAATTGCAGCAATAAGGATTTTTATTACTGATAGAGACTAATATGTATATTTTAATTTTAATTCAGATTATTTGTTTTCTAATATTTTTATATAACATTTATTATTTTTCCCATGAGGATTTTGTTATAACTAGAAAAGATATTTCAATGGAAAAAATATTTAACATAGCTTTCTTAGGTGGGTTTATGTTTTTATTTTTTTCAAGATTTTTTTATATATTATTTAATCCTCTCCCACACTATTTAAGTTTAATTGGTTTTATTGCTTATCCATATTTACCAGGCCTTTCTTTAATTGGCGCAATGGGTTTAACCCCACTTTTTTTAAGTTTATATTTTAGAGCAAAAAAACTTCCAATTGGAAAAATGCTTGATTTATTTTCTATTTCATTCTTAGGAGTTTTACCTTTTGGATTTTTACTTATTTTTATTAAGCAACTTGGTAAAACTGATTTAATATTTAATGTCTTATTTATTTCTTCGTTTTTACTTTTAATAATTTTTAAAAAAATAATTTATAAATTTGCAGAAAGTGGAGAAATTAAAGATGGTAGTTTTACATTAATTTTAATTTCTGTTTTTTCCTTAATCTATTTCCTTGTAAAACTTTTTACAAACCTTGAAGATTTTGTTTTTCTACAGGTTGAGAATATATTTTTATTTATTACTATTTTTTCATCCATAGTCCTTCTTATAAACCATGAGATAATGGATAAGTTTTTGGATAAAAAATGAATGATATAAAAGTAATTTTCGAAGACAATAGTGTTTTAGTCATCGATAAACCAGCTGGCATAACAGTTAATAAATCTGACACAACAAAAGATGAGCCAACAATTCAGGATTTTGTAGAAGAAAAATTACCTGATACTTTTAAAGATAAAAAAATAGATCATGATTTTTATAATAGGGCAGGAATAGTTCATAGAATTGATAAAGAAACCTCAGGAATACTTCTTGTAGCAAAAACTTTAGAAGATTTTGAGAATCTACAAGCGCAATTTAAAGATAGAGTTGTCCAAAAAACTTATATTGCTTTAGTTCATGGAAATGTCTTACCAAGCGAGGGAGAAATCGCAGTCCCTGTAGGAAGACTTCCTTGGAATAGGGAGAGGTTTGGTGTTTTAGCAGGAGGAAAAGAAGCCTCGACTAAATATAAAGTTTTAGAATCTTTTACTACTAAGATTGATAAGAGAAACAAGGAAATTTTAACTTTGCTTGAACTGTCTCCAAAAACCGGAAGAACGCATCAGATTAGAGTTCATCTTAAATATTTTAATCATCCTATCTTTGGTGATTATCTTTACGCTGGTAGAAAAACATCAAGAAAAGATAGAGATATCTTACCAAGAGTTTTTTTACATGCTAAAAATATTTCCTTTAAACATCCCAAAAGTGGGGAAGTAGTAAGTTTTGAGAGTAAATTGCCTTATGAGCTAACGAGTACAATTAGTAGATTAAAGGATTGACTTTAAACTAATTTTACTTCAAAATTATTTAGGGAGGTGAACATTTATGGGAAGTTTCGGCGGATTTTATAAAGGAGATAAGAAAAAACAAAAAAAGGACTCAAAGTCTAAAAATGGTATTTCTAATCCATCTGTGTTTGTAATGCCTGAGTTAATCTCCAAAAAGAAAAAAGACTATTAAAATATGACCCAAAAAAAACCTGCCAACAATCTAAGCCTAGCACTGGTATTTATTTTTGTTGTCTTATTCTTTGCCAGTATCTCAATTTTCTTTAAGATATTTTTTCTAGTAAAAGATAGTAGTTTTGATGCAGACCATAATTTCAATTTAGAAGTTAAGGATGCAACAAATATAAATTTAATTTCATTTTCACCTAAGGATAAAACAATCTTTGTTTTAGAAGTTGATCCAAAAGTTAAAACAAATAATGCAGGCCAGTTTTTTAAATTACCAATTGATGCAAGAGTAAATCTTTTTGATGATGAATTTGAAAATAATCACATAGGACGTATGTTAATTAAGTCTTCTTTTTCTTTTTCTAAAAAACTAGAAAATATGACAATTCTTGATGCATTTAGACTTGCTCTTTTTGCAAGAACTGTTTCAGGTGGATCACTTGAGGTAAAAAAACTTTCAGAGAGTTTAGCAAACACAAATGATTACGTATTGATTGAATCAGGTTTTAAAGATAACTTAATTGATAAAGAACAAAAGACAATTGAGATAATTAATGCTACAGATACTTTTGGCTTTGGATCAAGGCTTGCTACTTTAGTTACTAATATTGGGGGAGACGTAATCTTGGTTGGAACAAAAGAAAAAGCAAGTAAATCAAAAATTATTTTTACAGGGGATGATAGCTATACTGTCAAAAGGTTAAGTAAGTATTTAAATATTCAAAGCGAAAAGGGAGAGAAGGATAGTGTAGCTGATATTATAATAATAATTGGAGAAGACTTATTAGAGAATATTAAATTCTAAATATGATTATTGTTGTTACTTTGGTAATTCTACTTATTTCATTTATTCTTGCCCTTTTTTCATTAAAAAGCTTAAATGAAAAGCCTGGAATAAAAGATGTAAAAAAAAGCTTAGATAAGGAAAGGGTAATTTATAGGGGTCACTCTTCAAGGTAAGAATCGTTTTCTTGGCTATCTTCATCTTTTGCTTCTTTCTTTGGACTCTTTACTAAAAGCGCTGATTCACTGTTTGATAAAAATGATGGTTGATCCTTAAATCTTTTTGCTCTTTTAATTTCTTTTACAAAAATACTAACTTTATGAGGATTTGCAGATTTTACATATGCATCGTAAATTGAACCTGCTTTTATAAATTTAATTAATCTTTTAGCAATATCATCAGGTAATACGCCAATATATTGATTTTGTTCTTGAGCAAATATTTTTAATCTTTTAATAGAAAGAGTAAGGGATTGTCCCATTCTAAGATTTTCAATAACTTTTGGCTGGGCAATATTTATGAGCTCGATGACTTTTGTTTTTCCTGGTTGTTCTAAGAAATGGTTATTTATTTGATAGTTACCACTAACAGGAGTAATGGTGATATTTTTATCTTTTAATTTTTTTAAGTTTCTAAGTGCTATAGAGTTAAGTGGATCAATATTTACAACTTTTTGGTATGCAGATTTTGCTTCTTTTACTTTTCCAATAATTGTATAGGCAAGAGCGATTCTGTTTAATGCGTCAATATCTTCTGGGTTTTCTTTAATAAGACTTTTATTTAATGTAATAGCCTCAGTCCAGTTTCCTTGCAATGCGGTTTGAATGGCTTGGTTTGTTATAGACATCTGTTGAAAAGGATGAGAAATTTTAACCTAAATTTATTGCAAAAGTCAATAGAGAAAAGGTATAATTAAGCGTTAGTAACTGACATTTACTCTTAAAAGGAGTATTTTATTAATATGAGTGGACATTCAAAGTGGGCAACCATTAAAAGACAAAAAGGTTTAAACGATCAAAAAAAAGGACAAACATTTACCAAGCTCTCTTTGGCAATTACAATTGCTGTAAAGCATGGTGGTGGAGTCACTGATCCCGATCAAAACTTTAGGCTAAGGCTTGCTATGGATAGTGCAAGAGCATCAAATATGCCTAAAGATAATGTAGAAAGAGCAATTAAAAGGGCAAGTGGCTCTGAGGTAGGGGATATAGCAGAGGTAATTTATGAAGGCTTTACTCCTGGTGGAGCTTCCATAATGATTGAAGCTGCAACAGATAATTCTATGAGAACGACCTCTGAAATAAAAAGTATTTTTAATAAAGGTGGGGGATCATTTGGTCAGCCAGGTAGCGTTGCTTATCAATTTAAACAAGTAGGTAAAATTGTTGTTAGTAAAGAAGGAAAAACATTTGATGATATTTTTGCTCTAGCCGTTGACAGTGGAGCAGAAGATATAGAAGAAGTAGGAGACGAAATTGATATATATACAAAAGTTGAAAATCTATACAAAGTTAAAAATGCCCTAGAAGCACAAGGTGTAAAAATTATTGACGCACATCTTTTTAGGCAAGCAGTTATTCCAATGGATTTAACTGATGAAGAAAAATTAAATAAAATCAGTGACTTTGTAAATGCACTAGAAAACTTAGATGATGTTCAAAAGGTCTACACAAATCTTTTATAAATTATGATTTTTTTCAAAAAGGAGCAGGGGAAGGCAAATAATAAAACTTTATTTAAATCTCTTTTTAAGTTCCTAACTAGTAAAAGACAAAAATTTGTATTATCAGTTCTAGTTTTATCAACTGGTTTATTTATAGCAGAATATGTAGTAGGAAGATCGGGAGTTATCTTAGTTTTACTTCTTTCTTTTTTAACCTCTTTTTTGCTTTATCTTTCCTTAAGGGAGGACTTGAAGGAGAACTTTACTCCACAGGTTTTAATTCTGCCATTTTTCTATACTTTAGCTTTGGGACTTTTCTATTTACTGGTTCCTGCAAGGCTTCTTACTCGTTTTGCAATGACTTTTCTCTATGCATTAGGCCTCTACTCACTCTTTCTTAGTGAAAACATCTTTACAGTCTCTGCGATAAGAACAATACAACTTTTATCAGGAGCAAGAACAATCTCTTTAGTTTTAACAATGCTTTCATACTTTTTTATCTCCAATGTAGTCTTTTCTTTCCATACTAATATCTTTATTACCCTAGGGCTTGTTGCTTTATATACTTTTCCAATAGTTATGCATTCGGTTTGGACATATGCCCAAGAAAAAAGTTTATTCTCTCAAGTGTTTTGGGTATTAACGATTACAATCTGTCTTGTCGAGGTTGCAGCTTTCCTTTGGTTTAGTCAGGGAAGTCCAACAGTTTTAGCACTATTTTTAACAGCTATATTTTACGTAATCTTGGGTCTTACTCATGCCTGGTTTGAGCGAAGACTGTTTAGAGGTGTAATCTTAGAATACTTCTGGGTAACCATAATATCCTTTATTTTCCTCACACTTTTCTCCAGCTGGCTCTAATCTTGAAATATTGGAACCTATAGCTTATAATATCCGGATGCCAGAAAGAGAAATAGATAGATATTTTCGCAAACTTCCAAGGATTAATAAAAGGCGTCTTAGAGAGCTAAAAACCAATATTTCAAGAGGATTGCATATTGATGATTTAGAAGGGGATGGAACGCAAAAAAGAATTTTAGTTGCAGATTTAGCGCAAACAATTTACTTTGCTGCTCCATTTTTTGGATTAAAAGATCCACAGGTAAGATTGGGGACTGGTGTATTAGTGGGGAAACTAACTTACCTTGCTTATACCGATCATACTAAACAAGAGCCAAATATAGTTTTTGCTCTTCCTTATATAAGAGCTCAGATGGATAAAGCAGTT
Source organism: Patescibacteria group bacterium (assembly GCA_038063075.1). Taxonomy (GTDB): domain Bacteria; phylum Patescibacteriota; class Microgenomatia; order Levybacterales; family UBA12049; genus JACQHJ01. Next base: position 38 of record JBBTVW010000026.1, on the reverse strand, counting down.
AATGATGATACATTGCCTTTCGTAATACATTCTCCAAT
>JBBTVW010000025.1:0-17099 GCA_038063075.1 Patescibacteria group bacterium | reverse complement strand
TATTAAAAAATTTAAGTTTCCACCTACGCTTTTAAATATTCTTTGGAATAATTTACATATTATGCCAATAGAAAACTTTATTGGTGACATAGATATCTTTATTTCCTCAGACTGGGTAGAGCCTCCAACGAAAAAAGCAAAAAAGGTAACAATTCTCTATGATTTAATAGTCTATAAATATCCAAATGAAACTGCTGCAAAGATAGTTAATATTCAAAAAAGAAAACTATTATGGGTAAAAAAAGAAATAGATAGGATTTTGTGTATATCAGAGGCTACTAAAAAAGATGCAATTGAGATTTTAGGTATTGATCCAAAAAAACTTGAAGTAATAAGCGCAGGAGTTTAATTATGATAATAGGAATTGACGGAAATGAAGCAAATGTAGAAAAAAAAGTTGGAATAGGTGAATACGCTTATGAACTTTTAGTTCAATTCGCAAGGGTTAAAGACGAGGGAAGCTTTAAGTTTGAGATATATTTAAAAGAAAGACCTAGAAGTGAATTACCCCCACCAAGTTCTAATTTTATGTACAAAGTAGTAGGTCCGAAAAAAATGTGGACTCAATTTGGTTTACCTCTTAGTTTATTTCTTGGTAAAAGGCCTAATATTTTCTTTACCCCAACTCATTACGCTCCTAGATTTTCCCCAGTTCCAACAGTAATTTCAGTAATGGATTTATCTTTTATTCATTTTCCAGACCTTTTTGCCAAAAAAGATCTTTACCAGCTCGTAAACTGGACAAAATATTCAGTTAGAAATGCAAGTAAGATTTTTACAATAAGTAAGACAAGTCGAGATGATATAATCGATGTATATGGCGTTGAGCCATCTCGCGTAATTGTTACTTATCCTGGAATAAAAGAGGGAAGTAATGCTAAGATATTAACAATGGATGATTTAAGAAAAAAATTTGGAATTGAGAAAGAATATATTCTATTTGTAGGAACGCTTCAGCCAAGAAAAAATATAATAAAATTAGTTGAAGCTTTCTCAAAAATTGAAAGACAAAATCTTGAGCTTGTAATTGTAGGCAAAAAAGGATGGCTTTATGAAGATATTCTATATTCTCCACAAAAATATGGAGTTGGAGAAAGAGTTAGATTTTTAGATTTTGTAGAAGATAAAGATCTTCCATCTTTATATAAAAATGCTACCTGTTTTGTTTTACCCTCCCTTTATGAAGGCTTTGGTCTTCCAGTTTTAGAAGCAATGAAGTATGGAGCTCCAGTATTAACAAGTAATGTTTCTAGTCTTCCAGAAGCAGGAGGAGACGCAGCTCTTTACTTTAACCCAGAAGACACAGATGATATAAGAGAAAAGATAGAAAGAGTAATTAAAGACCCAAAGCTAAGAAGTGAGATGATTGAAAAAGGAAAAGCACAAATTAAGAAATTTTCTTGGGAAAAGACAGCAAGGGAAACGCTAAAAGTATTAGAGAATTTAGGAGGAAAATAATGAATAGAATAATAAGAAGACTAACAACAGTATTTTGGGAGTTAATTAATTTTAAGTTAATTATTGTAGGCCTTATACCATCTCACCTTATTAGAAGATTTTTCTATAGACTTTGTGGAATTAAGATTGGTAGTGGATCTGCTATTCACATGGGTGCCAGATTTTATTATCCTCCAAAAATTAGTATTGGTAACGATACTGTAGTAGGTGAGGGAGTAGTCCTAGATGGAAGAGATTTGTTAACTATTGGAAGCCATGTAGATATTGCATCCCAAGTTATGATTTATAACGCACAACACGATATAAACGATGAAAACTTTAAAGCAGTAACAGCCCCAGTTGTAATTGAAGATTATGTATTCATTGGGCCAAGAGTTGTAATTCTTCCAGGCGTTACTATTAAAAAGGGAGCAGTTGTTGGAGCTGGAGCAGTTGTTACAAAAGATGTAGAAGAGTTTAAGATAGTCGGAGGAGTTCCTGCAAAAGAAATAGGGGAGAGGGAAAATAAAAACCCCACATACAAATTAGGCCGTGCAGCGTGGTTTAGATAGCTTATATGAAAAAAATACTTTCATGGATTTGGGATAACATTTTATTTTTAGAAACATTATTTTTACTTGTATTTATTCCGCTTTTTCCAAAACTTCCAATTTTAGATGTAAAAAATACTTGGGTGTATATAAGAGCTGAAGATTTTGTTGTATTTTTTGTGTTACTTTCTTGGATCTTTTTACTTCTTAAACAAAAAATTAGCCTTAAAACTCCCCTGACTATTCCTATAATGACCTTTTGGATAATTGGTGCAATAGCGACTTTACATGGGGTTTTGCTTATTTTTCCAACACTTGCAAATGTTTTTCCAAACGTAGCTTTTCTTTCTTTAGTTAGGCACATTGAGTACATGAGCTTATTCTTTATTGCCTATCAGGGAATGAAAGATAAAAGGCTACTCCCAATAATAATTGCAGTCTTAGTATTTACCCTTTTAGGGGTAATAGGCTATGGCTTTGGTCAAAAATATCTTAGTTTTCCAGCATACTTAACAATGAATGAAGAGTTTGCTAAAGGAATTCCAATAACTCTTTCTAGTTTGTCTAGAGTATCTTCAACTTTTGCAGGGCACTATGATCTTGCAGCTTATTTAGTTTTAGTAATACCAATTGTAGTAAGTTTAGTCTTTGGTTTTAAAAATTGGTTTATAAAAATATTTCTTTTATTAACCTCTTTCCTTGGTTTAATTTTACTGTTTATGACTGTTTCAAGAGTTTCTCTTTTTGTATTATTTATTTCTCTTTTAATTGTTTTCTTCTTTCAAAAGAAAAAGTTTATTTTCTTAGTTATTCCCCTTCTTGCAGTTGCTGCTTTACTAATAATTACATTTAAGCCAACAATTCTAGATCGCTTTAAAAGTACAATTTCAAGCGTTGATGTATTAGTTGATGCAAAAACAGGTGACTCAGTTGGTCATGTTAAATTTGTTTCTAAAGACTCAATTAAGGATAAAATTGTTTTACAAAAAAGAGTTAAAGATAAAGTTGAGCTTATTGGTGCAATTTTGGGAAATGAAGAGACTCTTAGGGCATCTGAGTCAGCTCTTTTAGTTTTTGAATTAATTCCACCAGAAGTTCCTCTTGTTCAGGCCACAAACGTGTCTAATGGAGAAACGCTGCCTCAGGGAACTGGTTATATTAATTTAGCTTTATCTCCTGTTATAAGAAGGCTTGGCAATTTTTATTATGAATTACCATCAGACATTAAAGCTACTTTTTCTGCTCAAATCTTAGTTCTTCATGGTGATTTTATTGTTAAAAGAGCTGCTGCTTATGATCTTTCTTTTACTACTCGTTTTCAGGGTGAGTGGCCAAGAGCGCTTGAGGCATTTTTTAGAAATGTTTTGATTGGAAGTGGATATGGTTCAGTTAGTTTAGCTGTTGATAATAACTATTTTAGAATTTTAGGAGAAATTGGATTGCTTGGTTTTGTAGCCTTCTTTGCAATTTTTACTTCTCTTTTAGTTTATATAAGGAAAGGATTTAAAGACATTGAATCACCTCTTGCTAAAAGTTTCGTGCTTGGATTTGGGGCAGGAGCAATTGGTTTATTCCTTAATGCAACTTTGATTGATGTATTTGAAGCATCAAAGATTGCGTTTTTACTCTGGATGTTGGTTGGAATTACTCTTGGTGTATTAATGCTATATCAAAAATCAGAGATTAATTTACTTAACGAGCTTAAAAAAATTGCTACCTCAAGTTTTGCTATTGGTATATATCTTCTTTTATTTGCAATATTACTCTTTTCGCCAATGCTTAATAACTTTTTTGTCGGAGATGATTTTACTTGGCTAAGATGGGCAGGGGATTGTACTAATAATTGTTCTTTTCTTGAGAGAATAATTAGTTATTTTACAAATTCAAATGGATTCTTTTATAGACCAGGTACTAAAGTATTCTTCTACATTATGGAATCTATCTTTTGGTTAAATCAGGCAGTTTATCATATAGCTTCTTTGCTTTTACATTTTGGTGTTTCGTTTCTCTTTTTCTTACTTGCTAAAAAAATATTAAATAATAAAATTCTTGCAGCACTAAGCGCATTCTTATTCCTTATTTTAAGCGGTTACACAGAAGCAGTATTTTGGATTTCTTCAATAGGTCATTTGTTTGCTGCATTTTTTGCACTTTTAGCTATTTTATTCTTTATACTCTGGGATGAAAAAAAGAAAATTTATTTCTATATTCTTTCTATTCTTTCATTATCTTTAGGATTAACATTTCATGAAATGGGAATTATCATACCGCTTTTAATCTTAAGTTTTAAAGCAAAAGATGGCGTTTTACCATTTATTAAAACATTTACTAAGAGATGGGATTATCTACTTCTTTTTGTGCCAGTGGTTGTCTACTTACTCCTTCGCTTTATGTCTCAAAGCCATTGGCTAAGTGGAGATTATAATTATGATTTTGCTATGCTTCCATTTAATTTTGCAGGAAACCTACTTGGTTACACAGCACTTATTGTAGTTGGGCAAAGTTCCCTTTCTTTATATGAAGCACTAAGAGCCTTATTTAGAGTAAATTTGATGATACCTGTTATCCTTAGTGTAGTAGCATTAGCTGGTCTGGTTTATGCATATAAAGTAAAACTTAAGATACTTTTTGGAAATGATAAGAAAATTGTTTTATTTGGGTTAATGTTTTTTGTATTTGCACTTCTTCCATATTTAGGCCTTGGTAATATCACATCAAGATACAGCTATCTTGCTTCTTTAGGTTTAATTTTAATCTTTGTATTTTTACTAAATAAGCTTTATGAATTCCTGCTTAAAGAAGGAAAACAAATTGCACTTCTAACAGTTTCTGTAATTGTTATTGTTTTTTCACTTTTCCAAATAATTCAGGTTCAACAAGCATATTTTGATTGGGCAGGAGCAGGAGAAAAAGTAAGGAAATTCTTTGTCTCAATAGATGCGCTTTACACAGATGCCTGGTCAAAGGGAGAGGTTACATTCCATTTTGTAGATGTTCCTCAAAAAGTAGGAGATGCATGGGTATTTCCAGTTGGCTTAAGTGATGCTGTGTGGTTTTCTTTTCAAAATAAAGATGCAAAAGTTTATATCCATACAAGTTTAGATACAGCTCTGCAAACCGCAGGTCTTTCTCCAATACAGCGAGTATTTGTCTTCAATGAAGATGGTAGTCTCGGTGAAATAGATAGGTATCTTGTAAGATAAGAGGTCTAATTGCTAAAGAATTATCAATAAACTAAAATAACACTAATGCGAAAATTTGAATTAATCCTATTAATTGTTTTTTTCATCTTAGGTTTTGTTTTTAGGCTTTATAGATTTGATTCCCCTATTGCTGATTGGCATTCTTGGCGTCAGGCAGACACATCCTCAGTCTCAAGAAATTTTGTAGAAAATGGATTTGATTTATTACATCCCAAGTTTGATGATTTATCCAACGTTCCATCAGGACTTGATAATCCAGAGGGTTATAGATTTGTAGAGTTTCCAATTTATAATTTCTTGCAAGGGTTTTTGTTTAAATCGCTTGGCATCTTAACTTTAGAAGAGTGGGGAAGACTTGTTTCAATTGGAGCCTCAATGCTTTCTGCAGTATTTTTGTTTTTAATAGTAAAAAGGCGTTTTGGTGCATCAGCTGCATTTATTTCTTTTGTATTTTTCCTATTTCTTCCTTTTAATATTTATTTCTCAAGAACTATTCTCCCTGACCCATCGATGGTTACAGCAATTTTAGGCGGTATTTATTTTTTTGGTCAATGGATTGATTTAGTAGATACTAATAATAAGAAAAAATGGCTCTATTTTATTCTTTCTTTAGTATTTACAAGCGTTAGTTTTTTAATAAAACCTTATGCTTTGTTTTTTACACTGCCAATTATCTATATGTCTTTTGAGAAATTTGGATTTAGTGTTTTAAAGAAATGGCAACTTTATATTTTTGCCGTTTTGTCAGTTATTCCACTTGCTTTATGGAGAATGTGGATGACTAATTTTCCAGCGGGTATTCCTGCAAGTAACTGGCTTTTTAATGAAGGAAATATAAGGTTTAAAGGAGCATATTTTTATTGGCTTTTTGGAGAAAGAATTTCAAGACTAATTTTAGGATATTTTGGATTACCTCTTTTAATCTTAGGATTTTTAAGATTAAATTTAAAAAAAGAATTATTGTTTCTTCTTTCCTTTGTTTTATCATCCCTAATTTATATGGTAGTTATTGCAAGAGGAAATGTTCAACATGATTATTACCAGATATTAATTATTCCATCCCTTTGTATGCTTTTAGGTGTTGGTGGAGTATTTTTAACAAAACCACTTGGACAAGTTAATAAATATGTTTTTTACAGTGTATTTTTAGTTTGTACAATTCTTTCAATAATGCTTAGCTGGTATTATGTTAGAGATTATTACAATATTAATAATCCATCAATCATTAGCGCTGGAGCTGCAGTTGATAGAATTACTCCAAAAGATGCAAAAATAATTGCTAATTATAATGGTGATACTTCTTTTCTTTATCAAACAAAAAGAAAAGGTTGGGCAAGTTTTCAAAAAAGTTTGCCAGAAATGGTGCAAATGGGTGCTGCATATCTAGTCTTAGTTAATCCAACCAAAGAAGATCTTGGCATTGGAACTGAGTATAAGATTGTTGCGGTTACCAAAGAATACGTCATATTTAATCTAAACGAAAAACCATGAAAATATTAATGATTTCTTCATATCTACCTTTTCCTCTTTATTCAGGTGGACATATTAGGTTGTATAACCTAATTAAGCACTTATCAAAAGAAAATGAGATTACTTTAATTTGTGAGAAAAGAGATTTTCAAACACAACAAGATATAGACGAAGTAAGTAAGGTATGTAAGAAAGTTATTACAGTTCCAAGAAAGAAACAATGGACCATTCAAAATATTATTAAAACTGGCTTTTCTAAAAATCCATTTTTAATAACAGGTCATACAAGTGAGGAAATGAAAACAGCAATTAGAGATGAAATGGTTAGGGAAACATTTGATTTAATACACGTTGAAACATTTTATGTTTTTCAAAATCTTCCAAAAGTTACAATCCCAGTTGTCTTAGTCGAGCACAATATTGAATACATGGTTTATAAAAGATATGCTGACCTTGTTAATCCTCTTTTTAAACCTTTTTTACTTATCGATATATTAAAGATTAAGAAAAAAGAAGAAGAAGCATGGGATAGTGTAAAAAAACTCGTTGCAGTATCAAATGTTGAGAAAAAAATAATGCAAAGAGAAGGCGTTTCAGTGGTTCCAAATGGAGTTGATACGGAAAAGTTTTTCTTTAGAGATTTCTTAGGCTTACCTAAAGAAAAAAGAGTTTTATTCATAGGTGATTTTAAATGGTTACAAAATAGAGATAGTCTTGAGTTTATCTTAAAAGAGATCTGGCCAAAAGTAATGAGTAAGTTTAGCGAGTTAAATAAAGACTTTGACTTAAAGCTTTGGGTTGTTGGTAGAAATCTTCCTGATAGTTTTAAAGAATATAAAATACCAAGTGTTGTTTTTGATACAAATAATAAAGAAGAGACTTGGAATATTTTTAATAAATCATTTATCTTACTTGCTCCTCTAAGAGCTGCGGGTGGAACAAGCTACAAGGTCTTAGAAGCTATGTCCTCAGGTGTTGGTATAGTAACGACAAATTTAGGAATAGAAGGATTAGAAGCTCAAAATGGAATCCATGTGTTATCAGCAGAAAGTGCTGATGATTTAGCAAATTGCGTAGTTAATCTTTCTCTTGATTTGAGTTTATATAGAAAGCTAACAATTAACAGTAGAAAATTTGTTGAACAAAACTATGATTGGAAGATAATTTCTGAAAAACTTAATAAAATTTATATGTCTTCTTTGTAATAAGTCCTCATCCTTTGTATAATGAGCACATGTATATTGGAATTGATGCCAGACTTTGGAGTCAAACAGGTGTTGGAAGATACATTAGGAACCTAACAATAAATCTTGCAAGAATTGATAAGAAAAATCGTTATGTAATTTTTGTAGGAACACTAGACTTTGAAAATGTTAAAAAAAGCATCAAAAACAAAAAATGGGAAATAGTAATCTCAGATATTAAATGGCATAGTATTTCAGAGCAAACAAAGTTTACGAGATTATTAAATAGTTATAACTTTGATCTTTTTCACTTTCCTTATTTTTCAGTCCCTATTTTTTACAGAAAAAAATATGTTATTACTCTCCATGATTTAATAGTTAATAAATTTAAAACTGGTAAAGCCTCAACTCTTCCATACCCACTTTATTTACTTAAAAGACAAAGCTATCTTTTTATTTTAAATAATGCCTTAAGAAAGTCTTTAAAAGTAATAGTTCCATCAAATACTGTTAGAAATGATTTGCTCAAAGCTTATAAAATAAATGCAGAAAAAATTATTGTTACCTATGAGGGTGGATTTGAAAAGATTAGTAAGGCAAGTGATAAATCTTTAATAAATGGAAAATATTTCCTTCGTGTTGGTAATTTTTATCCTCATAAAAACGTTGAAAATCTTTTATTAGGTTTTAAGGCTTTTGTAGAAAAACCAAAGAATAAAGATGTAAAACTAGTCTTAGTTGGTAAAAAAGATTTCTTCTTTAAAAGTATAGAGAAACAAATAGAAAAGCTTTACTTAAAAGATAATATTATTTTTCTTGATAACCCAAGTGATGAAAATGTACTCTCTTTATATAAAAATGCCCTAGGAACATTAATTCCTTCTTTTATGGAGGGTTTTTCTTTAACAGCAGTTGAGGCAATGTCTGCAGGCTGTTTGGTTTTAGCTTCTGACATTGAGGTTCATAGAGAAATTTGTAAAGACGGAGCAATATTTTTTGATCCAGAAGATCCAAAAGATATTAAAGATAAATTAAAGTTTGCTAAAGAAGAAGCAGAAAAAACTGAAAAAATTATTCAAAAAGGAGCCAAAAGAGTAAAGTTTTTCTCTTGGGAGAAAATGGCAGATTTAACGCTAGGTATATATGAAAGTAGCAATAGTATACGATAGGGTAAATAAATGGGGAGGAGCAGAAAGGGTGCTTTTATCTCTAAAAAAAATATTTCCAAATGCTGATCTTTATACCTCAGTTTATGATAAAGATAAAGCTTTGTGGGCAAGCGTTTTTAAAGTAAAAACCTCTTTTTTACAAAACTTTCCCTTTGCAAAATCATCACATGAGTTGTTTGCAACACTAATGCCAATGGCTTTTGAAAGCTTTAATTTTGATGAGTATGATTTGGTAATTTCTGTAACCAGTGAGTTTTCAAAAGCAGTTATTACAAAACCAAAAACATTACATATCTCGTATTGCCTTACCCCTACAAGATATTTGTGGAGTGGCTATGACATTTACTTTAAAAATAGCTTAGTTAGGTTTTTAGCAACTCCTTTTGTTTTGTACTTAAGAAGTTTTGATAAGGTAGCAGCCTTTAGGCCCGATGAGATAATAGCTATTTCAAACGAAGTTAAGCAAAGAATAAAGAAATATTACAACAGGGATTCAAGGGTTATTTTTGCCCCAGTTGATTTTCCAGATATGAAATTAACAAAAAATACTGGAGACTATTTTCTTATTGTTTCAAGACTGGTTGCTTATAAAAAGATTGATTTAGCAATTTCTGCTTTTAATAAAACAGGACAGCGTTTAATAATTATTGGAACTGGAGGAGAGGAGTCTAATCTTAAGAAAATGGCAAAGGGAAACGTTGAATTTATAAAAAATGTTTCAGATAAAGAGCTATTTAAGTATTACCAAAATTGTAAAGCTTTAGTTTTTCCAGGCCTTGAAGATTTTGGTTTAACGATGATTGAGGCTAATTACTTTGGTAGACCAGTTATTGCTTTTAGAGGCGGAGGAGCCCTAGATATTGTAAAGATGGGTGTTAGTGGAGTGTTTTTTGATGAGCAAAATACTGACTCATTAAAAAAGGTATTGGAAAAATTTACAAGTTCGCTATATAATGAGACATCATGTAGGGATAATGCTTTAAGATTTTCGTTAAATAATTTTAAAGAAAGTATTAATGCAGTTATCAAAAACAAGAATTTATGAAAGCAGTAATTTTTGCAGGTGGAGTAGGAACAAGGCTTTGGCCACTTTCCAGAAAAAATACTCCAAAACAGTTTGAAAAAATTGTAGGAGATAAATCAATGCTGCAAATTGCAGTTGCAAAACTCTTCCCTCTTTTTAAATGGGAAGATATTTTTATCTCTACAGGTAAAGATTACAAGCATATTGTTTTAGAACAACTCCCAGAGTTACCAGAAGAAAATATTATCATAGAACCTCAAATGAGAGACGTTGGACCGGCCGTAGGGCTTGTAACGTCAATTTTTGCAAAAAGATTTCCTGATGAACCATTTGTAATACTTTGGGGAAGTGATCATTTGGTTAAAAAAGAAGACATCTTTAGGGATGCACTTTCTGCTGCAGAAAAAATTATTGAAAAAGACCCACAAAAAATTGTTTTCATTGGTCAAAAACCAAGATTTGCAAGTCAAAATTTAGGATACATTGAATTTGGTGAAAAAATACAAGATTTTGGAGAAATTCCAGTTTATACTTTTTCAGCTTTTCAATACAGGCCTCATTTGTCAACAGCAGAGAGCTTTGTAAAAGATGGACATCATGCTTGGAATTTAGGATATTTTGTTACAACTCCAAGATTTTTATGGCATTTATTTGAAACTTTAGTCCCAGATTTATATAAAGATCTTTCAAAAATTCACCAAGCTGTTGATACAGAAGAGTTTGAAAGTATTTTAGATGAGGTTTATCCAACTATTGAAAAAATATCCTTTGATAACGCAATTCCAGAAAGAATGGATATAAAATATGGAAATGTAATCTCAGTTGATATTGGTTGGAGTGATATTGGTGCTTGGGAAGCCTTAAAGGAGGCTTTAAGCGAATCAGAGGATGAAAATGTAACCAAAGGAAATGTAATAATTGAAGATTCAAAAGATACTTTAATATTTAACTACACAAAACAATTAACTGTTGGCATAGATTTATCGCAAATGCTTGTAATTACAACAGATGATGTAGTTTTGGTTTGTCCTAAAACATCTGTTCCTAAAATTAAAAAACTAGTAGAAAGTCTTGCAGGAACCCCACATGAAGATTTAACATAAATTATGCCTTATACAGAAGTTAAAAAAAGCGGTATATACGAATTTATTAAAAGGCTGATGGACATAGCTTTTTCCCTTATTCTTTTAATTCTTTTTTCTCCAGTCATTTTAATGGCTTCAGTAGCCATAAAGCTTGATACAAATGGCCCAGTACTTGCTGATACGCCTGAGAGAGTTGGAAAGGGCGGAAGATTATTTAAGATGTATAAGTTTAGGAGTATGATTGAAAATGCTCATGAAATACTTCGCAATAACCCCAAATACTCAAAACTCTTCCACGAATATAAAAAAGGCAGCTACAAACTAAAAGATGATCCAAGAATTACAAGAGTAGGTCATTTCTTAAGAAAACACTCAATAGATGAAGTTCCTCAGCTAATTAACATTTTAAAAGGAGATATGAGTTTAGTTGGTCCAAGAGCTTATTATCCAGACGAGTTAGTTGAGCAACAAAAGCAATATCCTAATACAAAAAGTGCCGTAAAGGTTGTGCTTTCTATAAAACCTGGCCTAACAGGTTATTGGCAGGTATCAGGAAGAAGTGAAATAAACTTTGATAAAAGAATAAAAATGGATGAAACCTATGTTAGAAAAAGATCGATTATCTATGATCTTTGGATTATTTTAAAAACCCCATGGGCAATGCTTTCAGGTAAAGGCGCACTGTAAAATATTAGTTTAATATAATCTATTTATGGATAAAGTTAAGTTAGACCTTTCAAATATTCAAGCAGTAATTTTTGATTTAAATGGCACTATGGTAGATGATATGACATATCATAAAAAGGCGTGGATTGAATTTTGTAGTAGACATGGATTAAATCTTACAAGTGAGGAGTTTGAGAAAAAATTTTCAGGCAGAAAAAATAGCGAAATATTGCCATTAATACTAAATAAACCACTTTCTCAGGATCAAATAATAAAATATTCGGAGGATAAAGAACAAATTTATAGAGAAATTTATGCCCAGTTTATTAAAGAAGTTCCTGGTTTGAGAAATTTTATTTTAAAACTTAGAGCTCGTAATTATAAAATAGCTATTGCAACAACTGCGTTTGAGAAAAACAGAAAATTTATTCTTGAAAACTTAGGATTAGAAAATTTATTTAATTTAATTTTAGGTGAAGAGCATGTTATTCACGGAAAACCAGATCCAGAAATATATTTAAAAACTGCAGAGCAATTGGGTGTAGATCCCTCAAGATGCCTAGTTTTTGAAGATAGTCCTCCAGGAGTTGAATCGGGAAAAAGTGCAGAGATGAAGGTTATAGGAATTTTAACAACTCACACTAAAGAAGATTTAATTGGAGCAAGTATTTGTATAAAAGATTTTACACAATTAGAAATCAACTAGTTATTGACTCGTCAAATCTCCAAAAACGCTTTGGTTGCAGTATCTGAAAGATAATTTATCATAAGTTGACATAGATTAACATTTCCATATATGATAATGTGTATGGATAATCTATCTAAGATTAATTTTGAAACTCCTAAGTCAGTTGTTAATCCAATTTCGGCTCAAGCTCCACAAACAGCATATTCTTCACCAAAAAGATTTGGTAATTTAAAAGAAAAACTTAAAATACTTTTTAAAAACAGAAAATTTCAAGTATCTTTAGCTATAGTTTTACTTCTAGTTGTTTTATCAACTATTGCAGTAGTTATTCCTGCACTAAAAACTTACAAGGCGGTAAAAGTAACTTATGCACAGGCAAAGGTTACTGCTGATGCAATTAAAAAACAGGATGTAGAGTTAGCATCTGTTGAGCTTGCTAAAACAAAGGATAGCTTAGTTGATGTACAGAAAAATCTTCATGCAATGGGATATCTAAAATTTGTACCTATTGCAAGTTGGTATTATAACGATGCAGATCATCTTTTAAACGCAGGCTTTGAAGGATTAGGGGCTGCAACCATCTTAGTTGATTCTATAAAGCCATATGCAGACTTACTTGGTCTTAAGGGTCAAGGAAGTTTTGTAGGAGGAAGTGCTCAACAAAGAATTGAAACAGCTGTTAGAACAATGAGCAAGATTACGCCAAAGATTGATGATATTGCAGATAAGCTTTCTATTGTTCAAAAAGAAATTGATCAAGTTGATCCAGGTCATTATCCAGCTATTGGAGCAGGTAAAAAAGTTAGAAGTGGACTTGAGAACTTAAGATTACTTACAGATCAAAGTGTTACTTTAATTAATAACTCAAGGCCTCTTATTAAAATTCTCCCAGTTTTACTAGGAGAACCTGATGATAAAAAATACTTAATTGTCTTCCAAAATGATAAAGAAATAAGACCAACCGGTGGTTTTATTACAGCCTATTCAGTCTTTAGATTAGATAGCGGAGTAGTCCATGTTGAAGCATCAAGTGATATTTATGATTTAGATAATACAATTTCTGGAAAATCTAAAGCCCCAGCCCCAATTTTGGATTATTTAGATAATGTAAATGTTTTGAATTTAAGAGACAGTAATCTTTCACCTGATTTTAAAGTTTCTATGACTGAGTTTATGAAGCTTTATAACAGGGCTAGAGGAAAAACAAATATCGATGGAATTATTGCTGTTGATACTCAAGCTTTGGTTGCTGCAATGGAGATTTTAGGAGATATTGATGCAGGTGGAATTAAGTTTACAACTAAAAACGATCCAAGATGTGATTGCCCACAAGTAATTTATGAATTAGAAGAATATGCTGATAGACCAGTTCAGGGAACAAGGGCAAACAGGAAAGACATAATTGGCCAGCTTATGTATGCCATTATGCAAAAAGCATTCTCATCTTCTCCAAAGCTTTATTGGGGACCATTGTTCCAAACAATGTTAACTCAGATTTCAGAAAAACACATTCTCTTTAATATGTTTAATGATCAAGCACAACTTGGTTTAGAAGGTCTTAATGCAGCAGGCAGAATTATGGAGTTTGATGGTGATTATCTTCACTTAAACGAAGCAAACTTTGGAGGAGCAAAATCAAATATGTTTGTTTCCCAAAATGTTACACAAGATTATAGCGTAGGAAGTGATGGGGCAATCACAAAAACAGTTACAGTAAATTACAAAAATCCTTTTCCACCATCTGATTGTAATCTAGAAAGAGGAAATCTTTGCTTAAACGCAGTTTTAAGAGATTGGTTTAGAGTTTATGTTCCAAAAGGAAGTAAGCTGGTAAGTAGCCAAGGATCTGAAGTTAAGATGAAAACCTATGATGAGCTTGGAAAAACAGTCTTTGAAGGATTTATTACAGTAAGACCACAAGGTGTTGCAAAATTAACTCTTACCTATTCACTTCCATTTAAGCTTGGAGACAAATCTGTTTTACCGCTTATGATTCAAAAACAACCTGGAACAAATGCTAATGAATATCTCGTAAATGTTAATGGTAGAAAATTAGAAGAATTTAAGCTATCCGCAGACAAGACATTAAACCTAACTCTTAGATAAAATGAAGTCCTTTAAATTAGAAGGGATAGTAATTAAAAGAAGAAATATTGGTGAGGCTGATAGGATTATAACTGTTTTTACAAAGTCTTTAGGTAAAGTTCAAATAAAAGCAAAAGGTGTTAGGAAAATTTCAAGTAAAAGATCTGGTCATATCGAACTTCTAAACCACTGTGTGCTTAGTCTTCATCAAGCAAGCTTAATGCCAATTTTAACTGAAGTACAATCTTTTGAAAATTACTCATTACTTAAAAGCGATTTAAAAAGAATAGGAAGCGCATTCCATATTTGTGAATTAGTTGATGGTTTGTGTGCAGAAAATCAAGCTAATGAAGAAATCTTTGAACTCCTAAGTACTACTTTAAAAAAACTTTCAAGTGCAGAAATACTTTCAAATGTTATTTATGAATTTGAAATTGAGATTTTAAAATTACTTGGATTTTATAAACACACTGAAAATCTTAAAATAAATACTAAAGTCTTAATAGAAGAAATACTTGAAAGAAAACTTAAAACAAGACCAATCCTCTATCAGTTTTCTTCCTAGTTTTAAGTTGAGAAGAGATTTGATATCATAAGCCTAATGGAAAACTTAATGGAAAAAATTGTAGCACTTTGTAAAAGACGGGGATATATTTATCCAGGAAGTGAAATTTATGGGGGTTTAACAGGTACTTGGGACTATGGTCCTTTAGGTGTTTTGCTTAAGAAAAATATTAAAGACCAATGGTGGAAGCAGATGGTTCAATTAAGAAATGATGTGGTAGGTGTTGATGCAGCTATCATGATGAATCCAACTGTTTGGCAAAAATCAGGACATGTAGATGCTTTTACAGATCCATTAGTTGAGTGTAAGGTATGTCACCAAAGATTTAGAGCAGATAAAGAAGATGAAGTAAGTGCTCATGAAAAATCCCACAAAGAAAAAGTTGAATGGACAACTCCTCAGAAATTTAATCTTTTAGTTAAAGCCTATCTTGGTATCGTTGAAGGAAAACAATCAGAGATTTACCTAAGAGGAGAGATAACACAGGGAGCATTTGTTAATTTTGAAAATGTAGTTTCTTCAACTAGAGTTAAAATCCCCTTTGGAATTGCACAAATTGGTAAAGCTTTTAGAAATGAAATAACTCCAGGTAATTTTACATATAGAAGCAGAGAGTTTGAGCAAATGGAACTAGAGTTCTTTGTAAAACCAGAAGAAAAAGAAGGGGATACCTGGTTTGAATATTGGAAAAAACAAAGAATGGATTGGTATGTTTCTCTAGGAATGACTAAAGAAAAGCTTCGCTTTAGAAAACATGAAGATGATGAAAGAGCTCATTATGCAAAATATGCAGAAGATATTGAATATCAAGCTCCTTTTGGTTGGTCTGAGTTTGAAGGAGTTCATCATAGAGGAGAATGGGATCTATCAAGACATAAGCTTTCCTACGTAGACGAGAATGGAGAAAAATATACACCACACGTAATTGAAACATCAGGTGGAGTTGATAGGTCAACGCTTTTCTTTTTACTTGATTCCTATGTTGAAGATAATGGCAGAACGATTTTAAAGCTTCATCCAAAGATTGCTCCATATAAAGCAGCTGTTTTTCCGCTTTTAGCAAATAAGCCAGAGTTGGTTGATAAAGCAAGAAAAATTTACGAGAGCTTAAGGCCACAATTTATGACTGCATGGGATGATAGGGGAAACATTGGTAAAAGATATTTTGCTCAAGATGAAGCAGGAACTCCGTATTGCATTACTATTGATTTCCAAACATTAGAAGACAATACAGTTACTGTAAGAGACAGAGATAGTGCAAAACAGGAGAGAATAATTGTAGATAATTTAAGTTCTTATATCTTAGAAAAGATTAGCTAATTTCTTCTTTTGATAAGTCTTCGAATTGTTCTTCAATTAACTCTTTAACTCTTGCTAAGGTTTGCTCAAGCTCTCCATCTCTATTTGGCACTTTATGAGTAAATCTATCTGCGTATTCTTCCATCATGTCTTGGTCTTGAACATCGCGTACTGCAAAAGCCCCAAGTCCTTTTTCTCTTTGTTCATAGCGTTTTCTTTGTGCCTCTTTTGAGATTGGGTCAATAAAAAGAATAATGGTTTTACTTAGGATTTTTTCAGCATCATCTGCTCCATAAACTCCTCTTACATGTGTTGCGAAAGTGGCTGCACCTGATATTTCCATTGTTGAAATAAGCCTTTCTCCATTTAATACTCTTTCTAGTTCTTCTTTTGTAGTTCCATAGAGATTTCCTCCGTATTCTGCGTGCTCAACAAATTGACCTTCTTCAAGTCTTTGTACGAAATTAGTTGGTGTGACAAAGTGGTAATCAATTCCTTCTCTTTCGCTTTCTCTTCTTATTCTTGAGGTTGTTGTAACAAGAGGCCTAAATACGCTGTTCTCCGCTTTAATCATTCTTTCTCTAATTTCAGTTTTACCAGCAGCTGTTGGCCCAGTTAAAATAATAAGCAGACCTGGGGTTACCCTTAATGCTTCTACCTGTCTTACTTTTCC
>JBBTVW010000024.1:0-12350 GCA_038063075.1 Patescibacteria group bacterium | reverse complement strand
AACAAGCTTACCTTTTGGTATTTCAAGGTCTATGTCCTTTAGATTATTCTCTCTTGCTCCTTTTACGATGATTTTATCCATTTTTACTGAAGGATTATTATATATGAATTTTTGACTAAAGGAAAGCTAAGAAGACTAAACTATTTAGCGTATGCTTGGCTTTTTTCAGAAGCACTGGTTGTAGCAAAGGCAATATTGTCTGCAGTTCTTGTATGGAGCTCTGCAATTGATTCAGCTCTTTGAAATACAAGGCCAATAGCTAATTGTCCCCTAAGCCTTGCAATTGCTCCTGTCATAGACATTTTATCTTTATCTAGCTTTCTTACACCTGTTTCTCCTTCAACGTATTGTGGCCTACCAACTCTGTCTATTGAGTCTTTAAACCATTTTGCCGAAACTGATGCTTCTCCACTGTAAACCATATAATATTCCTTATCTACTCCTTCAAAGACATATTCTCCTCCAAGTCCTTCCCAAGATCTGCCAAGTTCTCCTGGTTTTGAAACAAAAGATGCTCCTAAAACAAACGCTGTATTTATATCCTCTCCTACTCCCCCGCCTTCAATACCTACTGGAATGCTTATTTCTCCTCTTCGAAGTTCGTACAGTAAATTTGGAGTGTTAACGGGAATATTAGCATTAACTGAAGTTGTACACTGACTTCCTCCAGCAACTCCAATAAATAGTGCATCACAGCCTGCATGTTCTGCTTTAAGAGCTGTTTTTGCATCCATTATTTGTCCACCTATTATTTTTACACTACTGTCCTCTGCAAACATTTTTCTTAATGCTTTTGCAGTATCAACTATTTCCATACCACCTTCTGGTGAATATATTCTAAACATACGACAGCCTGCATCGTATAGTTTTTGTGCCCTATCAAGTGCTTTAGAGCCATTATCACCTTGTGCATCTGCTTCAATAGCTGCCCCTACATTTGCTACCCAAGAACCTCTTAGTGCTTTGTAATACTTTTCTCTTACTTCATCTTCATTAGTATCAGTTAACGGTTCTGTTAAGCCAATTATTTGAGTAAATTCACTTAGTTGCTCATCGTTTGGTTTTAATTCTTCTGGTAATTGGACACTTTTAAGGTAGTTAATAACGTTTCTAACAACTGTTGCTTGCTGATCTGGGTCAGATAAAAGCTTATCTCTTGATACAAATACCATTCCATTTGCCATTGCAGTTGTAATATATGCAAGTTCGCTTCCAACGTCAGGAACTGATCCTAATGCAAAAGGAATACGGCCTTGACCCATAATATTTGCTTCGATTCCCTGATCAATTCTTTTTCTACTTTTTCTACCATTAACTGGCTCAGGTGCTTCAATTTTAAGATCGGAAAAGCTTACAACTTTGCCTTTGGAATGTAAATCATCCATAACTCTTGATCTACCTGGAACTGGAGGAACAAATTCTTCTTGACCAAGTTTTAATCTAAATAAAAATCTATCTGGGGTATTCCATCTAATTAAGTCATATGATCTTTCTTCTTGTAGTTGTTCTATTTTTTCTTTTGGTATTCGAACAAGTGTTGCGCCTTCTGGAAGATGTGGAAGATCGAAGGGACTAAGCCTTGGTATTACACCTTGTCTCATTCCATCAATAGAAAAATTAGCATTTGCCGCATAATCTCCTAATATAGAAAGATCAGTATGCATTGTAAGAATATCTAAGCTTTGAGTTACTTTTTGATCTAACCCTACCTTTGCTCTTTCAGGTGGAAATGGTTTAAAAGCAGCTAATTCATGTATTTGACTCATATGAATAAATCCAAGAGGTATTCTACAACTTTTATTTTTTGATTGCTAGTAATATTTCAAATAAGTATTGAAATTAGTCCTTAAA
This sequence comes from Patescibacteria group bacterium, assembly GCA_038063075.1. Classification (GTDB taxonomy): domain Bacteria; phylum Patescibacteriota; class Microgenomatia; order Levybacterales; family UBA12049; genus JACQHJ01. The sequence continues at coordinate 10,499 of JBBTVW010000024.1, read as the reverse complement.
CCGAATATAGTCTTCTCACAATGATTGATAAGGACTATTCACTTAATTACCACGTAAGTTATAGAAATACAAAGAAAAGTTTAATTAAAAAACTCTTATTTTGGTTTGTTTTAGTATTATTTATTGTCGTAGTAGGATTACTTGTAAAAAGCATTTTTTTAGATCAAAAAAGTACAAATGAGTTTATAAGTAAAGATATAATTTCTCCCTTAGCAAAAGGCTCCCAAGCTGTTCTTGCAGTAACAGAAAAATTAATACCAAAAAGTGATGGATTAAAAAAAATTGTTGATGAAGCACTAGCTGGAAATACTGATAACTATGGAGTGGCAATTATTAATTTAAAAACAGGAGAAGAATATTTTTATAATGAACATAAGAAATTTGATAGTGCATCACTTTATAAGCTTTGGGTGATGGCAACAGTTTATAAATGGATTGATGAGGGAAAACTAAGTCTTGATAAGGTTTTAACGCAGGATGTAAAAACTTTAAATGAAAGATTTAAGATTGATGAAGAAACTGCTGAGCAAAAAGAAGGTACGATCTCTTTAAGCGTAAAAGACGCACTAAATCTTATGATAACTAAATCTGATAACTATGCAGCACTTCTTCTTGCTCTTACAGTTAGACTATCCCAAGTTCAATTATTCTTAGATGAATATGGTTTTACAGACTCAACAGTTGGAGGAACAGATAGTTTACCCTTAACCTCAGCAAGTGATATAGCTTTATTTTTTAATAAGCTCTATAAAGGAGAACTTGGTAGCTCTCAAAACACTTCTGAAATGATATTTCTTTTAAAAAGACAAGTATTAAATGAAAAATTACCTAAAAACCTACCACTAAATACTCCTATTGCTCATAAAACTGGAGAATTAGGTGGCATAAGTCATGACAGTGGCATTGTTTACTCACCAAGTGGTGAATATATTATTGTGGTTTTATCAGATAGTACTAATCCTAAAGGAGCAAATGAGAGAATAGTAAATTTATCTAAAGCAGTTTACGACTATTTTAATCCTTAAATTTATCTAAAGCTAAACCCCGGAATTTGGTGTTCAATCAAAATTTCTGTGAGCCGGACAGGGATCGAACCTGTGACCAAGAGCTTAAAAGGCTCCTGCTCTACCGCTGAGCTACCGGCCCATTCGCTATAAATTATACCAATTAGTAGTGCTTCTTGACAAGCGTAGAGAAAAAAATATATAACAAGGGTAATCTAAAGATGAAAGGAGGTGACATAAATGACCGATATAGGTACAACCTTAGTTGCATCTTTTAATAATGCTTTCTATGCCACAGTAAGTTTCATTCCAAGATTTCTCACAGGAGCAATAATTTTAATCATTGGCGTCATCGTTGGTTCTTTGGTAAAACAAATAATTTTAAGTGTATCTAAAGCTTTAAAAATAGAGTCATACCTTAAAAAATATGGAGTACCAGAGTTAAAAGATGAACTTACCTGGACAAACATATTAGCTGAAATAGCTAGATGGTTTGTCATATTAGTTTTCTTGGTTCCAACTGCAGACGTCTGGGGACTTCCAAGAATAATTACAGTTTTAAATGAAGTATTATTCTATCTTCCAAACGTTTTTGTAGCAGCAGTAATTGCAATTGTTGGATTTGTATTTGCACGAATTGCACATGATGTAGTCTTAGCTTCTGTTAAAGGAGTTGATAGTCAGACGGCAACAACTGTTGCTTCTGCTGTTAAATGGGCTATTAATATATTTGTAATTCTTGCCGTACTTACCCAGCTTGGTGTTGCAACAGACTTAATAAAAATACTATTTACAGGACTTGTTGCGATGGTTGCAATAGCAGGAGGAATTGCATTTGGATTTGGTGGACAAGATAGCGCAAAAGATATATTAGAAAACTTAAGGAAAAAACTTAAATAGTTTGCCAAAAAAGGCATTCTTAAGGTATAATTGTATGTGCGTTTGGTTTATTTAGTGGCTAAGTGATAAAGAGCTAATTATTTATTCTGTACGATAAGGCGCCATCGTCTAGTGGCCTAGGACACTTGGTTTTCATCCAAGTAATCGAGGGTTCGAATCCCTCTGGCGTCACTAATCCCTATAGTAATTGACTATTAATATCAGACTATGTATAATTCATCCTCATGACAATAAAAGCACAACGATATTTATTAGGAGTTCCAGTTCCATTTACTACAATAGAATTGACCAGGGAAGAAACGCATGTAATTGAATATGCAGGAACTCATATTGCAATTAATCATAGAAAAGTAAAAGTAGTAAATGAAGATACTCTTGATTATTATGTTCGAGATATGACTTTACCAGGAATACAATTTAAGACAAGAAGACTTTTACGTCAACAAATTACAGATGAAGACATCAGAACAACTCATACCATAGCACCATATAGGCTTAAATGGGAACAAGCTCTTAACAATAGATCTCGAAGATAAAGCCTTGTAATACATAATGAGTACCATAACCATTTTGTTTACGATAAGCTAATATTTTTCGTAGAGTTTACATTTCGTATTCTTTTCCTCTAATAAGTGGAATAAATTTAATTCCAAGATTTTTAAAATAATCTTCAAGTCTTTGATAAAAAGAACTTCTTGCATCATAACTCCAATGCCAGTCATGGATTGGTAGTATAATTTCTGGCTTTAATTTCTCAGCTAAATTAACAGCCTCTGTTAAGCTACACCATGGAGCCTGTACTGGAAGAGCTAGTACTTTATTTGTATTTTCAAAGCTATGTGAGTCTCCAGGATGAGTTAAGAAATTACCTATATTAAATAATAGGTTTTCTGGTGGATTAATTCCAAATACTTTTTCGTGTCTTGTATCCTCAATTTTTATTAAATCATCGCCCGTTATAAATGAATTAATTCTTTCTTCTCCTAATATCTTCTTTACAGAATTATTAGTAATTATCTTAATATTAGGAAACATCCTTACTATCTCTTTAACTAAAGGGATATGCATGTGATCCGCATGTTCATGAGTAATGAGAAGATAATCTAACATATTAATTAAATTAAGATCTAAAGAATTAGAATTAGCAGTATAAACTCCTGGGTCAATTAATATTTTTTTACTATCAATTTCTATTAGTAAACAGGAGTGAATAAATTTTGTTACTTTCACAAGTTAATTATAACATTTTATTGTTTTGTTACTCTTTATGGAAAAAAAATATCTGATTGCTAATAATGATTAAAAGATACTAAAATTTGCTATAGTAATAATATGCAAATAATTAACCACTGGAAATATAAAAATATAACAATACTTATTATTTCTTTTTTGTTTGCAATCTTTCTTTCTAGGTTTGAAGAATTCCATATATTTTTATTAAAATTTGGCCAACTTGGCTATATTGGTGGATTTATTGCAGGTATTCTTTTTACCTCTTCTTTTACAATCGCTACGGCAACAGTACTGCTTCTCGTTTTAGCTGAAGGGCTACATCCATTAGAACTTGGATTACTTGCTGGTTTTGGAGCTGTTATGGGAGATTTAATTATTTTTAAGTATATAAAGAATAATCTTGTATATGAGATGGAAGATATATATAAAAAATTTGGCGGTAATCACATAAATCATGTATTGCATACAAAATATTTTAGCTGGACATTGCCTGTAATTGGAGCAATTATAATTGCTTCACCTTTTCCAGACGAGCTTGGAATAAGTCTTATGGGTATTTCTAAAGTTAGTATATATAAGTTTATACTTATATCATTTATTTTTAATACAATTGGCGTATTGCTTGTTATTTCAGCCTCAAATTTTATTAAACCATAGCATCCTATAGTTGAACTAATTGTTTATATTTTGTATAATCTTTTCTTATGTCAGTTTTTGAGAGTAACGGAAGCTATAATCCACAAAAAGAAAGAAGAAGGCGTGCAAGTACTGCTGTAGGCATTACCCTAGCAGTTGCTACGGGTATTGGTGGTGCTGGATTATTTGTAAAAGATAAGTTAGCAAACGCAAATGTAGATCTTGATTCATTAATAAATACAAATGTTACACTAAGCCAAGATGCTTGTCCCCCAGTCGATCAGTCAACTTTACAAGTTGTACAAACTATTTTTGATACTAAAGACCCTAAAGAATTAAAAGACGTAAGCCCAGCTACTCCAAATAAGTATGATAAATATGTAAGGTTACAAGCTAAAAGATTTGGCGTTACTCTTTCTGATCCAAATCTAGCATATGACAAATTAGTTGAAGCACAAACAGTTGATGATGTTTTAGGAGGTTTTAATGATTTTCTACAAGAATTTGGTTATACAGCTACTATTCCAACGCAAAGAGATGAGCATGATGATTATGCAAATGTTGAATTATTACCACCTGAAGATGTTGATTTTAAAAATTTTGCTATAGGAACATATCTTGCCATTCAAGCTTTACAGTATCTTCCAGTAGAGGTAGCAAGACTAGCCAGTGATGTAGAAATAAGGTTTGTAAAAAGTATTGGAAGATATGAAGATGAAGCCATGCCAATGGCTATTGGCTTAGCAATATCTAATCCTAATAGGATATATGTTGATATGGAAGCTTTTTATGACGGTACAAATGATTTTGTCTTACCTCATGAAATAGGACATCATATTGATGCAGCTTTTTGTGGAGAAATAGGATATAGAAATGATACTGATTATTCTACCCTTAATCCAGACAATTTTACATATTTAGGAGATAATTATTTAAGCGTATTAGACAAAGATGTTGAAGATGTTACTGCAAGTAGATATGGTGCTTCAAATATAGTAGAAGATAAAGCAGTAGTTATGGAAGAAACCTTAACTGAAGCTGAAGGATTTGGAGAAATGTCTCCAGTTCTTAGATCAAAGTTTGAATTAATAATCGCAAGAATTGAACAACATGCTCCAAGGTATGCTGGATACTTAAGAGCTATTAGTTCAAGGCGTGATAAATAATCATTGATTTTACTATAACTATTTGTTAATATTTTCGTTTTTGACAGAAAGAAGACTAGGAGATTTTAAACCAGTAAGAGACATAGGAGAGGGTGCTAGTGTTGTGGTTTATTTTCGAAGTGGAGGAACAGTAAGAAGAGAAAAAGGAGATATAGTTAGAGTTTATGCAAGTTCAAAGCAGCCAAGTAATCAAGTTGTCTACTTCAGAACCACTAGTCCCCTTAGATTAATGTCTATCGGTGGAGGAACACTTGCAAGACCCATTAACATTAGATAATTTTATTTATCAATAAATTCTTTAATTTTTACTTTTAATTTTTCCAAAGATTCATCATCATAAATAGAAGTTGTAATAGTTTCTTTACCTAACTTAGTAAATAATTGCTCAATTTTTAATATTTCTTTGTCACTAACTAAGTCAAATTTTGTAATTACAATAAGCTCGTGCTTTTCCATTAAGCCCTCATTAAAACTCTTAAGTTCATTTCTAATAACTTCATAATCAGCTAATGGATTTTTTGAGGATGCATCAATACAGTGAATTAAGATTTTTGTTCTTTCAATATGTCTTAAGAATTTAACTCCAAGTCCTTTGCCTTCTGATGCTCCTTCAATAAGACCTGGAATATCAGCTAAAATAAAGCCGCTTAAGACACCCAGATTAGGTTCTAAGGTTGTAAATGGATAATTACCTATCTTAGGGTGTGCATTAGTTAAAACCTCAAGTAAACTACTTTTACCTGCATTAGGAAGACCAATTAATCCAACGTCAGCAATAAGCTTTAACTCAAGCTTAACTCTTTTTTCTTCTCCACTCTCCCCTTTTTCTGCAAACCTAGGAGCTTGATTTGTGGATGATTTAAATTCATTGTTACCTCTTCCACCCTTTCCCCCTTTAGCAATTAAATGTTTGGTTACTTCATCGGTTACTTCAAAATTTGTATTATTTGATAGATCATAAAAAAAAGTACCAAGAGGAACTCTAATAATAAGATGCACTCCGTTTCTACCAAATAACTTATTCTTACCGCCATTTACTCCGTCTTCTGCTCTAACTTTTTTGTCATACCTAAAAGTTTGCAAAGCATCAATGTCATTTATACCTTGAATAAAAATGCTCCCACCAATTCCACCATTGCCTCCATCAGGACCACCTCTAGCTGTTTGAGAGTTCCTTATAAAAGAAGCAGAACCGTTTCCGCCGTTACCCGCTTTAATAAAAATCTGTACTTCATCTACTAACATAGCTCTATTTTACCATTTTATGATAATATTAGCGCATATGAAGTTATTTTCAACAAAAGGTTGGCAAGATTATGAGCTAATAGATAGCGGAGATGGAAAAAGACTTGAGAGATTTGGTAAGTATATTATTTCAAAACCAGACCCTCAAGCTATTTGGAAACCAAATTTAAATATTGATGTTTGGCAAAAAGCAGATGCAATATATTTAGATGAAGAAAAAAAATGGAATCAGAATACACTTCCAGATAAATGGGAACTTGGATACAAAGATATTAAATTTTTCGCAAAACTTACTCCATTTAAACATACAGGTGTATTTCCAGAACAGATTTTAAACTGGGAATATATGGAAAATGCAATTAAAAATGCTAATAGAGAGGTTAACGTCTTAAACCTATTTGGTTACACAGGAATTGCTTCTTTAGTTTGTGCTGCAAATGGTGCAAAAGTGACACACGTTGATGGATCAAAACCATCAATTTCTTGGGCAAGAGAAAACCAAGCCTTAAGTAATTTAGTAGATAAACCAATTAGATGGATATTAGATGACGTTGTTGAGTTTACAAAAAGAGAAGTAAGAAGAGGTAATAAATATGATGCCATCATTATGGATCCTCCAGTTTATGGTCATGGTCCAAATGGTGAAGTTTGGGATTTTAATAAAAGCTTCCCAGCTCTACTTGAAAACTGTAGAAACTTATTAACTGATAATCCCGTTTTTGTAATAATTAATGCTTATGCTATCTCTGCTTCATCTCTAATGCTTTCTAATATGATTGAAGATTATTTAGGCTTTCCTAAAGAAAAAATAGAATATGGAGAATTAGCTATTGAAGAAAGTAAGAGAAATAGATTTTTATCTACTGGTATTGTTGCAAGAAGCTAATTTATTCTTCCCAAATTGTTATTTGTCCTTGATCGGGAACTTTTGCTCTTTTTAATCCAGGCCTTAAAGTATCTAACATTGTTTCTATATAAGCAAATCCTTCTAGCATTTTTAAATGCCTATCTTCGTCATCGATTTCTCCTGTATCTTCTTGTGCTTCTCTATTCATTTGAAATTCATAAAATTCTGCCATTTCTTCATCTCTATCTACTGGAATCCATTGATCTAATATCTCAGCGTTATTAGTTAAGTTAATTAGAGGATCACCTGGGAATGGATTAGGCTCGTTAGCTTCTAATTCTACTTTATTATCATTTGCAAAATAACTATCTTTAACCCTCCAATACTCAATAGGCAGCGATCCTTCATCCTGATTTGTAAAAATACGAGTGGCATTTCTCATTCTAATACTTGCCCTGGCTTCTTTGGGATCAATAATACCTGTTCTTACACCCTTTTTACTTGCGCCCAATGTATAGTTTAGAGCATCAATAACGTCTGCAGGAGAGATATTGTCTGTTAATGATATTAAATCCTGTAATTCTTCTATTCCATGATCTGCATAGCCATCTGGTGTTATTTTTGAAATTACCCAAAGACCTTTATTAAAAATATTTCTTGGCAATACTCTCCTTGCTTCAAGTATTTGTTCAACAGATCCTAATGGGTTTCTAATATCACAATATCTCGCATAGAAAACTGCAACTGTTCTACCTGCCTCTGTTACAACTTTCTCATAACCTTCTTTATATGAATCTACCGCACTAGGATCTACTAATGGTTTAACATCCATCCATTGAGCAATTTGGGGACTTTCTCTTAAACTTTTTTGTGCTTTCCTACTGTCTTCAACTTCTTTTGCAATTCTTCTAAGTCCTCTTGTATACCAACCAGCTGATTTATCTCCATATTTTTTAGAATGCTTAGAAGCATCATCTAATACAGCACCTGGATCCATGCCAAATTCAATGCCAAAAAATGTAACTGCAGGTAAAATATTAATTGCACTTTGTGGATCTAGTTCTTCAAGTGCTAAAAGCGCTGTATCAGTAAAATCAAGAAGTGAATTTCCATTTCTCAATTCGTGAGGAGCAAGTCTCATAAATTCTTTTGTATATTTTAAGGTAGATTTATTTCTAACAATTGAGGCAGATGTAGAGAATTCTGCCATACTTGTTCCAGCTTCAATTGCTGTTGGTAATTCATATGCAAGCCAAGCGCCGAAGTGTGCTCCTCCAGTTTCTTTTGCTTGGATTACAGTATCTGCAAATGCTTTTTGATCTTGGCCTAAAACTGTAATACCTGGATAAGAGTAAAGGAAATATGCGCCCGCTCTTTCTCCACATCTTCTATAAACACTGATTGTATTATCATAAAGAGTTTTTAATTCATATTCTGTTATGCTTGAGGTTCTTTCATTACTGCTTGAGTAGGGACTAGCTCCAAGAATTGGATCATGTAATGGAAGCTCTGCAATTTTTCTTGCAGCCTCAACATATCTTTCTACAGTAATCATTCCAAACCTTGCTAAGGAATCAAGTCTTTCTTCCATCTCCCCATTCCAAACACCAGCTTGCATAAAATCATGAATTCCGCCAGCTACAACATCTATGGGTGAACTATCATCGCTCCATCCTGCACCAATTCTTGCCCACCTAAGTCCAGCACTTTTTGCCAGCTTCTTAACAACTCTAGTTCTTTCTCTAACTTGTTCTGATTCTTGTACTGATCTCATATTTGTATGCGTATTATATCCATCTATTTAATTTAATCAATGCACAAATACTAATTACTTAACTATTGGTGTAAAATAGAAAGGTGAAAAAGCTAATTCTATTTTTACTCATATTTACTCTTTTTTATAGCCAATTAACTAAGGTTTCTTATGCTATATATGATCCCCAAAGTAGTGCAAATAATAAATATGGAATTCATATTCTTTTTACAGATGAGATATCTGAAGCAGCTCATTTAGTTAACTCAAGTGGTGGAGAGTGGGGTTATGTAACTATTCCAATTAGGATTTCAGATAGAAATATAGAAAAGTGGCAAAGGTTTATGGATGAGTGCGCAAAGTATAAAGTTATTCCTTTAATTAGGCTTGCAACTGAAGGTGACTATTTTGTTAAAACCTCATGGGAGAAGCCAAATAAATACTCTATGATTGATTTTGCTAACTTTTTAGATTCCCTAGATTGGCCAACAAAAAATAGATATATTCTTGTTTTAAATGAACCAAATAGGGGTGATGAATGGGGTGGAATACCAAACCCAGCAGAATATGCAGATATTTTAAGTTACGCAGTTGATGTATTTAAGGCAAGAGATAGCAGGTTTTTTATTATTGGTGGTGGCCTTGATAACGATGCTCCTGATATATATCAAAAATATATTAGTCAGTTTAATTTCTTAAGAGAAGTAAACCAGGTTGTTCCAGGTATTTTTGAAAAAATTGATGGTTTATCCATTCATGCATATCCAAATCCTGGTTTTTCCTCAACTCCTGAATATTTAGGAGTAAATGGAATATATTCATTTAAGTATGAAAAGGATTTAATTAGTGAGTATACAGATAAAGATCTACCAGTTTTTATTACAGAAACTGGTTGGACAACAAAAACAACACCACAATCAACCCAAGTTGAGTATTATAAGAGAGCTTTTGCAAACGCCTGGAGTGATAAAGGTATTGTTGCTATAACTCCATTTTTACTCCATGCAGAAGGAGAGCCATTTCAACAATTTTCTTTTATAGTAGAGAATAAGAAAACAGAACTTTATCAAGGTTATCTAAAATTCCCAAAAGTTAAAGGTACTCCTCAAATTGAACCAAAAACTATTCATACTGCAGTTGAAAGCTCAGTTTTAAAAACAAAATACTTTACCCAAGAATTTACTAAAACTATTTATTCAGCAATTAATTCTCAAACAACAACATTCTTTAGGTGGCTTCTTAATATTTGAGAGCCTATGGTATAATTTGTTCTACGTTTATATATGAATAAGGATTTAACTGATGAGGTTTTCCACAGCCACACGCATGGAATCTTAAACATTACAGAAATAATAGAAAAAATTACCCAATTCTTAGAAGAAAAACCAAATGCCCAGTACTCTTTGGTAATTGGTACAGATTCTCATGAGAAAAAATCTGATGATAAAAAGATTGGTAGTACAATTAATCTTGTAACTGCAATTTTAATTCATCGAAAAGGTTTTGGTGGAAAGTACTTTTGGAGAAGAGAGGAACAGAAAAATATTCATTCATTAAGGCAAAAAATATATGCAGAAACAACTACTTCGCTAAGCTTTGCATCTATTTTTGTACCTTTATTTAAGAAAAATCTAAATGGTAAAGAACCAAACTATAATCTTGAAATTCACGTTGACGTAGGAGAATATGGAGACACTAGAAATATGATAAAAGAA
>JBBTVW010000023.1:0-8219 GCA_038063075.1 Patescibacteria group bacterium | reverse complement strand
ATGAGTCTGTCTGAATACTTTACTTTTGCCATACGGGATACATTCTACCTGAAAACTAAAATTTTGCAATATATTCGTGAGCCGGCGGCGAGAATCGGACTCGCGACCTTTTTCTTACCAAGAAAACGTTCTGCCACTGAACTATCCAGGCAAATGTGCTGAGTGAGAGATTTGCACTCCCGTAGCCCGAACGGGCGTCAGATCTACAGTCTGATGCGATTGACTACTCCGCCAACTCAGCGCATATGTAATTTTACACAATTTGGAAGCAAAAGTGAAGCTTAACTCTCCCAAGAATCAATTAGAGGTTTATAATTTGCTTCAATTTCTTGATATTTATCTTTTGATAAGACCTCAAGTTTTATATTAGGAAACTTTTGACGGAACAATCTATCTCTTTCCAAAGAATATTTGTTCATGAAATTTTTAACTTCAACATATTTATTTTCTTTATGTAAATAAAAGTCTGGTCTATATGTATGTTTTCCAAGATCGAAAATCTTTGGAGCATATTGCCAAACAATTCCTACAAGATTATATACCCTGGCTATATTTGCTTCCCATGTACTATAAAAACATATATTAGAGTCTATGTCTAACCTTATACCAGGCTTACCTTTTGAGGCCTTAGGAGAAGTCGTTAACCTTCCTATTACATGAATTGCACATTTAACGCTGCAAAATTTCCTTCTTTTTACAAGATAAGGCAGAATTCTGAACTCTTTTTTACAATATATACAAGTTTTTATTACTCGCTCGACTTTTTCTACTCCTTTAAAACGACTTTGTTGCTTTTGTGCCGCTAAAGAAATCTTTCTTTTTGTTTCTTCAGATACAATTCTATTTGGATTATTAAACGAAGCCGCACAACTTATACTGCAAAATATTTTTGGATCATATGGCTTAACTGAAAACAATTTAGAGCAATTATTATTTTTGCACTTTCTAACTATAAGTGGCTTTACTAACGCAGAATATAACCCTTTTTGCCAATTATTTTTGCTTATCTCAGATTGCCTCTTCCTGTAGCTTAAGTCTGAATAAAATAAATCCATAGATGTCTTTATTACATCTTATAAACTTACTATGAGCCGATGGGGAATCTCGCAATCCCGACCTTCACTTTACAAAAGTGTTGCTCTACTTCTGAGCTACATCGGCAATATCTACTAGCTTTGATTTTACCAAAAATACGACTAAGAAGAAATAGCTACCTATAATGGAGAAAAAAGATCAAATAAATTCGTCCTTGGTAAAGTGTTAAGTTGATGTTTCCCCGAGCCTGTAATTAGGTGAGCTATGTTCTAGACCCACGGGTCTAAAACGGTCACTCTGTCATCTCGAAATTCGAGATTACCTCAAACCCAGTGAACTTGTAGAGGAAAATCTTACCAACTAACTCTTATACCAAAGAACATTTAGATTATAACAAAGGTTATTGGTTTTTTGTCAATGATTTTTTAATAAAGGGTGATAGGAAAATTAATGAAAGAACTGCAAAAGCAGCACCAAGTATTGCTCCTCCAATTACATCGCTACTCCAATGCTCTGCAAGATAAACTCTACTTACTAGCATTGCTGCGTCAAAAGTCAAAATTAGAGCATAAATAATATATTTTTGATAACGAGTTAAACCAGATTTATAAATTAAGTAGAAAAATACTATTGAAATAAATACAGCTCTTGCACTATGTCCCGATGGATATGAAGATCCGGGCTGAACATAAGAGCTAGGAAATAAAAAATCTATGTCATAACGAAAAAACATAAAAGGAGGTCCTGGATGATTAACATACATCTTCCCAAATAGTTCTGGGATATGTAAAAAGCCAAAAAAGAATAGAACAAAAATTCCCTTCAATTTCTTAAATAGAATAAGCAATAGCAATAAAAACGCTGTTGCAATTTCAAAGCTTCCAACCAGACTAAGATAGGAAAAGGGAGTATCAAATCCTCTTGAAATATTATCCTGAAGCTTAACTGTTATATCAAAATCAAACTGAGTAAATAAGTCTTTGTGGACTAAATAAGAGAAAAAAGTAAATAAGAAAAGTAGGAAAAAAAAGATTAGTAAAAAGGGCAGGTGTTTTTTCATCTTCTTCTCTCCCCTCTTCTTCTAATTCTAGCACCAACTCCAACCACTCCTGCACTAAATGCAGCAGCACTTACTACTGATAATACAAATCCTTTATGAGCTGCCCAATATCCATAAACCTCGCTACCTTGATCGTGAATATGATCTATTACTTTTTTTAAAGGTTCAAGTTTTTTTGCCCTAAGCCTTCTTCTATCAACTAAAGCCCCTTGTGGATCTTTTACGGTTGGCGTTCTAACATCTCTTTGACCAACACCAAAACCTAAGCCTTCTCTATGGCTTCCTGGTTGAGCAGGACTATGAGGATTTCTTTCATGCATAATTTAAATATTAAGCTCTTTGAGGAATTTTTTAAAATCTGTACTTATATCTTCATGTTTTAAGGCAAATTCAACTACTGTCTTCATGTATTCAAGTTTATTTCCTGTATCATAATATTTTCCACCTTTAATTTCTGCTGCTAATACTCTTTTACCATCTGAAAGCATTCTTTTAAGAGCATCATTATAATAAAACTCTTCTCCCTCTCTTAAGTCTTCCATAACTTTTTCCAGGTATCCAAAAATATCAGGAGTAAATAAAAAGCCTGAAACATTTGCAAGGTCTGAAGGAGCATTTTCCTTTCCTGGCTTTTCAACTATTACATTTGCATCAATAATTCCATCTTCAATTTCTTTTCCTCCTGCAAACCCATATCTATCATAATCTTCATCTTTTGTTGCCTTTACACTTCCTAAGACTGAACAGCCATATTTTTCATAGGTTTCTATCATTTGCTTAAACCTTGAAGGATTTGCAACTATGAAATCGTCTGAGAAGGTATAGATGAATGGTTCATCTCCCACCAAATGCCTAACATTCATAAGAGGTGTTCCGTTTCCATATGGACCCTTTTGTCTAACATAGACAAAGTTTGCCATTGTAGAGATTTTCTCAATTTCATCAAGTAATGGTTTCTTTTTCTCTCCACCTTGTCTTAAGTTTTCAAGTAAATCAAGATTAGCTGCATCAAAGTGATCTTCAATTGTTCTCTTATGGTATCCAGTAACTAATATAATGTCTGTAATTCCTGCATCAACTAATTCTTCTACAATATGTTGAATAATTGGCTTATCTACTATTGGGAGCATTTCTTTAGGCATTGCTTTAGTTTGAGGAAGGAATCTGGTTCCAAAGCCTGCTGCGGGGATTACTGCTTTTCTTATCTTTGACATAGTGTATATTTGATTTTAAAATTAAAAATCATTTCTGTCAACACTATCTTTACATCTAAAGCTTAATTTGCTAAAATATTGACAAATCCCCAAAACTATATATGTTTAGGGATTTTAATTTATGGCTCAAACACCAGTTAATTTTGTTAAAGAAGTACGAGATGAACTTAAAAAAGTAGTCTGGCCATCTAAAGAAGAAGTCATAAGACTTACAGGAGTAGTAGTAATAGTAAGCGCAGTCGTAGGAATATATCTTGGAGGTGCTGACTTTATACTAACTAAACTATTTGAAATATTAATACTTAGAAGATAAATATGAATGATGATACAAACAAAATAATCGCAGAAGAAACACCCGTAGAACCGGTGGAGCAAAATGCTGAAGAAATTAAAGAAGAAGCTCCTGTTGTTGAAGATGATAAAGCAGAAACAAACGAAGAAGCACCTGTAGCAGAAGATACAGAAGAAGTTAAAACTGAAGCTAAAGAAGAGGAAGAAGCAACAGAAGAAGCTAAGGAAGACGTTACAGAGGAAGTTACCGAAGAAGAAAAAAAAGAAGAACCAAAACCATCTTCTCCATCAGACAATGCTAAATGGTATATAGTCCACACCTATTCAGGACACGAAAATAAAGTTGCTAAATCCCTTCATCAAAGAGTAGAAAGTATGGGATTTGAACAAAGAATCTTTGATATTATCGTTCCAACTAGAGATACTATTAAGGTTTCTCAAGGCAAAAAAGAAAGCGTAAAAGAAAAGATTTTTCCAGGATACGTATTAGTAAAAATGATTCTTGATGACGAATCATGGCTCTTAGTTAGAACAACTCAAGGAGTAACAGCTTTTATTGGAGCCGGAAATAAACCAACCCCAATTTCAGAAAAAGAAGTAGAAGCAATTCAAAAGTTTATGAATGCAGAACAACCATTGTTCACTACTTCCTTTACGGTTGGTGAAGCTGTTAAAATCGTTGATGGTCCATTTACAGATTTCCTAGGCACAGTAGACAATATTGATGAAGCAAAAGGAAAAGTTAAAGTACTTGTTTCTATCTTTGGCAGAGAAACACCAGTAGAACTAGATTTCTTACAAGTATCTAAATTATAAAAATATGGCAAAAAAAATTAAAACATTAATTAAAATAAATATTCCAGCTGGAGCAGCAACGCCTGCGCCACCAGTTGGTACTGCACTTGGTCCTCATGGACTCCCTATTATGGAGTTTGTTAAGGCATTTAATGATAAAACTGCAGATCAAAAAGGAACAATTGTCCCAGCAGTTATTACTGTTTATGAAGATAGAACCTTCTCATTTATTGTTAAAAAATCCCCTATTGCTGAAATGATTAAAAAAGCATTAGGCAAAGAAAAAGGATCAGGAAAACCAGGAACAGAAACAGCTGGAACGCTATCTAGAGCCCAAGCGCAGGAAATTGCAAAAAACAAAATGGAAGATTTAAATACTGATGAACTTGATCCAGCAGTAAAAATCGTGGAAGGAGTCGCCCGTTCAATGGGTGTTAAAGTACAGTAAATATGGGAAAAATTAGAGTAAAAACATTTGGAGATGAAGTAGAAGAACAAAAAGAGGCTAAAAAACTCGAGCAAAAAAGAGAAGATAAAAAACAAAGAGAAGAAGCTAATGAAGTTATTGAAGAAGCTAATGAAGAAACTCCTAATAAAGATGTAGTTGAAGCTCCAAAAGAAGAACCAAAGAAAGAAAAAGTAAAGATTAAGAAAGATCAAAAAGCTTTTCATTCTCAAAAATATGATGATTTATCCTCTCAGGTTGATAAAAACAAGGTTTATTCCCTCTCAGAAGGATTAGATCTTTTAGGAAAAGTTCAAAGAGGAAAATTCGATGAAACAGTAGAGTTACACTTAAATACTTCAACACCTGGTATTTCAGGCAATATTATCCTACCCCATGGAACAGGCAAAACAACAAGAGTAGCTATTGCTACAGATGCTCTAATTTTGGAAATTGAAAAAGGAACAATTGATTTTGATATTTTAGTTGCCGAACCACAAATGATGGCAAAGCTTGCTAAGGTTGCAAAAGTTTTAGGACCTAAGGGGCTAATGCCAAATCCAAAAAATGGGACAATATCAACAAACCCAAGCGATGTTGTTAAAAAATATGAAGGCGGACAAATTAACTTTAAAACAGAAGCCAAAAATCCTCTACTTCACTTAACAGTTGGAAAAATGTCTTTTGGAGCTAAAAAACTTTCAGAAAATATTGAAGAACTTATAAAAGCAGTTAAAAAGGCAAATATTGTAAACATAACTTTAAAATCCACAATGTCTCCAGGAATTAAAATAAAAGTTTAATTTTATAACTAATTTCATCTTAAATACACTTCTTGACAAATTCTTAATTTATACATATTGTTAAAGTAGGGTAATTTTTATTGATACAAAAATGCTTAATAAAAACTACTTATATTGAGCAATTTAAGTGAAAAAATTATTTTTATTATTATTTTTATTCATAGTTCTAGTACTCTTTAAAACTGATAGCGTAAATGCTCAAACTTGCCCTACCCCCCCTGCAAATTCAGGAAGCATAATCCTTACAACAACAACTACAGATGGAACATATAGAGTTTGGGCGCGAATGAAAGCATCAGATACAAATAACAATTCTTTTTATATTAAGGTCGATGATGCTTGTCAAGTTTTGATGGGTAATTCTTCGCAAATTTCTTCAACTAATTGGACATGGGTAGATTATAAAGATGGTAACAATTCAGATAAGTACGATGTAACCACAACCTCAGGAGATCACGTAATTACTATATATGGAAATGAACCTGGAGTTAGCATTGATAAACTACTACTAACAAAAAATCTTGATTGCGTACCTGTTGATTTTGGTGATAACTGTCCTGCGGAAACTGCAAACAACACCCCTGTTCCATTTACTATCACCTCAAATCCTGCAGTGAGCGCAATTACAGCAACTGGCGCTACAATTACCTGGACTGTTTCTGAAGGTGCCACTGGTCAAGTTGAATATGGACCAACTACATCCTATGGCACACTATCCTCTCCTGAAAACACCTATACCTACAGCACTCATATTCAAACATTGTCTAACCTAACTCCTGGAACTCTTTATCACTTTAGAATAAAATCCTCAAATAAAGCAGGGACTCAAGTTATCTCAAACGATGCAACCTTTACTACTTTAAGTTCCGCATCACCTACGCTTACGCCAACTAATACCCCTAGCCCAACAATAACACCTACGCTTACGCCAACACCAACCGATGCAACATCGCCTTCAATATCAATTACTAATCCAATAAATGGGACTACATTAAGAAAAGGAAGATCTACTACAATTACCGCAAGTGCATCTGACAATGTAGGAATTAATAGAGTGGTATTCTTAATAAATAATAGTATAATTTGCACAGATTATACATCTTCCTATACATGTAGCTGGAGAGTTCCATCAAAACGTAATGCAACTTATTCAATATCTGCTATCGCTTATGACGCAGCAGGTAATAGTGCAAATTCACAAATAAAAGTTACTGCAAACTGAAAACATGATTATGCAAAATAATATTATTACTAATTTATAAAATGGCCAAAATACTTACAGTAGGAAATACAGATCCTAATCAAATAAAACAAAATCTGCTAAAAAAACTTTGGGAGCAGTTTAATTCTCTTGATAAATTTGTAAAGTTGTTTATTATCACAGGACTTCTTTTAGTGGTATTAGCACCTTTAATCAATAATATGATACTTACCACAAGAAATTACGCTACACCTGCTGATAAACTTGAAACTGAAGGTGGAGTCTTAAACAATGGCGCTATTATTAAATCTGACTCTTCTGCTTCAGGAGGAAACTATGTAGAGCTAAATAATTCTACTCCAACCCCTACTCCAACCCAAACTACAACTACAAACTCTCCATATGGCCCAAGAGTTGCTCCCTCAACTCCTACAGGAGTAAATGTTTATACCATTCCATCAAGTATAGACGGCACTGGCAATACAAATGTTTCCACTGAACTTCAAAACTTTATAAATACTGTTCCAAATGGTTCATCTACAACTCAAAATATTATAGTTTTCCCACCAGGTAAAACCTATAGCGTTTCTCCTGGCTTATTAATACAAAACGATAGCTATATAACTTTCTGGGGATATGGTTCTACGCTCAAACTTATTGGAGGCGGCGATCAAACCCGATCATCTGGTTTTTATATACGAGATTCAAATAATCTTAAAATCCTTGGTTTAAAAATTCTTGGAAATAACGCACTTGGCGGAACGACTAGCGCCTATGGAATTGGTGGTGAATATTCTATGGGTGTATTAGGAAGAGAATCAACAAATAACATAGAAATTGCAGATGCACATATTTCATATACATATGGTGATGGTGTCTATTGGGCAAGCTATTCTACAAATCCAGCAACAGGAAATAATAATTGGAATATACATCATAACTTAATTGAAAAAACTGGCAGAAATGGAATCGTGTTTGATGAAGGAACAAATCATTATATGGAATGGAACATGATTCTAGATTCTGCACTTTATCCATTCGATACAGAAGATATGGTTAATGGCGTAATGCCACTAACTTATATTTATATTAGAAATAATTACATAGATGGATGGAGCTGGAATACCACCTATACTCCTCATGCTATAACTGGAGATTATTCTAATGGTGAATTAAAAGAAATGCACCACATTTATGTTGAAAATAATATCATAAAAGGTGGAGATAAAGGACCTGTATCCGGAAGCGGATATCAATATGGTGTAATTTCATTTAATGGGGATATGCCAAAATCAGAAATCTATATCAAGAATAACACATTTGATCTACCATCTGATCAAAGAGTAGGCGCCGGAGTAAGACTTAGAAATGTAAC
>JBBTVW010000022.1:0-12973 GCA_038063075.1 Patescibacteria group bacterium | reverse complement strand
TTCGCGTGTTAATGGTTTTCCAAGATGAGGGTC
The DNA here is from genome assembly GCA_038063075.1 of Patescibacteria group bacterium. GTDB lineage: Bacteria > Patescibacteriota > Microgenomatia > Levybacterales > UBA12049 > JACQHJ01. The sequence continues at coordinate 12,940 of JBBTVW010000022.1, read as the reverse complement.
ATCTTTTAATGCTTCAATTGCCTCGAAAATTCCTTTTCTGTAAATTTTAGCAATTGTCTTAAGTCCTTTTTTCGCTTCTGGAGCAACAATAATACGATACATTACTCTAAATTAAGATCTCTTTTTACATCTTCCCATGGAATACCTTTTCCATCATCTATTTCTTTTTCGCCTTTTTTTACTGCATTAAGAAGTTTTGTATCGCTCATAATATCATTTGTTTCTTTCCAGGAATCGTACTGCGCTGCTGAAATAAGAACTGCCGCAGGTGAACCATTTACAGTAATAACATATTCCTCTAGTTTTTTATTAGCATTGTTAACTAGAGTTGTTAAGTCCTCTCTTGCTTTAGTAATCGGTAATGTATGTGTCATGGTTTTATATTACATAATTATGTACATTAGGTCAAGAGGTATTTTATTGATGATTTCAAATCTGAAGTTATTCAGCTAGAGAAAATAAACTCAAATCTTTCTATGGTTAATTATCACTAGATACTTTATATATTTCCATTAAATGGTTAAAATGAGCCAAGAGCGGTTCAAAATAAGATTCATCAGGGGTACAAGAAGATTATCCAAAGGTAAATGCAAATACCTCTATTCCAGTATCCTCAAAGTCTAATCTTAATATATGACTACCTGATTTACCTTTTAAATCAATTAAATTGTATAGCCTATCAGTATCGATTGTAAGCTCACCCTTTACAACATCGCTGCCTGAATTTGCATTATTAACTAGTTCTCCATCTAAATATACTTTTACCTTAGATGTTTTTGAATCACCTGGTCTTAAAACAAGAAAAACCTTATTTGCAGAAAAATTATACGTTAGAACGCTATCTTTAATGGTAACTGCATTTTCTTCTTTAATTTCCCAAAAACCACCAAGGCTAAAGGAGTTTTGGGAAATAACAGGCGAAAGAGTAAAATCTTTTGAACCTACACCAAGACTGCCTGATGGATAATAATATTGCATTCTTTTTGAGCCAAGATATGTCTCTGGAGAAATCCTAAGACTAGAAGTATTATCTTCCATGTTATCTACCTTTACCTCAACACTTTTACCTGCTTCTTTTAATAAAAGCTGGATAGCCATCTCCATTTCTTCATATTCGCCTTCTCCAAAGTGAAACTTTCTAATATTGCCATTTGCATCAATTAAATATTTTGCTGGCCAATATCTATTGGAATAGTTATTCCAAGTTGCATAATTATTATCTTGTCCAACTGGATAGTTGATTTTATATTGCTTTATCGCATTTTCAACATTTTTCGTATCTTTTTCAAATTCAAACTCAGGAGTATGAATTCCTAAAACTACAAAACCTTGATCTTGATATTTTTTGTACCAACTCGTTACATGAGGAAATGTTCTTATGCAATTTATGCAAGTGTATGTCCAAAAATCTACTAATACAACTTTTCCTTTTAGATCTGCTATTTTTATTTCTTTTTCTGTATTTAACCAATTATTTATACCAACAACTTCTGGAGCCTTAATATTTACATTTAATAATCCTTTTGTATCAGTTGGCAAAGTTGATTTATTATTCTTAAGAAGATCAAGTTGCTCTCTAACCCCATTACTACTTTCCAAATTAACAATAAAATTACTGTACGATGGGAAAAAATCCAAAAGCTTTGCCTGTAAAACCTTATCATAATTTGTTGCAATTAATATGGCTGTTATTATCATAACCACTCCAAAAACTTGCTGAACCCTACCTGTATATTTTGATAGGACACGGGAGCGAGCAAAAATATATTTACCAAGCCATGCAAATATAAAAAGTGGAATACCAACTCCTATAATGTATACAAGGGTAATTAAAATAACGTTTAAGTTTACGGATTGTGTTGCAGAAAGTGCAGCGATTGTGGCAAGAATTGGTCCTGCACAAGGAGTCCAAACAATTCCTAAAGCAAGCCCAGTAATAAAACCTGACCAAAAGCCTGGGTGATTTGTTTGACCTACAAAACTAAACCTAGAACTAAGTTTACTCACTGATCCTTCTAATATTTGAGAAAGCTTTGGGATTATTAAAGTAAGGCCTAAAACAGCAATTACAAAAACAGCAAAATACCTTAAAATTTCAGGATCAAAAGGAATTATTCTAACTATATAGGAAATCGTTAACGTTAGAAGTCCAAATGAAAGCATTATTCCTAAAGTTATTCCAAAAGGCTTTTTATGTCCCCCAGTAGTACTTGAAGAAAGAATAATTGGAAGTAGTGGCCAGATACAAGGAGCGAATATTGTAATAAGTCCTGAAATAAAAGCAAAAGTTAAAAGCAATGTCATTTAAAATCTAGATAGTTCTTCAATTAATTTTTCTTTGTCCCAAGATTCACCATCTTTTAATACGACTTTTCCATTTTGCAGAATAACCTTTGTATGTTGATAAGGTATTTCAAATTTTGTTGCTAATCTTTTTTCATCCTCATCAGTTTCACTATCTTTAAAATTTACCCTAAAGCCTACAATATTCTCATTGTCTAAACTATTAAATCCTGCCTCAATTTCTGGCGCTTCTGCTCTGCAAATTGGACACCAATTAGCGTAAAAATCTAAGAAAACAATTTTTCTATCCAAAAGAGCTTTTTCATAATCTTTTTGGGCAAACGAGATATATGGAGTTTTAGTACCAGCAATGACATTACCCAAAGAGCCTGACTTAGTCATTGCCTCATTTTTATCTTTATCCATTATTGCTTCTTCACTTTCTACTAGATTAGGTTTTGTCATAACTTTTTCTTTAGAATCTTTTACAAAGAAAAAATATGAAAATCCTAAAACAAGAATTACTAATCCAAAACCAAAAGTTAAAACTAATTTACTATTCATAATTAATGCTTAATATATCCGTAGATTAAACCAAAAATCTTAGAAAGAAGAATTACGCATACGGCAATAACTAACCATGGATCAATTGATCCATAATAACTTTGATAAATTATGCCTATTACTAAAATAGTTACTGATGCAAAATAAGCAAATCTTGAAGCAATTAATTTATGAAGCTCTTGTCTTTCATCAGTTGTTTTTTCTTTCCAAACTACTCCTGCAAAAATAACAAAAAATAAAATAAGAGTTGGAACCATAAATAAATGCAACTCTTTTGGCATTAAAAGATCTAGAGGATTTATAAAAAAGACAAGTAATCCAACTAAAAATAATGAAATTATTGTTTCTCCTAGAAAATTAAATTTATTATTCATATTTATATATAAAAACCTCTTCTGTATTTTTTTTGAAAAATTTTGAAATCTTTATTCCCAATAAAAGTGATGGAATATAATTTCCTTTTTCAATAGCAACTATAGTTTGCCTTGAAACATTAACTGCTTTAGCGAGATCTTCTTGTGTAATGTTATTTTCTTTTCGAAGCTTTGAAACTTTATTTTGTACATAGTCTTTCATAATAACTAATAATATAATTATTGCTCATTAAATATATAATAAACATTTTATTTACTTATGTCAAGTTGACTTGACATTTAATTTAGAGGCTAATCAACTTTTAGAGGCGTTGCGTGTAAAATTGGTCGCAAATGAAATTCTCCAACTTGTTTTTTAATAAGAGGTTTGGTTAAAGCAATATCCAATACCTCATCCATATGATTTACGAACATAAACTTAAGATCTTTAATTACTTCTTTTGGAACATCTTCTAAATCTTTTTTATTATCTTTTGGAAGTATTACTGTTTTAAGTCCAGCTCTGTGAGCTGCAATAACTTTTTCCTTCACTCCGCCAATTTCTAAAGCTCTTCCTCTTAGAGTAAGCTCTCCAGTCATACCAACGGTTCTTATTACAGGTATTTTTGTCAAAGCTGACGTTATTGCTGTTGCTATTGCAAGACCAGCACTTGGTCCATCTTTTGGAACCGCTCCTTCTGGAACGTGTACGTGAACGTCAATTTTTTGATAAAACTTTTCATCTAGACCTAATTCCTTTGCTCTTGCTCTAATATAGCTCATTGCAGCTTGGCAAGACTCTTTCATTACTTCACCTAATTGTCCTGTTAGAATTAATTGTCCTTTGCCAGGCATAAGAGCTACTTCTATAAATAGTACGTCTCCTCCTGCTTCTGTCCATGCAAGTCCTGTAGACATACCAACTTCATCTTTTTTCTCAATAAGAGTTGCGCTCACCTTAATAGGACCTAAGAATTTAGAAACATTTTTTTCTGTGACAATTACTTTAGCTTTTTTACCTTCAGCTACTTTTTTTGCAATTTTTCTAAAGAGGGCTGCGATTTGTCTTTCTAGATTTCTAACTCCAGCTTCTCTTGTATAGTGTTCTATTATAAATCTAATGCCAGCATCTGTTATTTCTATGTTTTCTTGTTTTAATCCATGAGCCTCCATTTGTTTTTTAAGTAAAAATCCTTTAATAATTCTAAATTTCTCTTCTTGTGTATATCCTGCAAAGTGAATAATCTCAAGCCTATCTCTTAAAGCAGGTGGAATTGTATCTAATACGTTTGCAGTTGTAATAAACATTACATCTGACAAATCAAAAGGTACTTCAAGGTAATGATCTGAAAAAGCATAATTTTGCTCTGGATCTAATGCTTCTAAAAGTGCTGATGAAGGATCTCCTCTAAAATCTGCTCCCACTTTATCTATTTCATCAAGCATAAAGACTGGATTTTTTGCCTCTGCGTCTTTAATACCCTGAATTATTCTTCCAGGCATTGCTCCTACATAAGTTCTTCTGTGTCCTCTAATTTCTGCTTCATCTCTTATTCCACCAAGAGACATCTTAACGAACTTCCTACCAAGTGCTCTTGCTATTGATTTACCAATTGAAGTTTTACCTACTCCTGGAGGACCAACGAAACAAAGAATTGGACCCTTCATTTTTCCAGCTAATTTATGAACAGCAAGATATTCTGTAATTCTTTCTTTTACTTTATCAAGTCCAAAATGATCTTCATCTAAGATTTTTTCAGCAAGCTTTATATTTACATTATTTTTAGTTTCCTCACTCCAAGGAAGATCCAATAGCCAATCAAGATAGTTTCTAATATATCCACTTTCAGGATTAAATTGATTCATTTGAGAAAGCTTTTTTATTTCCTTCTTTGCCTTTTCCTCAACGTCTTCAGGCATTTTAGCTTTTTTTAATTTGTCAAAAAGTTCTTTTATTTCACTATCCTCATCTGATTCTCCAAGCTCTTTTTCAATTGTCTTAAGTCTTTCTCTAAGCATTACTTCTCTTGCGCCTTTTTCAAATCTTTCCTGAGTTTTTGAAGCAATCTTTTTCTCAAGCTCTAATACCTTTATTTCTTTAGCAAGTACCTCGATTATTCTCTCAAGCCTATTTTTAACATTTAGTTCTTCTAAGAATTCTTGTTTTTCCATTGGCTTTAGATCTAATACAGAGGCAACCAGGTCAGCCAATTGAGAAGCAGAATTATCACTCATTACATTCATAAAGACTAAGAAGTCTACAAACTTTCCTAAATTTACAGCCCGTCTAAACTCATTTATTAGGTGATTTGTTAATGCTTTAATCTCTGGAGAATCAGTGGCATCATCTTCTATCTCTTTTACTCTTGCCATTAAATATGGAGCATCCTGAACATATTCAATAATTTTTATTCTTGAAAGCCCTTTAACCTGAGCATTTATTTCTCCATCACTTTTAATCATTCTTTCAATATGAGAAAGCGTTCCTACAGCATATAAATCAGAAGAAGATGGCTCGTTAAGCTTTGCGTTCTTTTGAAGCACAAAACCTACAACCCTTTCTTGGCTAAATGAAGATTCTAGTGCTGCTAAACTTTTAGGCCTGCCAAAAGTTAAAACTGAATCTGTGTAGGGAAAGATTATTCCATCCCTGATTGGAATTATGGGTACTATTCTTTCCATAAATTGTATTAGCACTCTATCATATGGGTTGCTAGATTGTCAAGAACTAATTGAAGCAATTATTTTAGGGGGTTGACACGCTATTGAGCACGAAACTACAATTAAAACAATATGATTTATCTAAGCAATTTGCTTGGTAAAAACGTCTATTTTGAAAGAAAAATCTATGGAAAAATGGTTGATTTTGCGGTACTCGAAAGCTCCCCTAATCCTACAATTTCAAAGATTGTAATAAAAAAAAATGGTAAAAAATTAACAATTTCTCCATCCAATATTGAGATTAAGAGCTTTGGAGCTGTTTTAAGTTCCATAAAAGGTCCCTTTCTTCCATACGACGAAGGGGATTTTTACTTAAATGAGGATCTTTTAGATAAACAAGTAATTGATATTGATGATAGAAGATTAGTTAGAGTCAACGATATAGTCATGGATGCAACAAATCAATTAAAAGTAGTAGGAATTGATATTGGAGCTTCAGGCATAATAAGAAGACTTAGTCTTGATAGGTTTATTAAAATTAAACCAAAAATAATCCCATGGCAAATAATTGAAGCCTTTGACTATGTAACAGGAAATGTAAAGATAAGCTTATCACAAAATAGACTTAACAAAATCCACCCAAGTGAATTAGCAGACATATTAGAAAACCTAGGAAATAAAGAAAGACTTTCAATAGTAGAAAGCTTAGATGCAAGAAGTGCTGCTAAAGCGATTGAAGAAACAGATATTAAAACAAGAGAAGCAATCCTAGAAGAACTTAAAGCTTCAGCTTTAGGCCAAGTTGTTTCTAAAATGCATGTTGCTTCAATTGCAGGACTTTTTTATAAGGTAAATCCATTAAGAATTAGGGAAATTTTAAAACTTATGGGAACAGAGAGGGCATCAAGAGTAGAGAAAATTCTTGATTTTGGCTCTGAAACAGCAGGAGCAATGATGAGAACAACTTTTTGGAAATTTGATGGAAACTTAATTGTTAAAGAAGCATATAATCTGCTTTTCGAACAAAAGCCAAAGCCTGAAGCAATAGTAATTACAAACGGAAATGAAAAATTAGTAGGTACTATTTATACAAAAGACATTTTAGATAGCGATTCCCTAGCCCAACTTAAAGATTTAGTCAGTGAAAGAAAATTCGTTTATCCAAATGTTGGCGTAAATGAAGTAATACTTCTTTTTGCAAAATATAATCTTAGACTTCTTCCAGTAGTAGATAGTGATAAAAAACCAATAGGAGTTGTTAAAATAGATAATATACTTGAAAAAATTGAGCAAAGGACACAAGTAGATGAACTTATTTAAAAGAAAATTTGTCACGCTATTACCAATTCTGGCTATTATGGGTCCAGGAATTATTGCTGCTTCAGCAGATAACGATGCTGGTGGCATTACTACCTACTCAGTAGCTGGAGCACAATATGGACATTCTCTTTTATGGGTCTTGCTCCTTACCACCCTAGCTCTTTCAATTACTCAAGAAATTGGCGCAAGAATGGGCCTAGTAACAGGTAAAGGACTTGCTTCACTTATTAGAGAAAAGTTTGGCATTAAATGGACAGCTTTTGTAATGGGAGTTTTGTTTATTGCAAACTTAGGTACGATTGCAGCTGAATTTGCTGGAATTGCTGCTGCTTTTGAAATATTTGGTGTTTCTAAATTTATTTCAGTTCCTATTGCGGTAATAGGTATGTTTTTACTTGTTACAAAAGGAAGCTTTAAAAGACTTGAAAGAATATTTCTTCTCTTTTCCTTTTTCTTTATAGCTTATGCAATTTCAGCATTTACCCTAAAACCTGATTGGGGATCTGCTTTCTCAAGCCTTATTATGCCTCATATTGAATTTGATAAAGGATATATTCTAACTCTTATGGCTCTCATTGGAACAACAATTACACCATGGGGACAATTTTTTATACAAGGCTATGTCGTCGATAAAAAACTTACAAAAGATGATTTAAAGATTGAAAGAGGAGATGTATTTCTTGGAAGCTTTATTACTAATTTAATAGCCTTTTTCATCATTATTACCACAGCTGGAGCACTATTTGCACATGGAATACAAATTAATGATGCAAAAGATGCTGCGATTGCCCTAAAACCTTTCTTTGGAGAATTTGCAGTAATACTTTTTGCATTTGGACTTTTAAACGCTTCCCTTTTTGGAGCTGCAATTGTTCCAATTAGCACCTCTTATGTTATCACTGAGGCTTTTGGAATGGAATCAGGATTAAATTATAAGTTTAAACAAGCACCAGAGTTTTATGCCTTATTTGCAATATCACTTATTCTAGGAGGATTATTAGTTCTTACACCTTTCCTACCCCTAATTACTATATTAGTAGTCTCTCAGGCTATTAATGCTGTGCTTCTTATTCCAGTATTTATCTTCTTATATCTATTATCAAATGATAGAAAAATCTTAGGTGAATATGCTAATAACAAGATTATGAATATAATAGTACTATTAACCTTAATGGGAATTTCATTTACAGCAGTTTTCTATGTAGTTTCTACTATGTTTCCAAACCTCTTTTAAAGAAGAAACATTCTTAGAGTATTTAATCTAATCTTAAAAGGAACACCAAAAGCAAATAATTCACCAAGATATTCTCTTTTTCTATATACCCTAAGGGTTAAATAAGCTGCAATTACCATTATTAAAAGTGCAAAATACATCATCTCTCTTGTACTTGCTGTTGTTGCTTTATTTACAATCTTTGATCCTAAGACTGCCTGTGGATTTTGGGTATTCGTACTTAAAGTTCTCAAAGCATAATTACCAAATACCTTAAAAGAGCTTTGAGCTTGAGTAGAAATCTCATTATTATCAGGACCAATATTTCCTTTTGCTAAAGCCACAGCAATATATTCTCCCGGCTCAGCACTTTTAGAAAGAACTAATCCAGTAGTTATTTTATAAGACTTGCCCGCTTCAATATCCCCAATATTAAATACTCCTCCACCCCTAGATTCCCCGTCTTTAACCAAAAAGAGATTTAATTTTGCTCCATATACTTTACCTTTTCCAGTATTTTTAACTTTTATAAAAAATGTTACCGTATCCCCAGGATATACAAATTGTCCTACATTATTGCTTTGGGCAATACTTAACATTCCACCTTCTTCTTGCTTTTGACTTGTAACCTCTTCAAATGTTTCTTGTGTTTTTTCTATTGCTTCTTCCACTGTTATTTGTTTTTCCTCTTTTTGATTTAATTGATCAAATTCATTTTTTCCTCCAATATTTCCTTCAAACTCGCCAAAAATATTTAGAAATCCAAAAAAACCTACTGAATTTATAAAATTAGCATTAACAAAATTTATTAAAGATACTGTACTAAATGTATTTCCAGTATTAATATTTCCATTTCCATTTATAATATTACCTCCGCTATTTGCCAAAGAAGAAATATTATTTTCAACGTATGCACTGTTATAGATACTTACATTACCAGTAGCACAAGTTGAACAACCAATAAATCCATTATTTACTAAAGGTCCTGTCGAATAAAATGTTAATGCAGCACCTCCTGTTTGTGGATCAAATCCACCCCAACCAATAAAATCTCCTATCCAACTCCCTATTAAATTAATGTATAAAGCAGAAATTGTTGTACTTACAAAATTGGTATTAATTAAATTTAGATTATTTACAACTGATCCTGCCTTACCGCTTACAATACTACCGCTTCCATTAATAGTATTTTGTCCACTATTAGCTTTTGAATCAATATCGTTTACAACTGTTGCACTGTTTGAGGCAACAAGTGATATTCCACAGGTAGCGCATGATGCACTCGTTGAATTAATATCTGGCAAAATTATGTCTCCATTTAGTTTTCCAAAAATATTAATTGATACTATATGCATAACAGAATTCACTACTGTAAAATTTACTTTATTTAAAAGAGAAACTATAGAATATGAATCACCAGTATTTATAATCGCCTGATCACTTCCATTTCCATTAATTGTATTATTTCCACTATTGACATAAGAAACTATATTATTTGAAAGATAAGCATAATTATTAACATTTGTAAAAGCTACATTTATAACTTCATCATTAGGGTATTTAGGAATCATGCTTGATGCAATTACAAATGGGTCTGATAAGTTAAGATTTCCATTTGCATCAACAAAAATATTTATTGTTTGATAAACCGCCTGAGAATTGATAGAGTTTGTGTTTAAAGAATTATCTATTGTTGTTTCTGATACTGCATTTCCTGTACTAATACTTCCTCCACTAGATTCTTTGACCCCACAAGAATTATCCTGATTTACTAATACTTCTTCTTGTATTATGTTTTTTTCTGCAGAAGTTGTTGCAATTTGATTCTCTCCACTATTCCCTTCTGAAGTTATATTATTGGATGTATTTGAAATATTATCTATGGTTACAGAATTTGCGTTTTCATTTGTTGGAGTAGAAGTTACATCTGCCTCTAAATTATTTCCCACTTGTTGGTTTGGCAAACTTTCTGGAGGCGTTATTGAAGGTTCTGAAACAACCAAATCGTCTATAGGTACTGGAGTTGGTGTTAAAGTTAAGGTTGGAGTTGGATTAACAGTATTATCTCCAGTATTTGATGAGGACTCTATATTATTATTTTCTGACACACTATTATCAACAGTTGTAGTCGTATCCACTACTGATTCCTGCGTTTGCTCAATTACTGAAGTAGGTGTTACTTCATCAGCAAAAGTAACCATAGGAAACATGGATAAATGCAGTATTAAAAATACAATTAATAATAATGCTATGTATTGTTTTAATTTTCCTGCCATATTTATAATCTAATTTTTATTTTCTTAAGTCCCGGGGGAGAGCCCTAAAGTTTTGACCGCTCTCCCCAAGGACAAAAGACATTATGAGGATTAATCCTCACTTCCACCACCAATAATTGTGGTATTGACTAGGTTTTGTACCAAAGAAACTGCTCCAGCGTCACCCGTTCTGATTCTTCCAGAACCTGCATAGTTGAAACCAGTATTTGCAACTGTTGCAACATTGTTTGTAACATTTGCGTGGTTATCAACATCTATTTCTACTCTTGATCCATGCCTAGAAGCTAAGCATCCACAAAGATCAACGTTTGTATAATTTACATCATTGAGAACGTTGGTTTGTGCCAATGCATCACCTGTATTTATAGATCCACCACGGTTATTGTGATGTCTTTCATGATTACCTCCACCAATTTCGTTAAATCCAGTATTAGAAAGAGTTAAAACATTGTTTCTAACAGTTGCATGGTTATCAACTTCAATGTCTACCCCTCCCCTATCTCTTTCATGACGATTGGAGGCTAATGCAGGGATTGCAGAAGAAAGCAATAATGCTGCCGCTGCTCCTGTAACTGCTATTTTTTTAAAATCCATTATATTTCACCTCCTTTTTTTTAAAGATTATCAATCATAAAACTTAATGATTGATTTCTAAAAAAGGAGAGTTTTGAGGATTTAGATTTTAAGCTAAATATAAAAGCTTTCATAAGATTGCTTACAAAGCTAAACAATAATAATATTGTTAAAAAAGTTTTACTTACGTTATTCGTCATTAATAATTAAAAAAGGCACCTTATAATTTAAGGCGCCTCCGTTTACGGTCAGCAAGTAATTTTTGTAACTTATTTTTATACCACCCACCAATCCTTGTCAAGATATCATTCCATATCTATTAGGTGCAATCTGTTTTTTTTATATTTTTTTCTGTTATTTGTGTAACTTTAAAATCTTGAATGAAGATCTCAACACTTCCCCAACCTCTTATTCCCTGAATTGAAGATAATATTTCTTCTTTTAATTTTTCTGATATTGCTTTCGTAGAATACTTATTTGCCATAAAAAAAAGCCCTTTAGGGCAGTTCTTGAATGCAAATATAATCCTTTTAAACATTTTTGTCAAGTTTACAAAATTAAACCAAAGTACAAACTATAAATAATTCAAAGTTATAACTAAATATTGCTAATTATTATCCTGCTCACCTTTTTTCAATTTATAAATTATTAAATATTCTTTTTATAAAATTAATTATATTTTTTAAAACAATTTGAGCTAAGGAGTATTTTTCTTCTTTTTCTGTTAATTGTATTTTTTTATTATTATCATCTATCCTGCTTGATGGAGAAGAATATTTTGTTGTAGCTTTTAAATCATCATTAGTCTTTGTATCTAAATTAACATTAAATTCATAAATACCAGGTTTATTTGCATCTAGCACTTTTTTTTCACCGTTTACATCCACTTCTATATGTGTCTTAACATTTCCTTCTCCTTGTATATTTGTTTCAATATTTGAATATGAGGAAGAATTTCCTATTGTAATATCTTGAGCATAAGTAGGACGAGAAAAGAGAAAAAATAATATTAATCCTAAAAGAAAATACATACTAGATTCTTTTCTCATATTATTTTTGTACGCTTATCAATTTTATTTGTCAAATTTTATTCTTGTGGAATTGCACTAACAATAAGTCTTTTTTCATCATAAAATCCAGAACAGGTATAAAGTGTTAAGACTTCATTTTTAGTTGGGCTAATTACTTCAATTTGGTTAGGCAATACAGTTTTAATTTTATTTACTTTATATCTAAACCATTTATCTTTACTAAAAACATAAATTGTTTCACCTATTTTTACATCTTTTAAATTGTAAAATAATCCTTCCCTTGCATGAGCAAAAATAACAGTATTTGACTTACTCTGTGGATTGCCGCTACCTAAACCATAGGATGCGCTTACATCTGATGTTTCCCAATATCCATTTACTATTTTTGAAGGAGTTACTTTTAAATCAATATTATTTTTAGGAATAATAATTCTTACTGGAATATTTTTAACATTCTCTGACTTAAGTAATTTTGAGTTTATAACAATAGGATTTTTATCAACTGGTTTTGCTACTGGAAATTTCCAGGTAAGAATAAGTAAAGCAATAATTATTAAAACTACGGCAATTATTTTATTAAATAAAGGATTTTTAAAAAAAGATTTTTTGATTATTATTTTCTTCTTAGAAGAGCGAGAAGATTTCCTTTTTGCTTTAGACATTTTT
>JBBTVW010000021.1:0-28474 GCA_038063075.1 Patescibacteria group bacterium | reverse complement strand
AGTATTTATATTGACAAAGCTTATTAATATATGAGCATAATAAATGAGGAGGTGAGAAATAATGGCAAAAAAACAAGTTAAAAAAGTTACTAAGAGAAAAGTTGTTAAAGCAAAAAAAACTTTTATTGAATACAACTCTCTTACATTTGTATTATTTTTAGTTTTTGTATTAATTGTTTCAGTTCTTCTGGTTGCAAAGATGGTTAACTAATTAAACAAAGAATTAATTTATGCAAATTCAAGGATACGATAAGCCTTTATATATACTACCATTTGATCATCGTGCTGTTTTTGCTAAAGAACTTTTTGGGTACTCTTCTATAAAAGAATTAAACGAGTTAGAACGTCATCAAATTAAAGAATTTAAAATGTTAATCTATAAAGGATTTAAAAAAGCCCTGGAAAAAGGAATCCCAACAGAGTATGCGGCAATTTTATGCGATGAAGAATTTGGTCAAGAAGTATTAATAGATGCAAGGCAAAATGGATTTTTAACGATTTTAACCACTGAAAAAAGCGGAGAAGATGAGTTTAAGTTTCAATACCCTGATAGCTTTGAGGATCATATACAAAGCATGCATCCTAATTTTATAAAAGTCTTAATTAGATATAATCCACTGGATGATGAGGAGAAAAAAGACTTTCAAAAAAGAAATCTTAAAATTATAAGTGATTATAGTAAAAATAATGGTTTTAAGTTTTTATTAGAGTTATTGGTTATTCCCACAAAAAATCAACTTTCAACACTAGGAAGTAAGGAAGAGTTTGATAATAAGCTTAGACCAAGTCTTACAATTGAGGTAATTAAAGATTTATATGATTTTGGAATTGAGCCAGATGTTTGGAAATTAGAAGGTTTTGAAAAAGAAATAAGCTATGAGCAAATATTGAATACTATTAAAGAAGGCAAAAGAGAAAAAGTAGGCTTAGTTATTTTAGGAAGGGGAGAGGATGAGCAAAAAGTAGGAGAATGGTTAAAAACTGGCTCAAAGATAAATGGCGTTATCGGTTTTGCTGTAGGTAGAACTGTTTTTTGGAATTCAATTGAAAAGTTTTACAAACAAGAGATTGGAAAAGCACAAGTAATTAACGAAGTGGCAGACAACTTTTTCCATTTTTACAAGTTATTTACTCAAAAATAGATTATCTTTCTATTACCTTATAAACAGCTTCAATTATTGATTCTTCATCCATTTTATATTTTTTTATTAAGTCTTTAGGGTTTCCGCTTTCTGCAAATGTATCTTGCAAACCGATAAATTCTATTGGCAGGGGACTATTTTTTGCTAATATTTCTGAAATCATTCCTCCTAAGCCTCCCATAACTTGATGATCTTCAACACTAACAACCCGTCCTGATCTTTTAGCAAGTTCTACAATTTCACTTTCGTTTACTGGTTTAATCGTTGCAACATTAACAACCAATATTTCTATTTGTTTTTGTTCTAATATTTTTGCAGCTAAAAGTGCGTTATAAGTCATATATCCAGTTGCAAATATAGTTACTTTTGGATTATTTGTTTCCCAAAAAACCTGTGGTTTGCCAACTTCAAAAGGAGTCTTATTTGTTGTAATAATTGGAGTTTTATCTCTTGAAAACCTTAAATAAACTGGACCGTCAATTTGCGCTGACTCTAAAATTATTTTTTTAGCTTCTATACTATCACAGGGAACAAAGACACTAAGTCCTGGTAAAACTCTAGTTAGAGCAATATCTTCAGTTGCCTGATGTGTTGCTCCATCAGCTCCAGTCATAATACCTGCATGGTGTCCTGCTATTTTTACATTAGCTCTGTTATAAACAATAGTGGTTCTAATAGTTTCCCAATTTTTTCCTGGTGAAAAAACTGCATATGAAGAAATAAAAGGAATTTTGCCCGATACTGCAAGTCCTGCTGCTATTGCTGCCATATTTTGTTCAGCAACCCCAATTTCAAAAAAACGATTTGGAAAATTGTTTTGAAATTCTTGGGTTCTTGTGCTTTCTGAAAGATCAGCAGTTAAAACAACGACATCTTTATTAGTATTTCCAAGTTCAACTAAAGCTTCTCCAAATCCATCTCTAGTTGGCTTGGTTAGGGCATCGTGGTCAAACAGTTTTTGATTTAAGAATAATTTTTTATTTAACATATTGATTACTGATTTTCACTTTGAATTCTTCCTTGAAGAGTTCTAAGTTCATTAAGTGCTTTCTTTGCTTCTTCTTGATTTGGTGATTTACCATGCCAAGTAAAATCTTTCTCCATAAAAGAAACACCTTTTCCAGGAATAGTATTTGCAATAATTACAGTTGGTTTTTTAGTAAAAGCTATTGCTGTTCTTACGCTTTCCACAAACTCTTTAATATTATTTCCATCAATTTCTATTACGTTCCAATTAAATGAAAGATATTTTTCTTTTAAGGGCTCAAGAGGCATAATGTTTTCTGTAAAGCCATCTATTTGAATATTATTTCTGTCTATTATTAAAGTTAAGTTATCTAACTTATGTTTTGCGGCAAACATAACAGCTTCCCAGGTATTTCCTTCTTGTTGTTCGCCATCAGATGCAATTACGTATGTATGATATTTTTTCCTATCAAGCTTGCCACTTAATGCTATGCCAATTGCTTGGGATATTCCTTCACCCAAAGGCCCAGAAGTTGATTCAAGCCCAGGTAAAGAGGTTCTATGAGGATGTCCTTGAAGCCTTGAATTTATTTTTCTTAAAGTTTTTAATTCACTTATTTCAAAATATCCACTCATTGCCAATACAGCGTAGTAAATAGGGCAGATATGTCCATTTGAAAGAATAAGTCTATCTCTACCCACAAGATTAGGTTTTTTTGGATTATGATTTAAGATATGGAAAAATAGGCTAACAAAGATATCTGCCATTCCTAAAGATCCTGCGCTGTGCCCCGAACCTGCTTCTAAAAGCATGTCTATTACAAGTTCTCTTGCTCTGTTTGCTTTTAATTCTAAATCTTTAAGTTTTTCTTGGGTAAGAGCGGGGGTATCCATTAATTTATCTTAACATTAACTAAGAATTTTAACAAAGAATAGGAAAAAATAGTTAAAAGTTATTTTCTTATTCCACCTAATCTTTTAGCAGGTGATAATCTGTTGGTTTCTGCAGTTATTGTTCGAAGAATTGGTCCTCCTTGATCAAATAAATTAGGATTGTATTTTGGAGAATTTTGATCCTCAAGATATTCTTGCACTAAGGCTTGGAAATTTGTAGGCCCTATTCCCATTGAGATATCATATCTACCATCAAAAAATCTTCTGAAAAATGGTCTCTCTCTTCTAAAAAGCTTAATTAAGCCTGGTTGATCTTCAAAAGTTCTTTCAATAGTTCCAGTCATACTTTCCCAAGCTTGTAATCTTGGATTAGGTGGTGTTTCCACTGGTGTTTGAGATTGCATTAGGGTAGCTGCAGTTTTTCTATCATCTGCTTTTCTTCTTCTTTCATGTTTTGCAAAACCCTTGCTTTGACGTACTCTACTAAATTCAGGAGACATATAATAATTATAATTTAAGCTGTTGTTTTAGGTTGAACTCCGGTTCTAAATATTGCTTGATCAACCACAGCTGTAAGGGGCGCAACTTTTTCTAAGAGAGTAGGACCTTTTATCTTGTGACCATTTCCATTTACTTGAAATCTTTGTCTAAATGCATCTCTTTGTAGGGAACCTCCATTTATAGCATCAAAGCGTGATACTTCAAACCAACCTCTTATAACATCCCGTGTTTCCTCAGTTGTAAAAAGCTTGCTTAGGTGTTCATTGGGATCAGGGTCATTCTTAATTGCTAAATTAATAAGACCACAAACTGCAGACCA
The DNA here is from genome assembly GCA_038063075.1 of Patescibacteria group bacterium. Classification (GTDB taxonomy): domain Bacteria; phylum Patescibacteriota; class Microgenomatia; order Levybacterales; family UBA12049; genus JACQHJ01. Next base: position 24,652 of record JBBTVW010000021.1, on the reverse strand, counting down.
TGAGGCTATCGTCATTCTTTTCTGTCTCTCTTGTGGGGTTAATGGAGTAGGTCGAAGTGAAGGATTTTGGTCAAACCAGATACCAATAGATTTTGCTTCTCTTATATGCTTTGCCCAACCTTTTGTTGGCCTTGCTTGTCTAGCTTCTGGTGACATATTTAAAATGGGGCAAGTGGGAAAATAGTAGCACAAAGTATTTGCAAATACAACAATGATTAAAATTTGCTAGAATACTTTGTATGTCAAAGGATGGAAGAACATGGTTATCACACACCTCACTTGAAGTATTGGAAAGATGCCCAAGGTGTTTTTGGCTTGGGGTAAATAAAGGAATTAGGCAGCCAGAAGGAATCGTCTCAAGACTGGCTAATAGATTTGACGTAGTTATTAAAAATTATTTTGATAAATACAGAAACCTTGGTAAATTTCCTCCAATGGTTGAAGGAAAATTAGAAGGGCATTTACAAAGACCATTTGTAGAAAAATATTTTGTAAGAATTAATGATAAGTTTGGTTTTTTTGGAAAACTAGATGAATGTTTGGTTGATAGTGAGGGAAGACATACTCCAATTGATTTTAAAACTTCAAGTTCTGATCCAAGAGATAAAGAAACACTAAGCGCATATAGATCACAAATTGATGATTATGTATTTTTAATTTCTGAAAATGGTAGAAAAGTAACGAATGAAGGGTATTTAATCTACTTTTTTCCTGATATGAGTGAAGAATTGCATGATGGTTTTCCAATGGTTGTCCATATGCAAAAACTAGAGGGAAATCCTGATAATACAAGAAAAAGAATTGAAAACGCAATTAAAGTTTTGTCTAGTGGAGTCCCTGCCTCAAATCCAGAATGTGTATTTTGTAAATATATTGACTTAGTAAAAGTTGTTAGTAGTAATTAGGGGTTACCATTTTTCTTCTTACATTTGATACTTTTAGGTATTAATAATAATTGATTTCAAGGCTAAACGAGAGTATAATTTAATTCTTCAATGATAAATAAGTTACGTTTAGATATAAAGAAATCTGCGAATAAAAAAAGAGCTGTTAATCTGCAAAGATATTTTAAAACAGGAGAAGGCGAATATGGCTTTGGCGATGTTTTTATTGGTTTAACAGTTCCAAAATCAAGAGAAATTGCCATTAAATATAAAGATTTAGATTTTTTGGATATAACAACTCTTTTAAAATCACAAATTCATGAAGAAAGACTTATTGCCCTTTTAATTTTAGTTCATCAGTTTCAAACACAAGAAATGTTACAGCGAAGAATTTATGAATTTTATTTAAAAAATACAAAATATATTAATAATTGGGATTTAGTAGATTTGTCATCCCCAAAAATTGTTGGGGCATATTTAATTGATAAACCAAAAGATATTTTGCTAAAGCTTTCAAAATCCAAAAATATGTGGGAGAGAAGAATTGCAATACTTGCTACTTTTAACTTTATTAACAATAAAAAATTCGACGATGCAATAATAATTGTTCAAAGTTTAATTGAATATAAAGATGATTTAATTCAAAAAGCAGTAGGCTGGATGTTAAGAGAAATAGGAAAGAGAGATTTAAAAACAGAAGAAATATTATTAAAAAAATATTACAAAATAATGGGAAGAACAGCGCTTAGATATGCAATTGAAAAGTTCGAAGAATCTAGAAGAAAAAAATACCTAGAAGGCACTATTTAAATCTCAAATTCTAAATAAAGAGGAAGATGATCAGAAACTTCATCTTGTAAGACCTTAAAATCTTTTACGCTTACTTTATCTGAAGTAAAAATATAGTCAGCAAATTTATCATTATTTTCCACTCTCCATTTAGCATCATATAAGATACTTCGTGTAGTTGGCGCTTTATATTCTTTTACTAGATTTCTTAATTTTTCATCAAGCATCGCAAGGCTTTTTGTTGTTATTCTCAAATTAAAATCTCCTGCAACAATTTTTGGCATATCATATTTTTCTATAAAATCTAAAATTATTTGAGATTGTTTAAATCTGTGTTCGTTATCAAATTTTGCAGCTGGTGCCCAAAATCCATGTACGTTTAAGACTAAAAACTTTTTGTTATCTTTTTCTAAAACTGTATAAATAAAATTTCTTGGAAAATTTGGCTTACCATTTGGATAAAGAGTTAATTCATTGTTCTTTTTATAAATATAAGTTTCTCCCTCTTCTAATACTTTAATACCCTTTTTTACAAAAGTTTCTTGTCCAAAAAAAAGTGAATAATCAACAAAGCCGTTTAAGTCTCCTTTGTCTGCGGTAGGGTAGTAGTATCCGTTAAAATCTGAAAGTATTTCTTCTACCTCTCTTTTAATATTTGAATATGCACCTTTTGAAATAATTTTCTCCTTATCTGATTTAAAGATTTCTTGAAGACAAAAAATATCAGTTTCGTTTTTCTTATTTTTAATAAAATCTAAAACTGCGTCATGAACTATCCCTCCCCAAATATTTAGAGTTATTAATTTCATTATTAAATTATACAATAATTACAATCTTTATTATTGTATAATTTAAAAGCCTTTTAAATTTTTGGTATAAAGTATTATTTAAAATAAATGAGAGATAAAGAAATTGAAACAATTAAAAAAAGACAAATAATTATTTTTGCAGTTGCACTTATTTTAGTTTTACTTCTTGGTTTAGTCATTTATACAAAACAAGTAAGTAAAAATTCTTATCAAGAGATTACACAGGATTTAACTTATGGTAGTAAAGAAGCTTTAAATAAAAGATCTTTCTTATTCGAAGAAATGACAATACCATATTTAAGAGAAAAGGTATTCGAAAGTAAACTTGCGCCTCTAGAAAAAATTTCAGAAAACTCAAATTATTCTTCTTATCTAACAAGTTATGATTCTGACGGATTGCAGGTTAATGGTTTAGTAACTATTCCAAAAGGGAAAGAGCCAGCCAACGGTTTTCCTGCAATTATTTTTATTCATGGTTATATACCACCCAAAAGTTATCAAACTCTTTCTAATTATTCTTCATATGTAGACTATCTTGCTAAGAATGGATTTGTAGTTTTTAAAATAGACTTAAGAGGACATGGTAAATCAGAAGGTGAAGCTGGGGGATCATACTACTCATCAGATTATATTATTGATGTTTTAAATGCCTATTCTGCCCTAGAAGTAGCTGATTTTGTAAATTCAAAACAAATTGGTCTTTGGGGACACAGTATGGCAGGAAATGTAGTATTAAGATCATTAGCTGTAAAACCAGATATTAAAGCAGTTGTTATTTGGGCAGGTGCAGTGTACACATATAAGGATTTCCAAGAATATAGAATTTCGGATAATAGTTATCAGCCACCGTCTCAAGTATCAGACAGACAGAAAAAAAGACAACTTCTTTTTGATACCTATGGGCAATTTAGTGAAGATTCCTCGTTTTGGAAGCTTGTTCCAGCAACAAATTATTTAAGCGATATCAAGGGTGCTATCTCTATAAATCATGCAGTTGATGATAATGTGGTAAATATTGGATACAGTAGAAACCTAAATGAAATATTAAATAAAACATCGATCACTCATGAGTTAAATGAATACCCAAATGGGGGACATAATATTTCAGGTAGTGCTTTTACTAATGCAATGGAAAAAACTGTAGAGTTTTTTAATAAATACTTAAAATAGTTAATTAAGCTTCTAATTCCTCATTTATATTTGATCTGATATAATCTTTTCATGGATCTTACATTGAAAGATTATAAAAAGATAAGAACACCTTTTGTTTTCTTTGATGAAACAGGTAGTATTAATGATAAAGCAAATAGGTTCTTCTGTTTGGGTATGATCAAATGTATGCAGCCATTTTTTCTTGACTCAAAAATTAGGGAAGTGCGAGAAAGAAATCATTTTTACGATGAAATTAAATGGAATACTTTGTCGATGGCAAAGTCAGCAGTGATTCTGGATATAATAAAAGCCGTTTTTGATACTCCTGGCATATATTTTTCATGCATTGTTATCGATAAAAATAATGTAAATTTTGAAAAAGAATTTGATAATAATCCATATAAGGCTTATCAAGAATTTACAGAAATTCTTTTAAAGCAAGCTATTGATGAAAATGAGATACTGACTATTTTAGCGGATTTTGTTACAACTCCTAAAAATATTAAATTTGAAGTCGATGTTAAGCATAACATCAATAAAAATCTAGATAGATTAGCAATTGGAGGAATACATAGGGTAGATTCAAAAGGAGTAAATATAATACAAATTGCAGATTTGTTTATAGGGGCGGTTTCTTATTCTTACAAAATAAATTTGAAATTGGTATCGGGGGATAAAAATAAAATTAAGGTTTTAAGTGCTATTTTGCGTAAACTTGAAACAAAAAGTTTTGCGGGAGGATTAAATTCAAAAAGATTCAAAGTATTTGAACATAATAACGGGTTAAAAGCAGGAAACAAAAAAGGGCCATCATCCTAACGGTTGACGCCCAATTTATAGATATATGTTATCAGATGTTTATATAAACGTCAATAGTTTATTTTATACCATATGAACTTATCAATCGGAATTGTTGGATTGCCAAATGTTGGTAAATCAACTCTTTTTAATGCACTTTTGAAAAAACAGCAAGCACTTGCTGCAAATTATCCATTTGCAACAATAGAGCCAAATATTGGAGTTGTTGCGGTTCCTGATGAAAGACTTTTGAAGCTTGCTCAAATTACAAAAGATGAAGAAAAAATGGATAATCTTCCTCCAATAAAACCAGCTGTAGTTGAGTTTGTTGATATTGCAGGTCTTGTTAAAGGTGCAAGTGAAGGAGCTGGTCTTGGTAATAAGTTTTTATCTCACATTAGAGAGGTATCAGTGGTAGCTCATGTAGTAAGAGCATTTGAAGATGATAATGTAATTAAAGAAGGATCAATAGATCCTAAATCAGACTACGAAACAATTAGAACAGAACTTCAGATTGCAGATTTACAAACTCTACAAAATCTAAATGAAAAAGCACTAAGAACAGATGCAAATAAAAAAACTGCTGTTGAGAAAATAAAGGCAGTACTGGATCAAGGCAAAAATGCTTTTGAAGTAGAATTAAGTGAGGAAGAACACTTAGCAATAAAAGAACTAAGTTTATTAACTAATAAAAAAGAAGTTGTTGTTTTAAATGTAAGCGAACAAGATTATAACCCAACATCTATAGAAAATATCTCTCAAAAATATAGTCAGTTACTAAATATTAGTATTGATAAAATTGTAGTAATTTGTGCAAAAATTGAATCAGATTTAGCTTCGCTTTCAGAAGATGAACAAAAGGAATATTTAAAAGAATTAGGAGTAGAGCAGTCAGGACTAGAAAGACTTATTCAAAAAGCATACAAAGAACTAGGATTAATCTCATTTTTAACAACTGGAGTAAAAGAAGTAAGAGCATGGACTATTAGAAAAGGATCAACTTCAGTTATAGCTGCAGGAGAAATACATACAGACTTTATGAAACGTTTTATTAAAGCAGAAGTAATAAGTTTTAATGACTTTGTAGAAAATAATGGTTGGAAAGGTTCAAAGCTAAATGGTAAAGCAAGGCTTGAGGGAAAAGTATATATTATGCAAGATGGAGACGTTGTTGAATTTAAGATAGGCACATAATTGACTTCTAATTAAGCGCAATGTAAAATTGGCAGATTATGCCAGTAGAGAGAAGACAAGCAATTCCAGCTATTACAGGCGTTGGTGCAGCATTACCAGAAAGAGTAGTTACAACTTCAGATGTACAAGATTTATTTACTGACCCAAAAAAGAAAAGGGAAGTAGGTATTATTGCCCAAATGATAAAAGTTAAGGAAAGGCATTGGGTTAGAGTTGGAGAACAAGCCTCATCAGATCTTGGTGTAATTGCTCTTAAGAGAGCGGTAGATATGGCTGAAATTAATTTATCGGCTATAACAACACTTATGTTTGCAACATCAACTCAAGATTATATGGGCGTACCAACACCGGCAATTTTACAAGCAAAATTAGGTTTACCAGAGACTACAAGATGTGTTGAAATGGGTAATAACGCATGCGTTGGTTTATTACAAGCTCTTAGAACTACTTTTGCGGATGTTTCAAATCCTGATTATGGAAGTCCGGGTCCACAAGCTGTCCTTGGAGTAGAGGTTTTAAGTGGAAGTCTGCCAAAAGCTGGTACAGATATTGCTACCATGTTTGCAGATGGTGGCTCGGCTTTAATTGTTGATATGGTAACCCCCGATGATGGAGCCCCAACTAAAATGGGTTTTGCTTTTGGGACAGATGGACAATATGCAGAATCTCTTCTTGTTCGTGGAGGAGGAAGTAGGCATTTTACTACCCCAGAAACTGTTGCAGAAAATATGCATGTAATTGAAATGGACCCAAAAGTTATTGGAGAGCAAGCTGTAAGGCGTATGGTAGAAATGGCTAATCTTGCAATGGAAAGAGCTGGTGTTACACCCCAAAATTCAATTTTAATTCCTCATCAAGCAAATGGAAGGATTATGCAAAAAGTTGCAAATCAATTGGAATTTCCTCAAGAACAAGTTGTAACAACAATAGATCATACGGGAAATACATCTGCGGCTTCAACTGGAATTGCTCTTTTTGAAGCAGTTAATAATGGAATCGTAAACAGAAATGATTATGTTGTTATGGTTGCTTTTGGTGCAGGATTAACATTTGGTGCATTAGTATTTCCTATGGCTGGATTACCAGCTAGAAAATAACTAGTTTAGCTGTTTTTAACAGCTTCTAAAATCGTCCCTTTCCATCCTCCAATAAATTGATCTCCAGGGCAAGTTCTTTGTTGTATAACTTCTAAATGACCAAAAATTTTAGTAGGATTAATAAAAGGATAACTTTCTTTAATTATTTTTCCAGTAGCTATAACTTGTTCTTCTGGTGGAGTAAAGTGTTCATAATTTCCTGATAAAGATATCCCAATACTTCTTGGGTTTAAATCCAAGGCATGTCGCCCAACATATTGATCGTCAAGAAGCCTGTCTGTTGTTCCATCAGGTCTCACTAGCCAGTGGTATGCAAAAAATACCATTTCGCCGTTTCTAAAATGACCTGACCAAATAGGTTGTCCCCTTAATCCTTTATGTCCATAAACATCATCATCTAAATATCTTTGTGCGTATTGTCTAATAAAGCCAATTGCTGAAAGTTTTCCAAGTGAAATATCTGGATCCTCTTCTGTATGATGAATAACTACAGTATCAATTGGTTGTCTTTCTGAATCTAAGTCAGGCCCACTTGTTGCAAGAGGTATCTGTCTATCTATAAGCATTTGAGTAACGACGTCATAGAAATAATTTCTTTGTAAAGATAATGCTGGGTTATCATGAACCATTGGAAAAATGTCTTTTCTTAAATAATCTTCAAGTCTTATATACCAATCAGGATGCTGAAGTTGATCCCTCCAGTATTGTTCAATTCTTGCGTTAACATCTTCGCCACTCATATAATTAAGTATTCTATCTTAGAATAAGATTCTGTTTCAACTTATATGATAAACAATGATTTTTTAGAAGTAGGTGGATTTACACCAAAAGAAGTTTTTTATACTGAGCAGCTTTGGGGGTATAGCTTCATAAGCTATTTTTGTTTTAAGTAGAGCAAAAGCAAGGCTTGAAGGAAAAGTATATATTATGCAAGAAGGAGATATTGTTGAGTTTAAAATAGGTACATAATTGCTTATTGCTTATACTTGTTTTTTAAATTTTTAATCTATAAAATCAAATATACAATGCCAGAAACAAATTTAGAAGCAAAAATCGCTACATCACAGGATCAAGTAGAAAAAGCTGTAGATAATGTTAATCATTTATTTGAAGTGGAATTTCTTCCTGGTTTTGAAGAAAGAGTAGGCTATTTCCCAATTTTAGAACATTTACCAGGCAGACCTGTTTTAGCCAGATTTTCATATGGTTTAAATGCGGGTAATATGTCTGCGAAGTTTTTTGATAGTAATAGGGGAGAAAGTGAAGTAACAAATGAAAGAAATAGGCGTGAGTTTTTACAGCAACAAGGTTTTCCTGATTATCCTAATGTTCTTCAGGTTGTAGGGAAATTTGAAGGTCTTGAGCCACAGGTGGAGGAAGTTAATCTTGATACTTTAAAAGATAAAACAAAAGCAGTAGGTAATATTATTTTTACAAGACAACCTGGTTTTACAGTAGATATTATACCAGCTGATTGCCCAACGGGGGGATTGTCTTGCGAAGATGGTAAGAATTATCCTATTGCTGGAATAATGCATGGTGGAGCAGATTCTTTGAATGCAGGATTAGTTAGACAAGGACTTTGGGTATTAAGAGACGAGTATGGAGTAGATTTAAGTAAAGCAGTACTTGCTATTTCCCCAGGTGTATTAGCTAAAAATTATTTTATTACCAATGAGCCTGAGCGAAGAGGCAGCGGAATTATTGAAAGAAACTGGGGTCCATATATAACTAAGAAAGTAACTGATGATTCTTTGGAAAGAAGACATGTAGATTTAACAAGTGCTTTTGTTATGCAGGCCTTGCAAGCAGGTATTTTACCAGAGCATATACAAACCTATGCTGGAGTAAATACTTATGAAGATGCAAAAGGCGGTAGGGCATATTCAAGAAGGTATACGGGTGAGCATGATGGAGCAAGGCCTGGAGGGCAATTGCTGGCTGTTACTTTAAATCCAAACTTTGTTGGTAAAAGACCTAGCTTATATCCTAATTTAGCAAACGCTGCCTAAATACATTTCTATCTTGCTTATAAACGCTCTCTATAGTAAAATTAAAGCCATGAGAAATTACCAATTAGTTTTAGTTGTTAAGACAACTTCAGAAGCAAATACAAAAAAAGTTCTTGAAACTGTAAAAGAGTATTTAAAATCAGCTAAAATTACAAAACAAGATGATTTAGGTGAAAAAACACTCGCATATCCAATTCAAAAGCAGGCAAAAGGTATTTACTTTAGTTTTCTTTTTGAAGCAGAAGACATTACAGGACTTGAGAAAAGATTATTTGCAAACGAAGATATTTTAAGATACTTAATATTAAGAGTATAATAAGATTATGGCAAGAAGTTTAAATAGGGTACAACTTATCGGAAACTTAACAAGAGATCCTGAACTTAGGTATACACCTAGTGGTGCTGCAGTTGTTTCATTTAGTATTGCAACAAATAGATCTTGGACAACTGATAGTGGCGAAAAAAAGGATGATACTGAATTTCATAGAATAGTTGCTTGGAATAAGCTTGCTGAAATCTGTTCCCAGTTTTTAACAAAAGGAAAGAAAGTTTTTGTAGAAGGTAGGCTTTCAACCAGAAGCTGGACGGCTCAAGATGGAACGCAAAAACAAACAACAGAAGTTATTATCTCAGATATGATACTTTTGGATAGTAGAAGAGTAGAAGGGGAACAAGTAATAAAAGAAGCAGTAGAAGAAAAACCAAAAAAGACTGCAAAAGATAAAACAGAAGAGGTAAAGGAAGAGGTAACAGCAGAGGAAGCATCAACTGATGAAATTGCAGCTGATGATATTCCTTTCTAAATAAAAATATGGCAAAAGCTAAAAAAAGATTTACAAAAAGAATGCAAAAAACTAATGCTCCAAAAGAGTGTTATTTCTGTACAGAAAAAAAAGAGCCACACTTTTTAGATACACAATCTTTAAATAGGTTTACAACTGAAAGAGGAAAGATAATTGGTAGACTTAGAAGTGGTCTTTGTACAAAACATCAAAAAAGAGTAACCGTGGAAGTAAAACATGCTAGACATTTAGCATTACTTCCTTTCGTAGCACGAGCTTAATCTAAATGACTTTACTGCCAATAAATCTTCCAAAAGATTTAGAAATCTTAGTTTCTAAAGGACAAAAAGTAATTAGTGGGCAAATTATTGCTCAAATAAAAAGTGTTTCCCAAGATAACGCCATCCGCCTTTCTGATTTTGGAATCTCCCAAAAAGAATTTAAGTCATCCCTTAAGAAAAATTTAGGAGATAAGGTTGTGGAAGGAGATATAGTGGCAATCAAAAAGAAGCTTTTTGGAGGAGAAAAAATCTTAAGTAGTGTTAATGGAACGATTTCTAAAATAGATGAAGAAACTTGTACTATTTATCTTAAATCAGAAAAGAAGGTTGAAGGCGAAAAGGTAATTTCACCAGTTGAAGGAATTATAGATATTTGTAATAATGAACAGATTGTCATAAAAACTGCAAAAAATGCAGTAGTTGCAAAAGACGCTTTTGGTAAAGACGCAATAGGTAATCTTTTACTTATTAAAAATGCAAGTTCTTTAAGTGAAGAGGTTAGTGGAAAAATTATTGCCGTAAATTTAATTGACAGAGTATTTTTATATAAAGCATTAAGTCTTGGTGCAATAGGAATAATAGCAACAGATTTGGATGATTTAGATTTTATAGAAGTTGAAAACACAAATATAGACGGAGCAGTAATCTTAATAGATTCTAAAGAGTTTACTAAGTTAGAAAAAGAAAATGGTAATAAAATATTAGTTGATGTAAAAGGGAAAGCAATACTTTTCTTATGAATAAAATAAAAGTTTTACAAATTCTTCTTGGGCTTTTTATAGCCTTTATTTTTGGCTATTACTTTGGTGTTAATAAGGTAAATGTTGACTGGAAAGCATATAAACCAAACATAAGCATTGTAAGTAAAGAGCCACCAAGTGGTATTGCAAATGTTAATTTTACTCCATTTTGGGCTGTATGGGAAAAACTTCTTGCTGGATATTATGACAAATCAAAACTTGATCAACAAAAAATGTTAAATGGTGCAATTTCTGGTATGGTTTCAAGCCTTGGTGATCCATTTACAGTTTATCTTCCTCCAGTACAAAATAATGACTTTAAAGAAGGTTTAGCAGGTCAATTTTCAGGCATTGGTGCAGAGCTTGGAACAAAGGACGCAAGTATAATTGTTATTTCTCCATTAGATGGATCCCCAGCTGAGAGGGCAGGAATAAGAGCAGGCGATACTATAGTTTCAGTTGATGCTAAATCAACTTCAGGTTGGAATGTTTCTCAAGCAGTTGAAAAAATAAGAGGACCTAAAGGAACTTTGGTTACACTTGGAATCTTTAGAAAAGGAAATGAAAAACAAATTGATTTAAAAATCACAAGAGATGTTATTAATGTAAAAAGTGTAGTTATGGAAATAAGAAGCGCTAATTGTACAAGTGAGAGTTGTAAGATAGTGGCAAAAACTGATACTTGCAAGGGTAATTGCACAAAGTTTTTATATATAAGACTTTCTCAGTTTGGTGATAATACAAACCAAGAATGGATGAATCTAGTTGGTGATATTGCCACTAAAGCAAAAGCGGATAGTGGGGTTAAGGGAATAGTTTTTGATTTAAGAAATAATCCTGGTGGATATTTATCTGATGCAGCCTTTATCTCATCTGAGTTTTTGGAAAAAGGGCAGGTTGTTGTTTCTCAAGATAATGGTGTAACAGATAAAAACATAATGTATGCAACAAGAAAAGGCTTGTTTACAGAAGAAAAAGTAGTTGTCTTAATTAATAAAGGTAGTGCTTCTGCTGCAGAAATTGTCTCAGGTGCATTGAGAGATAATAAAAGAGCAAAATTAATTGGAGAAACATCATTTGGTAAAGGAACAATTCAAACTGCTGAGGATTTAGGGGATGGAGCAGGATTACATGTAACAATTGCTAAATGGTTAACTCCTAATGGAACATGGGTTCACGAAAAGGGTTTAACTCCAGATGTAGCCGTAAGTCTTGATGCAAAAGACCCCTCTAGGGATACCCAACTTGAAAAAGGGGTATCAGAACTGCTAAAATAGGGCCGCTTTAATAATAGCAATTATTATATAAGCTTTTTTAAAAAGAAAGGATATTCTATTATGGCAATGGCAGCGCAAGAAAGAAGAAGACCACATGTTGAGAGATTAGAACTTGGTTCACCTGCAGCATATCAAGTAAGAATTTTGTCTGGTCAATTTGATGTTGATCAGCCATTTAGTGTTGAAAAAGCACGAGTAGCGATTTTTAACAGAAGAGCTGTTGAGGCCCATGATGTAATGCATTTAAAATGGGAAGCAAGGAGACAAGAGGCATGGGTGGGTAAGCCAGGAAGCCTTGACGAGCGTGTTGATAGATGGGCAAATGGACGAGCAAGATCGATTACACCCATTCTACAAACAAGTCCGTCAGGCGATCTCAGTGAAGGACTAAGTTTATTAGGCTTTAATGTAGCTGAGCCAACTGCAGCGCCAGATACTTCAGATTTGCAAACTAGACTCAAGCAATATCTTGCAGCAGATTTTTACACTAACTATGCTGGAGATAGAACCCAAAGCGTTGAAGCCTTGGGAGATGTTTTTGTTAGTGCGGCTAAAGGAGTTACAAACAGATTTAGCAACGCTGATGCGATAAGCGCAATGAATAAGCTAAAAGCGTTAAAAGTAGTACTTGAGCCTATTTTAGAAAGTGATACTTTTGAAAAACTTGTTCAAACAACTGAAGCACGTATTCATGCAGGGCTTAAGGATCTAAAGCCTGAAGATGGTACTGTTGCGCTTGAGGATGTATGGAAAAACCAATTGCAATATTTTACTGATATACCTGGACATGTTGTTACAGCTCCAACGCTAACTCCAACTCAAACTTTACCAATACCAAGGTCAACAAGAGTTAGAGAACCACGCCCAAGGCCAACCAGGGTAGTTACTGGGTTACCAGTACCCGTTGCTAGTGCAGCAACCCCAGTCGGAGGAGAACCAGTTGCTGTCCCAGATACAAGAGGAAGCGTTCCAGCAGTTGAACCTTTAAGGGCTGTAGTAAATATAGAAAGCGATCCGGAACATATTGTTGAAAAAATAAAAGAGGGGGCAGGGTCAACGACAGAAGAGGATATAGTTATTAATATGCCAGCAGATGCGATGATAGGTAGTGGGTATTTGTTTTCAACACAAGATGGTAGAGTAAAAGTATTAGAACCAGGTGTAATTGAGCCTACAGGAAGTGATGATGCCATTTTAATTAAAGGCACAAGAGTATTTTTTAAAAGGGGTAATGCCGATAGGAATATAAAGTTAGATTTGTTACTAAAAAACAATGGTACTAATTTTCCAGCAGTAGAAATAGTTGATACCGCAGATGGTCCATACGCGGAATGGGATAAACAAGATGCACAGGAAGAATTTGTGGCGCATTTATGGCCAGAATTTCAAGCTAAAGCAAATTCAGATCTGGTCGATATTGATCCGGATTGGGTTGTAGATGGGTTTGAAATAGCAGATGGGGGAGCAAGATTTAGGATCGGATTTAAAAAAGAATCACCGGCTGTTCCACCTCTTGCGCACAACGCAACTATTTTTCCTAAGCCCGATGAAGATGATGCAGTGGGTTCACTTTAAGCTATTTTTTATCCTGTGATATAATATTTATTGCTTGATGAAAAAACTTATAATACTTTTAATTATTTTAGTCTTAGTATTAATAGGCTGGACTGCTTTCTCAAGTATTTTACCTTCATATTTAGAAACTCTTAAAACTCCAATATCCCAAGTTCCACTAGAAAGCGTAAAGGTGGTAGGTGAAGAATCAGTAGTAATTGATGTTGTAAAAAATATTGGCCCCTCAGTAGTTACAATTGTACAAATAACCCCACCCGTTAAAGGAAGTACTTTTAGTTTTGGTCCTAATGGTTTTATTCAGTTACCAGAAGAGAGTACAAAAGAAAAGTCATCAGATATTGGATCTGGATTTGTTTTAACAAAAGATGGACTAATCAGTACGAATAAACATGTCGTTTCGGAAACTGGAGTAAAATACCAAGTGGTTACAAGTGATAATAAAACTTATGATGTCCAAAAAGTTTATAGAGATCCTCTAAATGATATTGCATTCCTTAAAATAAATATAAATCAAAATAAAGACAAAGTTCTTACCCCAGTAGAATTAGGGGACTCATCTAATCTTTTGGTAGGGCAATTTGTAATTGCCATTGGAACAGCTCTTGGAGAATTTAGAAATACTGTTACAACAGGTGTTATATCAGGTCTTGGTAGAGGAATAACCACAGGCAGCGTATTCCAGGGGTTTGTTGAAAAACTAGATAATGTAATTCAAACTGATGCTGCAATAAATCCAGGAAATAGTGGAGGACCATTGGTAAATTCACTTGGCCAAGTAATTGGAATCAATACTGCAGTTTCTCAGTCAGGTCAAAACATAGGCTTTGCGCTTCCAGTAAATGCCTTAAAAGATTCTCTTAAAAACTTTAATGATAATGGCCAATTTAAAAGACCTTATCTTGGAGTTTCATATATTATGCTTTCAAAACAAGAAGCAGAGCTAAATAGTTTAGTTGAAGGAGCATATATTCAAAATATTGTAAGCAAGTCTCCTGCACAAATTTCAGGTTTAAAGACTAAAGACATAATCACAAGCTTTGGTGGTACAATAGTTTCAGGAACGAACGAATTATCTACTCTTATTGCTTCTAAAAAAGTAGGAGAAAAAGTAGATATAATTGTCCAAAGAGAAGGTAAGAAAATTAATTTATCAGCCACTTTGGGTTCTGCTCCTAACGAATAATTTTCTATGTATAACTTGCAAACTAATATTTCCCTAAAAGATTACAGTAATTTTAAAATTGGAGGAAATGCAAAGTATTTCTTAGATGTTACTTCACTAGATGAACTGATTGAGGGATTAAAATACTGGCATGAAATATCCAAAGATTTTAAAGAGGATGAGAAAAGAATATTTATTTTAGGAGGAGCAACAAATGTTTTATTTCCAGACGAAGGATTAAGTGGTTTAGTAATTAAAAATTCAATTGACCTTATTGACCTAAAAGAAAACGTATTAACTGTTGGTGGTGGTACCTTAATGTCAAAGCTATTAGATTACTGTATTGATAACAGTCTTTCAGGTCTTGAATGGGCAGGTGGTCTTCCTGGTACAGTTGGTGGCGCACTAAGAGGCAATGCAGGGGCATATGGTGGGGAAACAAAAGATAATATTCTAGAAGTAGAAAGTATTAATACAAATACTTTAGAAGTAAAGAAAAGAAGTAAGAGGGAATGTGACTTTAATTACAGAACGAGTGTTTTTAAGAGTAAAGCAACGAATGAAATAATTACATTTATAAAATTTGAAGTAACTAATAAAGAAAAAGAAGAAATAAAAAATTTAATTGAGGATAAAATTAATAAAAGAAAATTAAGACATCCTTTAGAATATCCAAATGTAGGTAGTATCTTTAAAAACGTACCAATAGGTAAGTTTTCCAAAGAAGTACTTAGGGAGCTCTCTCAATATATTAAAGATGATCCATTTCCTGTAATACCAACAGCAAAACTATCATTCCTATCAGGTGTTTCTGGTAAAAAGATAGGGGATGCTCAGTTATCAACAAAGCATACTAATTTTATAATTAATCTTGGAAATGCAAAATCTACAGATGTTAAAAAATTAATTCAAATAGTTCAAAAAGCAGTTAAAGAAAGGTTTGGGGTTGATCTTGAAGTAGAAATTATGTTTATAGATTAACTTTTGTATCCAGAAAAATAATCTTTTCTAATATCCTCATCTTTTATACCCAAATCCACTAATATTTTCGTAATACTTTCAACCATTGGATCTGGGCCTGAAATATAAAAAAGTGATTTATTATTGATATGTTTTTTCAAAACACTTTTATCTATTTTTTTAGGAGAGATAAAGTATTTAATCTGTAGCTTTTTATTATTTTTAGAAATCTTGTCTAATTCATTTTTAAAGGCAAAAGCTTTTGTTTTATTGGAATATAGAAGTGAGATATTAATTAATTTCTTTTCAAAATTTAATTGTCTTATAATTGAAATAAATGGAGTAATTCCAATTCCACCAGCAATAAAGACAAGGTTTTTCTTTACATCTTCAATAATAAAATCTCCATCAGGACCTTTTACAATAATTTCATCACCAATTTTTAAATTATCTAAAGATTTTTTAAAAGAACTGCTCTTATCTGAAACCTTTGTTGAAATTGTAATATATTTTTCAAATGGAGAAGAGGAGATTGTAAAAAATCTCATTATACCTCTTAAATCCTCTTTGTCATGTTTTAAAAAATAAATAAAATATTGACCTGCAATCCACTTAATTTTTTTCTCAGGTTTAAAAATAAATGATTTAGTGTTTATAGTTATTTTTTTCTTATCTATTAAAATTAATTTCATTTTACAAATATACCAAAGCTTGTTATAAATAAATAGTGGAGATTATTTTCTTTGATTTAACCGTCATTATTTGTATTTCAGCATTTCTTTCAATAATATTTCGGCTTTTAAAGCAGCCTGCAATTTTAGCTTATATATTAACAGGAATATTAATTGGTTCTTTTCATTTTTTTAATCTTTCTGATCAGCCACTTCTTCTAGCGCTCTCTCAAGTAGGAATTACTCTTTTACTTTTTATGGTAGGTCTTGAAATTAGAGTAGGTGAGCTTTTATCTATGGGAAGAATGCTTTTACTTTCTTCTGTTTGGCAAATATCTCTTACTTTTATACTTGGTTTCTTAATATCTTTAGTATTTAGTTTCGATAAGCTTACAAGTTTTTATATTGCTGCAGCCGTTACATTTTCTAGCACTATAGTAGTAGTGAAATTATTATCAGATCAACACGAGCTTCATAGTTTACATGGAAAATTTGCCTTAGGTATACTTTTGGTTCAAGACGTGGTCGCAATGGCATTTTTAATGTTTTTAGCAGGAGCTACAAGAGAGAGTCCTTTTTTTGGACCAATTGGAAACTTAGTTCTAGTTTTAGCTAAAGGAGGACTTATTCTTGCTGCAATTGCATATCTTTCAAAGCATATATTCCCAAAACTTTTTGAAAAAATTGCCAGAAGTTCAGAAACTCTTTTTCTTTCAAGTCTTGCTTGGGTATTTGGATTAGCTGCTTTAGTCTCCTCAGAATTTATAGGTTTTTCAATAGAAATTGGTGGATTTTTAGCAGGAGTTGCTCTTGCAAATTCTTTTGTAAATTATCAAATTATTGCTAAGGCTAAGATTTTACGTGATTTTTTTATAGTAATCTTTTTTGTATTGCTGGGAATTCAAATGTCTTTTGCAAATATTTCAGAGATTATTATTCCTGCAATCGTTATATCACTATTTGTTTTATTGGTAAAACCTTTTATTGTAATGATGATCTTAGGGATACTAGGATACAAAAAAAGAACGTCATTTTTAACTGGTATCTCTCTTTCTCAAGTATCTGAATTTTCCCTTATTTTAGCCTTCCTTGGTTTAAAGCTTGGTCATATAGATCAAAAAACAGTCTCTTTAATAACAATGGTTGCTCTTATTACCTTTGCTTTTTCAACCTATATGATTACTCATTGGAAAACTATGTATCGAAAGTTTGAAAAAGTAATTGGATTTATTGAAAGAAGTGATGCACAAAACGAAGTAAGTAAAGATGAGAGTTCAATGGAAAACCTAGATGGCCATGTAGTTGTAATAGGAGGAGACCAAATGGGAGCAAGTGTAATTGAGGCTTTGGAAGATCAAAATTTAGATATTGTTTTAGTTGATTTCGATCCATCAATTGTTAAAAAATATGATGGAAAAGGAGATAGTCGAAGAGTTTTTAAGCTTTTTGGTGATATATCAGATTTAGATATACAGCAAAGAG
The DNA here is from genome assembly GCA_038063075.1 of Patescibacteria group bacterium. Lineage (GTDB taxonomy): Bacteria > Patescibacteriota > Microgenomatia > Levybacterales > UBA12049 > JACQHJ01. The sequence goes on along the minus strand of JBBTVW010000021.1, from coordinate 6,987 downwards.
CAAAGATAGATAACGCAAGGTTAGTAATTTCGACAATTCCTGATCTTGAAGATAATATATTACTTCTTAAAGAATTACGACATGAAAATAGACGCGTAAAGGTTGTTGTAATGGCTATTGAAGGTAAAGAGGCAAAAAGTCTTTATAGTCATGGTGCAGATTATGTAGTTTTACCTCATTTAGCTGGGGGAAGACAAATTGCAAAACTTATCGCAGAAAACGGATTATCAAGTTTGGATAAATTAAAAGAAAAAGACAAGAAGTATTTAAAATAACTTAAGAATTAGTAGGGGAGGAATCTTCTGTTTCTAAAGTTTTCATTGCTTCAATTACCTTATCAAATTCTCCCTCCATAATTACTTCAAGATTACTAAAGTTTCTGTTTATTCTGTGATCTGTAAGCCTGTCTTGAGGGAAGTTGTATGTTCTTATTTTTTCACTTCTCATACCTCTTCCAACCTGAGTAGCTTTAAGTCCTGCAATTTCACCATGCTGTTTTTCAATTTCTTGTTCCCAAAGTTTTGCACGAAGCATCTCAAGAGCAATTTCTCTGTTTTGAGCTTGGAATCTCTGTGTCTGGCAGGTTACTATGATGCCGCTTGGCTTATGTTTAAGTCTTACGGCAGTTGATACCTTATTTACGTTTTGTCCACCATGCCCACCGGATCTGAAGGCTTCAAACTCAACGTCATCTGGGTTAATGTGTAAATCAATATCTTCAAGTTCAGGTAAAACAGAAACTGTAGCTGTTGATGTATGAACTCTACCTCTTTTTTCAGTAGTTGGGATTCTTTGAACCCTGTGAACTCCAGCCTCATACTTAAATAGTTCAAAAGCACCATTTCCAGAGATTTTAATAACATCTTGGTCTAATTCTTCAATCTTAAACCCTTTAATTTGGGCAAACCTAGTATACATTCTAAGAAGCTCTTGTGCCCAAAGAGTAGCTTCATCTCCACCTGCAGCTCCGCTTATTTGTAAGATGACATTTCTCTCATCCAAATCGCCATTTGAATTATTACTTGTATTTTTTTCATAAGTAGCTAAAATATCTTGTTTTTGTTGTTCTAGAGAGTCAATCTCTTCCTGAGCAAGGTTTGCCATAGAAGGGTCTTCTATAAGAGTTTTTGTTTCCTCTATTTTTCTATCAAGTTCTGCAATCTGTACTTTCCTATAATCATCCATTTTGTTATGGGGGTTAAGCTATTTAATTTCAAGTAACATCTCTCGAAGAGTCTTTGGGGCGTTATCTTGTTTTCTTTGTTCTTTTTCTTTTTTCTTGGTTACGTGTAAGCTAGCAATTTCTTGTTTTTTCTGGAATTTTTGAATTCTTGAAGCACTATCAACAAATCTTTGTTCACCTGTATAGAATGGGTGACATTTGGCACAAAGTTCCACATGAATTAATTCAACAGTTGAACCTGTTGTAAATTTGTTTCCACAGGCGCAAACAACTTGTGCTTGTTCAAAATATTGTGGATGAATCTGTGCTTTCATTTGATTAATTATAGCCTAAATTGAAGTTAAATACAAGATAATAAGATGGATATATATCCTATAGTTGACAATTAATTTATATCTAGTATAATTACATACTATGGAAACAAATAAAAAGCCAAGAGGACTTCATCCAAGATTATTGGCAAATGAGATGTATTTAGTGCATCCTAATATCGTAAACCCAGGTAATCCAGGCGTAAATCCTGCAAGGGAAACAGAGAGATTACGTGGAGATAAACCCTTATCTCCTCATGTCCTTCCAGATGGAAAACCCTTAAGAAGATTTTAATACCAATTTGTCATTGACACTTCCAATATCTATTTGTTAATCTTTCTAAAGTGTGGAAATTTTAAGAGTAGCCCGCTTAACTTCGGAAACAAAAAGAACCCAAATTCCTCTTATTCCAACATTAATACCAGTATTAACACATACAAAAAGAGGAAGAGCTTTAGATCTAGGTATTCAAGTAGTTGAACTAGGAGGTTTTACAGATCAATTATTACAACTAAGACAAGAACAAGAAGCTGGAGATTTTAGGCTTGAAAGAGTAGGAGTTTATTACACAGACGGATTAGGTACATTTCCATCTTTTCAAAGAACCTTTACGCAATTTGTGGGTCAGGAAACGGTTAGGGTAGAGGTTGAGCCTCCATTAATAGATCCTAATAATCCAAATAGATTTTTATCTAAAACAAAATCAGTTGGAGTTGTTGCTCATTTATCTTCAAGGGATACTTTACCGCTTTCCCATAACCTTTTGCATTTGTTGTTACAAGATTATCACTTTAAGGCGGCAACAGCCGCTTTTTTTTTATCTCCAAGCGATTCTTTCTTTGCCCTTTTTCGTGGTGATAAAACACCTCAGTTAACAAAAGCAGAAGTTGATGCTCACATGGCTGCTTTAGAAGTTGCACACAAGAGATTGTCAAAAGATACTGGCTTAAGTCAGGGAATTATTAGAGCATCTTTACTTAGGGAAGCTGTAAGAAGATTTGATTTAAGATTTTTTCAAGGAAGTTTAAAAAGAGGTCGTTTGCAAAGTAGTTATCCCGATAGGCATATTGTTACTTAAATAATTTTTGAATTGGATGATAAGGTATTTTTCCTTGCGCAATAAATATTCCCATAAAGACAAATACTGCTCCTATTAAATAGGGAAGCGATATTTCTTCATGCAAAAGATAATAGGCTACTATAATTGTTGCAATAGGATCAATGTAGGAAAAAATTCCTACTTCAGATGCCTTAATATGCTTAATTCCAAATGTAAAAAGAAAATGGGCGATAGAAGTTGCCAGCACTACTGAAAATAAAAGTCCAAGTAAAGTTTGTTGATTTAAATTTCCTACCCAATTCGTTTGGTTAAACTCTGTCATAACAAAAGGAATCATTGGAATTGAGCCAATTATAAATGACCAAAAAGCAATAGTTAGAGCGCTATATTTTGGAAGAATCTTTTTAAGAAGTAGTGCATGAATTACAGAAAAAATTGTTGCAAAAACTAAAAATAGATTTCCCGTAACTGTTCCATCAAGTCCTTCTTTAAATACTGGAAGTAAAACGATTGTTAATACTCCTAAAAAACTTACCAGCGTTCCAAAAACTATTTTTCTTCTAAGCTTTTCTTTGAGATAAAAAAAGCTACCTATTATTAAGATAATTGGGCTTGCTGAAATAATAATTGGAGCATTAATACTTGATGATAAATTAAGCCCAAAGTTAAGAAAAGAAATAGTTAATGTTATTCCAAAAAAAGATAATATTATTAATGTAAACCAATCTTTTAATTTAACTTTTAAATTTTTATAAACAAATGGAAGAACAATAAGAGCTCCTAAGAAAAATCTTAGAAAAACAAAAGTAAATGGAGGAATAACTTCTAAGGTTAGTTTGTAGATTGGAAAAGCAGCGCCCCAAATAATATTGGCAAGAATAAGAAATATAACTGCAAGCTTTACTTTATTTAAGTTCATTGGGCAGGTTGTCTAGGCTTACGTCTTTTTGTTCTCCTAAGGTCATGTTTTTTAACACATATCCCTTATCTGAAACGATTAAAACAAAAGGAATCTTTTTTTTGTCTGCAAACTTTAATTGTTTTTCTAAAGCTACGTCTTCAAGATATACTTGAGTATTTAAACCCTTTGATCTTAATGTGACCGCTGTGCTTAATGCTTTTTCTTCAAGCTCTGAAGATGCGAAAGCTACTAATAGATCTTTGCTATTTATATTAGTAGGGAATAAATTTAATATTTCTATTGCTTCCATTAATCTATCAAAACCAAAAGCAAAACCTACCGCAGGAATATCTTTTCCTGCAAACATACCGATTAAGTTATCGTATCTTCCTCCACCAGCTATTGAGCCAGTGTCATATCCGTCAACTTCCACTTCAAAAATAATACCTGTGTAATAATCTAATCCTCTGGCAAGAGTAGGTAAGAACTCAACATATTTTTTATCAATATTCATTTTAACAAGAGCAGTAAATATCTCATCAATTCTAGGAGTTGGTTTTTCAAATTCGAGTGTATTTAATAGATCCGTTGCTTTTTCTCTTGCAATCCCATTTTCAATTAATTCATCTAAAACTTTTTCTTTACCAACTTTTTTAATCTTATCAATTGCCCTTATTACAACAGGGATTTCTTTTTCATTTATACCTCTATTTGGAAGGCTAGAAAAAATTGCTCTATCATTTATTAAAACTTTAAAATTTGTAAACCCAAGTTTTTTTAGACAGTCAATTGTTAAGGCAATAATCTCTGCATCGGAAAGGGGAGAGTATACGCCAACAATATCTGCGTCAACTTGTAAGAATTCTCTGTATCTTCCTTTTTGAGTATTCTCAGCTCTATAAACGTTTTGCATCTGATATCTTTTAAATGGAAGAGGTAGGTCATTTTGATATTGCGATATTACTCTTGCAAGTGGCACTGTTTGATCATATCTTAGAGCAACTTTTCTTTGTCCATTATCCTCAAATCTATACATTAACTTATCTCCTTCAGTCCCATATTTACCAAGTAGTATTTCTTCATACTCTAAGGCTGGTGTTTCTAGGGGTTCAAAGCCATAGGACTCAAACACTTTTTTCAAAGTGTCTAAAACAAATTGTCTTTTGCGACTATCCATTGGTAGAAAGTCACGAAAACCTTTTAATGTTTGAACATTAACCATATCACTAATGATATCATAAGTTATTTGTTTTCCAAAGATTCGGGAGGATTAATAAAATAATGGCCTAATTGTTTAATTACGATTACACAAATTGCTAAAATTGGAACTACAAAGACTGCACCAATTGCTCCTGCAATCTTAAAGCCAACTATGATTGAAAGAAAAACAATAATTGGATGAAGTTTAAATGCATTGCCCATAAGTTTTGGTCCTATTACGTTAAAGGCAATTTGTTGAATAATAATTAATACTCCAAAAACAAGAACTGCTTCTAAGGGAGACTCTGGTCTTGTAACTAATACAATAAAAGCTGGTGGAAAAGCTCCTAAGAATTGACCTAAAACAGGAACTATTGTTAATATTCCAGCAAGAAGGGAAATGGATGCAGCAAATTCAACGCCCCAAAGCGTTAGAACAATCCATGTTGAGATACCAGCAATTACCCCAAAAATCAATTGAATTCTTAGAAAGGATGAAAATGTAGTATCAATTACATTTTGAATAAATTTAAAATTTTTATGCCAAGATTTAGGGAGTAGGTCATAGATCTCATTATTAATTCTATCTTTATCTACTATTAAATAAAAAGAAAGAATTAACATTAAAACTGTATCTATTGCAATTGTTGCAAGAGACGGAAGAAGAGTAATAATTAGATCAACGGATTTTGCAATTGAACCATTCCAGCCTTTAATAAGGTCTGGATATTTTTCCAAAAATCCTGGAATAACTTTTGAAAGCGATTGAAACTGAACAATAACGATTGGAATAAAAAGAAATATCATAACAGCAAATAAAATGCCAAAGAACAGATACACAATTAATGCTGAGAATAACTTGGAGAGCTTAGTCATCCTTGAAATTAAATTTACAAGTGGTTCTAAGACAAAGCTTAATAGCCAAGCCAGTACAATCATGATTAATATATCTGAAAAAGCGGATAATACTTGCCAAAGTATTTGAAATAAATATGTAGATACAGCAATTATTAAGAGGATAATGAGGACTCTTATTGCGGTTTGCTGTTTTTTTAGACTTTCCAACATAAAATTATTATAGACTTATTTTATGATTGGAACAAGTTTTTTTCCACTACCCGTTGATGGGGTTACGTCTTCCTGACTTGGATTTAGATTTATTTTTGCACTTACCGAAATTTCAGGGAATAAGAATATTCTTGATCCAAGAGTAATATTCTTATCTTCTTTTTGTGAAAAACCAATTACAATTACTGGAGTTGTTTCTTTTATTTTTGAAAATCCAGATTTTACAAGTTCATCACTGGTAAAAGAATAAGTTTTGGTAATACTCTCAACATCTATAACATTTCTTGCTCCATTTTCTTTTGCAATTGTTAAAGTAAAATTATCATTATCAACTGAATAGACAGCTCCATAGAAGAAGTTAGGGAGGGCATCTTCCTCTTCAACTAATCTTGCTTGTAGTCTTTGAGATTGCTTATTAAAAAGTCCAATTACTCCAAGGCTCATGCCTTTTTTTACATCTGAGATTCCAAAAGAATCATTTGAGTCTGAAGAAAATTTTGTTAACTCATCTACATCAACAAATCTTATATCTCCACCAACTGTTTGTAGGGTAATTTGTGTATCTGAAGCATCAGTGACTGTTCCATAGAAACCTCTTTTTTCAACTAAATTTAATTGAGCAACTTTTGAAGCAATTTTACTTTTTAATTCGTCTATTTGATCTGAAATATCAATTGAAGTAGGAGTTTTAGTTGTTTTTTGAGCAAAAGAATCTCTACTGATTTGTACAAAGAGCATAAATAAAATTGTAAAAATAATTATTTTTTTCATAAACTAAAAATCCTCAGTTGTATAGGAAACAATTCTTTCAACTGTTTCGATTTCACCATTTGGCGCAATAGCCCAAATTTTAATATAGTTTGCACCATCATCAATTGTTATGTTAGTTGTAAAATTACCTTGACTTGAAGGCTTTACTATCTCATGTGTAGAGGTTGTAAGAATAACAACTGTTGCATCAGGAGTTGTTATTCCAGAAATAGTAATTGTTTTTCTATCAGCTAATGATTCATCTTTTGGGTTAAATACTTTTAAGAAAAATCTTGAATCAGTAATTGGAGTAGGGGAAATATTAACAATAATATTATCCTTAGTAGGTGTACTTTGTTTTGTTGCTTGGTAAAAGAAAAATGCAGCCCCTGCAACTACTAAGCCAATCAAAACCATGATAAATGAAAGAACTACTCTCTCTTGTTTCATAACGGTAACCTATAATACGAAAAAAGTTTTAGCTTGTCAAGAAAAGATAGTTGTGATAGGATG
>JBBTVW010000020.1:0-14556 GCA_038063075.1 Patescibacteria group bacterium | reverse complement strand
AGCTAGCGACAAATTCTTGAATTAAGTTGTTCCAAGCAAGTGCAGCTACCAATCCAAACCCACTAGTTGCAAGCGTTAGCATTTGTTTGGCTAGTTCTCTATGTAGTGCCTTTTTAGGCTTGTCAATTCTTCGGGAATTCTTCGGCATATAATGATATAATTATAACACTTATTTATGTATAAGCCAAAATATACAATTACAAATAAAATCCTCAAAAACATTGGTAGTATTGAAGCCTCAAAAGAGATAATTGATCATGCACCACTCTTACCATATTTTGAGAAGGAATTTAGACAAGACGCATTGGTTAGAAGTGTTCATTTCGGAACTCATATAGAAGGAAATGCGCTTAATCTTTCTCAAGCTGAAAAAGTATTGCTTGGTCAACAAATTATTGCAAGAGAAAGAGATATTCAAGAAGTAATAAATTACAGAAAAGTATTAGAGTATACAAGTGGTGTTCCACAGGATGCAAGAATTGATGAAGAAATGATTAAAAAAATTCATGCAATAACGGTTGATAAAATCCTAGATTCTTCATTACAAGGTGTATATAGAAAAACTCAAGTGGTTGTTAAAAATAGCCATACTGGAGAAGTATCTTTTAGGCCACCTATGGCTGTTGCTATTCCTTTTCAAATAAAAGAACTTTTAGACTTTATAGATAATGCGCAAGAGATGGATATTCATCCAGTTTTAGAAAGTGGCATTGTTCATTTTGAGTTTGTTAGGATTCATCCATTCCTAGATGGTAATGGGAGAGCGGCAAGAGCCTTTGCAACCTTAATCTTATATTTAAAAAATTACGATATCAGAAAGTTTTTCTCTCTAGAAGAATATTTTGATAAAGATGCAAGTCAGTATTATGAGGCACTGCAAAGTGTTGAAAAAAATGAAGGCGATTTGACTAAGTGGCTTGAGTATTTTACTTTTGGTCTTTCTGTTGAGCTTTCAAAAATTAGAGAAAAAGTTGAGGGTATTTCTATTGACGCAAAATTAAAAGAAAGGTTAGGAGGGAAGCCAATTTTACTTTCTCCTAGACAATTAAAGTTAATTGAGTATATTCAAAAAGTTGGATATTTGCAAAACCAAGCATTTGAAAGCTTATTTCCAATGATCTCAGAAGATACTATTTTAAACGAACTAAAAGGATTATTAAAAGCAGGAATTATTAAAAAGCATGGTGTAACAAAGGGTGCAAAATATATAATGGCATAATATGAAATTTAGTGAACTTACTAGTTATTTTGAAAAATTAGAAGCTACTTCATCAAGGCTTTCTTTAATTGAGATTCTTTCTGATTTATTTAAAAGTACGCCAGCTAGTGAGATTGATAAAATTGCATATTTAATTCAAGGAAGATTAGTTCCATTTTTTGTTCCTTTAGAGATGGGAATGGCAGAAAAAACAGTGGCTAAAGCTATAGCCCAAGCTTACTCTGTTTCAACAGAAGATGTTACAAAAGAATTTAATACTTTAGGAGATATGGGTCTTAGCGCATATAAGTTTGCAAAGAATTCAAAAGGATCAGATATTTCAGTTAACGAAATTCATAAAATATTAACAGAAATTGCAAACACAAAAGGTGAGGGGACAGTTGAAAAAAGACAAAAACTATTAGCCAGTTTACTTTCTCAGGTAGATAATCTTTCTGCAAAACATCTAGTTAGAATTCCTCTTGGAAATGTACGCTTAGGTATTGGTGACCCAACTGTTTTAGATGCTTTAGCAACTGCAAAATTAGGAGATAAAAGTAAAAGAAAATTTTTGGAGGGAGCATATAATAAAACTTCTGACCTTGGTTTAATTGCAAAAACATTGTGGGAAAAGGGCTTAGTTGGGGTTGAAAAATTAGAGATTAGAATTGGTTCTCCTATAAGATCAGAGCTTTGTGAAAGGCTTCCAAGTCCTGAAAAAGTAATTGAAAAAATGGGAGAGGTGGATGCTCAGCCCAAAATGGATGGATTTAGAATTCAAATTCACAAAAATAAAGACGAGATTAGGATGTTTTCTAGAAACCTTGAAGAGATGACGCATATGTTCCCAGAATTAATAGAGGCTTCGAAAAGACAAATAAAAGCAGAGACTGCAATTTTAGATACTGAAGCACTTGCTTATAATCCTGATTCTGAAGAATTTTTACCTTTTCAGGAAACTACAAAAAGAAGAAGAAAACATGGTATTGAAGAAATGGCAAAAACCCTACCTTTAAAAGCATTTGTCTTTGACATTTTATATAAAGATGGACAGTCTCTAATAGATAAGCCATTATCTTTGAGAATGGAAATTCTTTCTAAAACAATTAAAGAAGATGGCGTATTAATTAAAACAAAAAATCAAATCGTAAAAGATCCTAAAACCCTAAACCTTTTACTTGAAGACGCAATTTCAAAAGGATTAGAGGGAGTTGTTATTAAAAAATTAGAAAGTACTTATGAGGCTGGAGCAAGAAATTTTAACTGGGTTAAGCTTAAAAGGCATTCATCGGGTGAATTAAACGACACCATTGATTGTGTAATATTGGGCTACATAACAGGTAGAGGAAAAAGGATTGCTTTTGGAGCAGGAGCATTACTCGTTGGTTTATATGATAAAACTAAGGATGAGTTTGTAACAGTATCTAAGATTGGTACTGGCTTAACAGATGATGAATGGAAAGAGATCCATAGGCGAGCAGATAAAATTAAATTAGATAAAAAACCAGCTAGAGTAGATTCTGTAATTATGCCATCAGTTTGGATTAAGCCAGAAATTGTTATAGAAGTTTTAGCAGATGAAATTACCAGAAGTCCAATTCATACTGCAGGAAAGAAAGATGGGGAACCTGGGTTTGCATTAAGATTTCCAAGGCTTGTTTCTTTTAGAGATTTAGATAAAAAAGCAGAAGACAGTACAAGCGTTGAAGAGCTTATAAAAATGTATAAACTACAAGGAAAGAAATAATTTATGGAATACGTTTGCGATCTTCATCTTCACTCTAAGTATTCAAGAGCAGTAAGTAAAAGCATGGATCTTGAAACAATGGCTTTTTGGGCAACAAAGAAAGGATTAAATATTCTTTCAACTGGAGACTGGACGCATCCTATGTGGATTAGAGAAATTAAGCAAAATTTAGAGGAGAGAGAACAGGGCTTATTTGGTTTAAAAAATGATAAGAATTCTTCTATGAGGTTTTTACTTTCTGTTGAAATTTCAAGTATTTATTCACAAGGAGGGCAAGTAAGAAGAATTCATAATTTAATTTTTTCTCCCTCAATTGAAACCTGTGAGAAAATTAACGCAGAACTTATTAAAAGAGGATGCAATTTAAATGCAGATGGTAGGCCAATTATTGGTCTTTCTTCAATTGCTCTTTGTGAATTAGTTTTTTCAATAGATAAAAATGCACTTATTATTCCTTGCCATATTTGGACGCCTTGGTTTTCAATGTATGGTTCAAAGTCAGGTTTTGATTTAGTAGAGGAGTGTTTTGGAGAATTTGCAGATAAAATCTATGGAGTAGAAACAGGTCTTTCCTCAGATCCTTATATGAATTGGCAAATAAAGGATTTAGAAAAAAGATCAATTCTTTCTTTTTCTGATGCTCATTCACCAGCTAAGATGGGAAGAGAGGCAACTGTTTTTATGACAAGAGATGGACTTGAAAAAAAGATTACTTTTAATGATATTTCCGAAGCTATACAGAGGAAACCAGATTCTAATTTTAAGATTGGTTATACAATTGAATTTTATCCAGAAGAAGGGAAATATCACTATACTGGGCATAGAAATTGTAATTATTTTCAAGTTCCTGATACAACAAGAAAAGAAGGAACTCTTTGCCCAGTTTGTAAAAGACCATTAACTGTTGGTGTAATGCATAGAGTTGAGGATTTGGCAAAAAATGGATTTACTAAAGAGGTTTCAAAACTTAATTCAACAGGAGTTAAATGGATTTTGGATCCAGGTAAAAAACATCCTCCTTTTGTAAAACTGGTTCCCTTAAATGAAATAATTGCAGAAAGTCTTGGTTTAACTGTTGCAGCTCAAAGAGTAAAAGATTTATTTGATAAGTTATGTTTAACTTTTGGTTCAGAGATTAATATTTTATTAAAAATTCCAATCTCTGATATTAAAAAAATTGCTGGGGAAAAAGTTGGAGAAGGGATAGAGAAGGTAAGAAAGGGAGAAATCGAGATTAACCCAGGTTATGACGGACTTTATGGCGAGGTTAAAATTTGGAAAGAAGAAGCAAAAAAAGAGCAAAATAATATAAGCTCACAACTTGGCATTGACTTTTAAATATCGTTGAGATACTGTTAATTTAAGTAATTGAAAGGAGGTGAAAATATCGATGGATGCACAAACAAAACAAATGACAAAAGTTCTTGATGACTCCTATGCTAAACTTCCTGCCTTACCAAAAGGAGCAACAGATTTTATAGTTAACATTGCTCCATGGCTTTCTTTAATCTTTGGAGTACTTTCAATACTAGTTGGCGTTTCTGCTTTCGGTTTCTTAGCTGTTCTTTCACCATTTGCAGCAGTATCAGGAGTAGGCGCATATGCCATAACAGGTCTTCTTTCAAGTATAGTTTTATTAGTAGAAGGTGTAATTATGGTAGTAGCTTTCCCAGCACTTAGAAAAAGAGCACAGAGAGGATGGACTCTTTTACTCTGGAGCTTGGTTTTAAGCGTTGTAAGCTCAGTTTTAACCCTTAACGTATTTGGAGTAGTTCAATCAGTAGTTGGAGCTTTAATAGGTTATTATTTCTTGTATCAAATGAGATCCTATTATAAATAGTTCCTTTCTAAAAACTATTAAGGCTTAAATGGTTTAATCCATTAATCTTAAGCATTTTGATGTCTTAATTATTATTAAGATATATTTTGATGGTATCCTAAATTACATTTTTATAGTTGATTGTTTACTGTTAATGGGTTATATTCTAAGTAATAATTTATGAAGCTAATAGTTGGTTTAGGAAATCCTGGAGATAAATACGAATCCACAAGGCACAATATTGGTTTTTCTGTTTTAGATCATTTTTTAAAAGATAGAGAGTCTGTAAAAAATTCTAACTGGAATGAAGAAAAAAAACTCAAAAGCTTAATTACTATTTTAGAATTTGAGGGAAAAAATGGAGAAAAAGAGAAAGTAATTTTAGCAAAACCCCAAACTTATATGAATAATAGCGGAATGGCTGTTTCACTTATAGCCCAATTTTATAAAATTAAACCAGAAGATGTTTGGGTTGTTCATGATGAAATAGATTTGCCACTTGGATATATGAAAATACGTTTTGGTGGGGGAACTGCTGGTCATCATGGAGTTGAATCAGTAATGGAATCTTTAGCAACAGATAAGTTTTGGAGGTTTAGATTAGGAATAGGAGCTTCAAAAACAAAGGATTCTATGGCAAGGCATAAGTTTAAAAATACAGAAGACTTTGTAATTGACAATTTTTCATCACATGAACTTAGAACAGTAAAACATTTAGTTAAAAGGGGTGTAGAGTCATTATTAGTTGCTCTTGAAAAAGATATTCAATCTGCAATGAATAGGTTTAATACAAAATAGATATAAATCTCTACCGCCTAGTGTATAATATTTAAATGCAGTCAGTTGGAAAGATTTTAAAGAATTTTAATCCCACAAAAGATAAATATATCTCTCGCGATTTTCAAGCATATGGATTATGGCTTGCTGAGGAAATGAATGATTATAAAAATAGGGGAATGTGGATACGGCTTGCTAAAACAAATAATAGAGCAGTTTTAGAAAAAGCACTTTCTTTTGTAAAAGATAGTAGCGTTGATAACAAAATAGCTTTATTTTTATGGAAAATGAAGCAAATAAAAAATGAAAAAACTAATAATAAATAACTTAACAAAGCATCCATATTTTCCAGTATTCTTATTTATTATTTCAATCGTTGTTTCTTTTGGTGCATTTTGGTACAGAGATTTTTTTGAAGGAACAAGAACGCTTGGCTTAATTGGGATATTTATTATTAATCTTATTTCAAGCGCAACCTTTTTTGTATCAGGTCCAGCTTTCTTAACTGTAATTGCTGGCGGATCTATCTATCCACCTCTTCTGGTCGCTTTGGTGGCCTCTCTTGGTGCTTCTGTTGGAGACTTAGTATCGTTTGTGTTTGGATATTCATCAAGACATGTTGCTTTAAAGAAGCTAGAGAATAAACCATGGTTTATGTGGGTTGAGGGTATGTTTAGAAGATATGGAATTTGGATAATACTTTTATTTGCTTTTATTCCAAATCCTCTCTTTGATGCAATTGGACTGGTTGCTGGAGTATTTAAATTTAAATGGAAAACTTTCTTTATCTTAATTCTTGTTGGAAGATTTGCTAGATTTGTTATTCTTGCATTACTAGGTGCAAAGTTTGTTTAAATGAGCGCACGTATATTTGTAATGGGTTTTGTTCATGGGGTAGGTTTTAGAAGATTTATTAGATCTAAGGCAAGGGCTTTGGGTTTAACAGGTTGGGTTAGGAATTTACCAGATGGAAGGGTAGAGATTTTAGCTTCTGGTAAAAAAGAAAAAATTGAAGAACTTATTAAAATAGCTCAAAAAGGAAATATTTTCTCACTAGTTAAAGGTGTAGTTGTTGATTGGGAGAAAGAGAAAGAAGTATCTAGTGATTTCCAGATTCTTTTTTAACTCCTTGAGAAAACCAATAAGCTGCAATTATAGTAACAATAGGAACTGATAATAAGAGCCCCATGCTTCCAGAAATTATCTTTATTATTTCATCTGAGATTATTTCATTATTTAATATTACCCAGTAAGGAAGCTTAACTGGATTTAAGACTAAGAATATAAAAACAGCAAAAGCTCCTCCAGCATAAGCTAAAACTAATGTGTTTACCATTGAAGCTATATGTTCTTTACCAACAGTTAGTCCAGATTCAAATAGCTCAATAAAAGTTAATTTTGGATTAGCCTGTTTTAGTTCATAAAGAGTTGTTGATTGAGTTGTTGTAATATCGTTTAAGGCTCCAAGTGTTGTAATAATTATCCCAGATAAAAACAAACCTCTAATATCAATAAAGCTTGTAGGCCCTAATTGAAGTGAATAAGCCTCTTCATTACCAAGACCAGTTATGTTTGAAAGCTCAATCGCTGAGAGAGCAAAGCCTGCTGTAAAAATTAAAGAAACAATGGTTGATATCAAAGCAATTGTAGTTTTTTGTGATACTCCGTGTGCAAGATAGGTTGTTGTTATAATGATAATCATTGATCCGATTAGGGTGATTGTTAGAGGGTCATATCCTTTTAGAATTAGAGGCACTATAAAGACTAAGATAACTCCAAGGCTAATAAGCATTCCAAGCGTTGAGCCTATTCCTTTTTTACCGCCAACTAAAAACACAGCAATAAAAAAGATTATCGCAAGGATTGCGATCATGTTTAGTCTATAAAAGTCATAAACGGAATAGATTGTTTCTCCGTTTTGATAGATAACTTTAGCAATTACTATTTCTTGACCAACCTTTAGTAATTGGTTTTTACCCATACGAAACTGCTTGCCATTTTCAATATTTTTAATCTTTCCTTTTTCAGATCCCTCCAGAATCTTTATATCAATTACTTGATAATAGCTTTTATAATTGTCTACTTCTGTTTCTCCTTGTTCTGATATTTCAACAACAACGCCTTTATAAAATTCTTGCACTGGAGGTTTGGGGTTAGAGGGGGATTGAGCGTAAGAATTAGGTAAAAAGAATTGAAATATGGTTAGGCAAAATAAGATGAGGACTATTTTTTTTATCATGTAAACGATTATATCAAATATACCTAAATATATTTACCTATTGACAAACGCGAATCACTCGCATATACTAACGCAAGTAGGTTGCATTTACGTAATACATTGATTTTAGAAAGACCTAGGCTTTCTAGATTATAAATATATGTTTAATTTAATAAATAATCACGATTGTAAGACAGAATTAAAAAAGATGGAAGTTAAAATAACTCCCGTTAGGTTATTTGCCATGAAATTTTTTGAGTCAGCAAAACAACCTGTTGATGTTTCTGAAATAATCTCATATTTTAAAAATAATAATATTAAGGCTGATCCTGCTACAATTTTTAGATTAGTGAATGTTTTTGTAGAAAAAGGAATTTTAAAAAGAATAGATTTTGGAGAAGGGAAGACAAGATATGAGCTTTCAAATAAAGGAGATCATCATCATCTAATTTGTACAAATTGTGGTCATATTGAAAGTGTTGAAGATTCACACATGAGTAATTTTGAAGCTGAAATTAAAAAGGATAAAGGATTTATTGTTAAGAGTCACTCTTTGGAGTTTTTTGGAATATGTTTGAATTGCCAGTCTTAATTTACATTTTATTTTTTGCCCTAGTGGGTAGCGTTTTTTCCTTAATTGGAGGAGTATTTTTGCTGATTAAAGAAAAGAAAGTGTTAAAGTATTCTCATTTCTTAGCCGCATTTGCTGCTGGAACATTACTTGGAACAGTATTTTTTGATTTACTGCCAGAAGCAGTTGAAGAGGGTAGGCATATAGTAGAGGAGGGCATATCAGGTAAGGTTGATATATTTTTCTGGGTGCTTTTTGGAATATTAGGTTTTTTTCTTTTAGAACGTTTTGTTCACTGGTTTCATCATCATCAACATGAATACGCAGAGGAAAATATAAAACCAACAGTCCCTTTAGTAATTTTAGGAGATAGTGTTCATAATTTTATAGATGGTATCGCTATTGGGGCAACCTTTTTAGTTAGTGTTCCGCTTGGAATAATAACAGCTTTGGCTATTGCAGCACATGAAATTCCTCAAGAAATTGGTGATTTTGGAATACTTTTACATAAAGGCTTAGAAAGAAAGAAAGTATTACTTGTTAATTTTTTTAGCGCTTTAGCCGCGGTAGTTGGCGCAGTAATTGCATTTTTATTAGGAGAGAGGATTGAGGCATCTTTGCCAATTCTTTTGGCCATAACTGCAGGTTTTTTTATCTATATTGCTGCTTCAGATTTAATCCCTGAAATTCATCACGAAAATAGAAAAGGATTTGCGCTAATTGAAACGCTATTAATGTTTTTAGGAGTTATCCTTATTTGGATATTTGTAAGCCTACTACGTGGTATTGGAGGACATTAAATCTTACTCTGCTAAAGCTTGTTCAATGACTGTTTTAATAGATTCATATGGCTCAGCCCCTACGATTGATCTTCCATTTATAAAGGTTGTTGGTGTTCCTGATACGCCTGCTGCTTGACCGTCATTCATGTCTTTATCTAAATTTGCTTGATATTTATTTGTGTCCATACAGGTTTTAAACTGTACAGTATTAACTCCTAAAGTACCTGCTATTTGAGTCATTCTTTCAGTGGTATACATAGATGTATCGCTTTCTGATGGTTGGTTGTCATATAAATAGTTATGCATTTCCCAGAATTTTCCTTGTTCATTTGCACATTCACTAGCATTTCCTGCAACTATTGATGCAGGCCCAAGGAATTCAAAGTGTCTAAAATAAAGTACTGCTTTACCTGTCTTTACATACTCTTCTATGATTTTCTTCCCAGATTCTTTATGGAATTGAGCACAGAATGGGCATCTTAGGTCTGCAAATTCAACTATTTTTACTTTTGCATTTGGGTCTCCTTGTGGCTGAAGATTACCAACGCCAACATCTACTTTTTGTCCTGGTTGCAATTGATTATTTTCTGCTGTTGGAGTTTGATCAGTAACTATTGCTTGCTCTCCACCTTCAAGGTATTGAACCTTAGTAATTAAGATTCCAAGTAAAAATGCTGCAACTATAAGTAGTACTGCAAGGATAGGAGTGTAAGATTTTGGTCTATAGTTAATTGCAAATTGAAAAAACGATTTAAAGGATTTAGTTATTTTATCAGAATTACTTTTTAAATTTATTGATGGAATTTTTTCTAATGGGGTAATTTCTTCTTTTTCTAGGGTTTTTTTTACTCTTACCATAGAAGCATTTTATTTTTTTTGAAAACGCTTGTCAAGAAGTAAAAACGTTCTTAATTTTACTTTTATGCAATTTCAATATTAATAGATTTTAAAAAAAATGAGGAGGAGTTAAGTTATCAGCTTATCAAACACGTTGACAAAGTAATACTACTGTTATAACCTCAAAGTACTGATGCAAAAAATTGTTTTCTTTGAATTAGAGCCTTGGGAAGAAAATTACATTAAACATTCTATTTCTGATCACCAAATTATATTTACCCAAGAAAAACTTACAGATGAAAATATCGCAAAGTTTCTAGAGGCCGAGATTATCTCGATATTTATTTACTCAGAGATTACAAAAGAGTTAATTGATAAGTTTTCAAATCTTAAACTTATCGTGACGCGTTCAATGGGATATGATCATATAGATATAGAATACTGTAGGCAAAGGGGTATAAAAGTAGCCTTTGTTCCAGCATACGGAGCTCATACGGTTGCAGAACATACATTTGCACTTCTTCTTGCAATCTCTAGAAAAATTATTCCCTCAAGTATTAAGGCAAAAGAAGGGGAGTTTGCAAACGAAGCATTTACTGGCTTTGATTTATTTGGTAAGACAATTGGAATTTTAGGAACAGGAAATATTGGTAAAAATGTCGCAGAGCTTTCATTGGCTTTTGGAATGCAAGTCTTAGCATATAGCCATAGTCAAGATCCTGAGTTAATAGTAAAAGGGGTTAAGTACACAGAGTTAAATGATCTTTTGGCAAATTCAGATATAATTTCTCTTCATCTGCCTCACACTAAAGAAACAGAGCACATTATAAATATGCAAAACATACAATATATTAAAAAGGGAGCTGTTTTAATTAATACAGCAAGAGGAGCATTAATTGAAACACAAGCTATAGTAGAGGGTTTAGAAAGAGAAATTCTGTCTTCTGTTGGTCTTGATGTTTTAGAAGAAGAGTGTGATTTAAGAGAAGAACGAGAGCTCTTAACAACAGAGTTTCTAAAAAATTGTGATATTAAAACTCAATTATTAAATCATGTTTTATTAACAAGGCAAGACGTTATAGTTACGCCTCATAATGCGTTTAATAGTAAAGAGGCATTGCAAGAGATATTAGAGATAACAGTTGTTAATATAAAAAGCTATATAAATAATACCCCAATTAATATAGTTGAATAAAATATTTATTCAATCTATTTTTAAATAAATTTAAAAAATAAACATCGTTAATGTATATTTTTACCCAACGAACTTTATTGATATATTTAATAATGGTTGACAGGGGATTTACTAACTGATATTTTAGTATGTGAATATGGCACATGTAATTGTTACAGATAAAAATTTCAAAGATGAAGTATTGTCTTCCGAGACTCCTACCTTGGTTGATTTTTGGGCAGAGTGGTGTACTCCTTGTAGAATAGTAGGCCCAATTATTGAAGAATTAGCTACAGAATATAGTGGAAAATTAAAAGTAGGAAAGTTAGATGTAGATGCTAATGGTCAAACTGCACAAAACTATGGAGTAATGAGTATTCCAACAGTTATGCTATTTAAAAACGGACAACCAGTTAAGGTAATGATTGGAGCACAAAGTAAAGATAACTACAAAAGGGAAATAGATAGCATTTTAGGCTTGTAATTTTTCTCCTATAAAATATGTACGACGTAATAATAATTGGTTCTGGTCCCGCAGGACTTACAGCCGCAATTTATACAACAAGAGCAGACTTAAAAACTTTGGTTATTGCTGGTGGTAAATGGGGTGGGCAATTAATGTTAACTACGCTTGTTGAGAATTTCCCAGGTTTTCCAGAAGGTATTCAAGGACCAGAATTAATGGCTAACATGCGAAAACAGGCTGAAAAATTTGGTGCAGAGTTTATTGATGAAGAATTTATGTCAGCAGATTTTTCAAAAAGGCCATTTAAGTTAAAAGTTAGCGATAGGGAAGTTGAGGGTAAATCTGTAATTATTGCAACTGGTGCAGATACCAAATGGCTTGAAGTTCCTGGTGAAAAAGAAAAAATAGGTAGAGGAATATCAAGTTGTGCTCCCTGCGATGCTGTATTTTTTAGAAATAAAAATGTAATTGTAGTAGGTGGAGGAGATAGTGCAATGGAAGAGGCATTAGTTTTAACAAAGTTTGCTTCAAGTGTTACTTTAGTTCATAGAAAAGATTCATTTAGAGCTTCAGATATTATGCAAAAAAGAGTAAAAGAAAACCCAAAAATTAAAATAATGTATAACAGTGAAGTAATAGAGGTTTTAGGAGAGATGGTTGTAAGCGGAGTTAAGATTAAAAACAATCAAACGCAAGAAGTAAGCGAAATGCCAATAGATGGAGTATTTGTAGCAATTGGACACATGCCAAATACGAATAAGTTTAATGATATTGATTTAGATGAAAAAGGTTTTATAAAAGTTCATGATCATTTTTTAACTAACAAAGAAGGTGTTTTTGTAGCTGGTGATGTTCATGATTCCCACTATAAACAAGCAATAACTGCAGCTGGATATGGTTGTAGCGCTGCACTTGAGGCTGAAAAATGGCTAGAATCCTCTATTAATCTTTATTGATAAAATTCCTTGACAATATTAAATTTTAGGTCTAATATTTATTTTGGTATGGCAAGTATAAGGGAAGTTTCACCAAGTTTTATAGAAGGAACAGAAACAGTTGTTGGTTATCCAGATAGACCAGTACCAATAAAACCAGTAAGTGTTCATCATATAGCAGATTTTCAGCATTATGCTAGAAGCAGCGCTATAATAGAGGGGTTAAGAAGAAGAGCTAGTTCGGCCCCAAAGCCTCATCCACTTGGAAGATAATTTAAATCCTTAATTATTTAACTTGATCTTAGGGTATATAATTGTTTTATGGGTAAAAGAATAGCAATTGGTTTAGTGGTAATCTTGCTTATAATTTTTTCTGTTTTAATTCTGTTTAGAGCTAATGAAGATACATGGATTTGTGACAATGGTCAGTGGGTAAAACATGGAAATCCTAAATCTCCTATGCCAACAAAGAAATGTGTAGATAAGGCTCCAACGGTAACTCAAAAAAGCGAAAATATTTCTCTAGATAGTCCAAAAGCAAATGCAAAAGTTTCTATTCCCTTTGTTGTTAAAGGAAGCGCAAGAGTTTTTGAAAATCAATTAAATTACAGAATATTGGATAGTAAGGGAAATAAGGTATTAGAGGGAAGTGTATATGCAGATGCAAAAGATGCTGGACAATTTGGTCCATATGAAATAACAGTTTCAGGACTTACCTTAAAAGAAAAAATAACTTTAGAAGTTTTTGATTATAGTGCCAAAGATGGTAGTGAAATTGATAAAGTAGTAATTCCTCTTACTCTTCAATAAAAGTTGACATGCTAATTACTAGCTGAGATGATATTTTTATGAAAAACCTTTGGAAATTAGCTTTAATAGTGTTAATTTCTCAGGGAGTAGGTATATTAGGTTCATATTTTACAGTCTCCCAAATTCCTACTTGGTATGCATTCTTACAAAAACCCTCATTTAGTCCTCCAAACTATATTTTTGCACCTGTTTGGACAACTCTTTATTTTTTAATGGGATTATCTTTGTTTTTGGTATTAGAAGAAAAATTAAAAAAACATAGAAACAAAATAATAATATTATTTGCAATTCAACTTTTATTAAACTTTACTTGGTCTTTTGTATTTTTTGGTTTGCACAGTCCAGTATTTGCTTTTATTAATATTGCAATGCTTTGGGGATCAATAATACTGTTAATTTATGAGTTTTGGAAATATTCAAAACCTGCTTCACTTTTACTAGTTCCATATCTTTTATGGGTTAGCTTTGCTTCTATTTTGAATTTGTTTATTATTGTTTTGAATTAATTTAATTGACATTTATTAAAATTAAATTATCAATTAAGGATAGAGAAGTGTAGTTGTTAGACGTTAATAGCTAAACATACTTCTTCTTGACACTTTTCTAGCCTTGTGATAAGATCGTTTTGTGAATGAATCTAACCCAAAGTTATCTTTGGAGTTACGAGGAAATTACTTTATGCAGAAATTAACAAAAATATCTATTTTAAACGTATAGCTTTTTTGTGTTCTTCTTAAAGATTTCCTCAAAAACAATTCATTAAAACTTGTAGTTTTAGTTTTTAGACCATAGATTTTCGGGCCGGTAGCTTAGCTGGTAGAGCGCAGCTTTTGCATAGCTGAGGTCGAGAGTTCGAATCTCTTCCGGTCCACAAAACTTTTATTATTTTGCGCGTAGCGTCTGCCAGCAATGACGTTGGCCGCTACACGCAAAACTGTAAGAGTTGGCTCTTTGAAAAGTGAAGAGAATAAAGTCTTTTAAAAATTTATATATAATGCCAATAATGGATGCCTAGGAGGCTTTGACCGAGGAAGGACGCAGACGGCGGCGATACTCGTCGGGGAGGTGCCATCAACCTTTGATCCGGCGGTTTCCGAATAGGGAAACCTACCTGCTTGTCAGGTGGCCAAATATAAACAAAGTTTCGTAAGAAATTTAATAGTGTTTGGCGGGGCACGGCGTGAACTGAAACATCTTAGTAACGCCAGGAAAATAAATCATT
>JBBTVW010000019.1:0-6728 GCA_038063075.1 Patescibacteria group bacterium | reverse complement strand
AAGAGCTTTAGTAGTTTTTGCTGGAGTATTTATGAATTTTGTTCTAGCAGTTACTATTATCTCAATTCTTTTTTCTTTTATCGGTGTACCAGTCCCGGGAAAAGATGTAAAGGTTGATCAGGTCATAAATGATGCACCAGCCCAAAAAGCTGGTCTTAAATCTGGGGACATAATTGTTTCCATTAATACTATAAAAATTGAAAGTCCAGAAGCGCTTGTAGCATATACAAAAAAACATTTAGGAGAGAAATTAATACTTGAAGTAAAGGATGAAAAAGCAAACTTAAGAAAAGTAGAAGTAACTCCAAGAAAAGAATACCCAAGTGATCAAGGACCAATGGGTGTAGCTATTTCTCAAAGTGTAACAACTAAAAAGTATTCTTTAATAGAAGCTCCGTTTGTTGGAACAAAAGAAGTACTTAATCAATCAGCAATGATTGGGCAAGGTTTGTTTACAGTAGTATCTCAGTTGGTAACAAAAGGTTCAGTTCCACAGGATGTTGCAGGTCCAATTGGAATAGCACAGTTAACTGGAACAGTTGTAGGCATTGGTCTTCCAGCTGTCCTTTCTTTTATTGCACTTTTATCCATAAATCTTGCAATAATAAATATTTTACCAATACCAGCTTTGGATGGGGGCAGATTAGCTTTTATATTAATAGAAGGATTTACTGGTAGAAAAGTTAGTCCAAGGATTGAAAATTACGCTCATGCAATTGGTATGGCAGTATTACTGGGACTTATTGCCTTGATTACAATTCACGATTTAATAAGAATAATAAGTGGCCAGCCATTAATTCCTCAATTAAAATAGTTAAAGTTAATTAGTGATTATTTTTATTAGCCCCCTGAATTCTTCTTGTTAATCTTTGAATACCTTTCGTGGTTAACCTTCTTGTTCTTAAGGTTATTGATCCAATCTCATCAAATGTATCAGGAATTGCGCTTTGAGATTCATAAATCACAAATCCTTGTCGTCTTTGGTAAGTTAAATCGTAAGAAGTGTAAAGAGAATAATTTTGTCCATCAATTTGAGTATTTCCGGTTTGTCTTTCTAATCCTCCTAAGATAAAGCTGCCACTTGGTGTTTCCTGAGGATGATCTAAGTAAAAAGCTTGGAAAAATAGCGGGTTTTTATTAACAGGTCTAATATTTAAATGAATTGCGTTATCTTCTCCTTGTTTTGCCACTACGGCATTTTGTTCAACATAATACATAAGGCTTGCAATAAATACTGCAACCTCAGGATTTGGAGACCTAAATCTTTCAGGAATAACTTCGCTTGGTCTTAATTCAATTTTTGACATCTGGCTATTATACCTAAATATCTAACAATTTCATATTTACATTGTAGGCTTATCTACCTATAATCTTTCTATGACTCCATTTATCCTTGTAATCTTTGGTGCTACTGGAGATTTAGCGCAGCATAAACTCATTCCAGCTCTTTTTGCTCTTTTTAAAGCAAATCATTTGCCTAAAGATTTCTACATCGTTGGTTTTTCGAGAAGAAGCTTAACAGATGAAGAGTTTCATAAGCATTTTAAGTTACAAATAGAAGATAAAAAATGGATAGATTTTTCAAAACACCTTTTTTATCAATCAGGCAGTTTTGAAGAAAAAGTAGGCTATGAAAGCTTAAATAAAAGACTTTTAGAAATTGATGACAAAATGGGTGCTTGTATTAGTCGTTTCTTCTACCTTGCAACACCTCCAGAGCATTATGATCAAATATTAGATCAACTAGTGCAGACAAAATTATCAGTTGGTTGTGGTCATGAAAAAGGAAATTGGACAAGGCTTATTATTGAAAAACCTTTTGGAAAAGATTTAGATACAGCAAGAGACTTAGACAAAAAACTCTCAGATGTTTTTAAGGAGAAACAAATTTTTAGAGTAGATCATTATCTTGGAAAAGAAACAGTTCAAAATATGTTGGCATTTCGTTTTGCTAATGGAATTTTTGAGCCGGTTTGGAATAAAGAATATATTGATCATGTTCAAATTACTTTTGCGCAAGATGAAGGGGTTGGGAATAGGGGAAGATTTTTTGATGGTGTTGGTATTTTAAGAGACATTGCTCAAAATCATTTAATGCAACTTTTGGCTGCTGTTGCCATGGAGCAACCAAAAAGTTTTACAAAAGAAGATCTTCGTGACAGTAGAGCTAAGGTAATAGATGCGATAGAGATTGCAAAAGAAGAATCAATTATTAGGGGACAGTACGAGGGTTACAAAAAAGAAGAAAATGTAAAAAGTGATTCAAGTACTGAAACATTTGTTGCAATGAAAATGTTTATTAATACCCCTAGGTTTAGCGAAGTTCCGTTTTATGTTAGAGCAGGAAAAAAGATGCAAAAAGAAGTTGTAGAGATATCAGTAGTTTTTATTCAAACATGCCATCTTTTATTTAAAGAATATGGTTGTCCAGAAATTGGTAATGTAATTACTTTTAGAATTCAACCAAATGAAGGGATAAGTCTTCGATTTGTTGCAAAAACCCCAGGCGCAAAACTTGGTCTTGGATCAGTTGATATGAAGTTTAATTACAAAGAAGGCTTTGGAACAAGTGGTCTTGATGCATACGAAAAAATATTACTAGATATTTTTGCCGGTGATCAAACTCTTTTTAATAGAAGTGATGAGCTTGAAAGTTCTTGGAAATTTATTACAGATATTTTAAATAAATGGGAGAAAAATAAAAGTAATTTATTAACTTATAAACAAGGTTCTCTTGGACCAAGTGCTGCAAATGATTTAATTGAGAAAGATGGTAAGAAATGGTTGTTAATATAAAAAAGCAGATTTTGCTAGAAATTAATTTAATAAAAAAAATAGTATAATACAAAATTATGAATATAACTTTTGATGATTTTAAAAAGGTTGAAATAAGAGTTGGGAAGATATTAACTTGTGAAAGAGTGGAAAACGCAGACAAACTTTTAAAATTACAAGTAGATTTTGGTGATTATAAAAGGCAAATTATTTCAGGAATAGCAGAGTGGTATACGCCAGAAGATTTAACAGGAAAACTTTTACCTTTTATTGTAAATTTAGAGCCAAGAAATTTTAGAGGAGAAGAGTCTCAAGGAATGTTAATGGCAATTGAAGGAGAAGATAAGCCTGTTTTACTAGAACCATCAGAAGCTGTTAAAGAGGGAAGTGAAGTGGTTTAAGATTTTTCCTCTTTTGAATAAATACCCAGTTTATGTCCGCAATCTTTATGGAAATGTAATTCTATTAGTGTTTTGCCATCATTTTGTTTCCACCAAACATGATAACCTTTTCTTTGTCCATCAATAGGATCAATATCTAAATCATTTCCACAATTATCACAAGTATAAACTTTAAGCTTAGGTTCTTCATAAGTAGGCCATAAAGCAACAATTTCTTTAAATCTTTTTAAAGATTCTTGACTAAACAAATATTTATTCCCAAAATTATCTCTATCAACTGTTTGTCTTTTTGACCCATCAATTTTAATAGTGCCATTATTAAATTCTTTTTCACATGTATCATCACACATATGAATAGGTAGTCTATAATTGCCAAAGTTTACCCAGTGATACCAAGCCTCATTTTTATACTGTTGGCAGTTAGCACACCTAAAACCTCTATATTCTGGGTATTCACTTGGTTTCCAAGTTTCAACAATGCTAAGAAGTATTTCTTGTTCTTTTATGTTTTGACTAGACGTATCCACTTAAAAAATTATATAAAATTTAAACAGGCATATCAATTAGAAGGGTATTGCTAGCAGTCAAAATTCTTTCTGCAATACTTCCAATAATTCTTTCTTGTCCCTCAAGCGGTAGTTGTCTCATTTCTTCAATGTGATAAGGTGTAATAGTTGTAAATTCTGGTTGTAAGGGAGAAATATCATCCCAGAGTGTTCCTTTACCAGGTTGAATATTAAAAATAACAATTCCAGCACTAGGTGTAGTAATAAATTCCTTTAAAATTTTTTCTAGCTGTTTAGGGTTATAATCTGTTGGACCTATTCTAAAAGCAAGTTTTCTTCCTGTTTCTTTATCTTTCCAAATTGCTTTATTAACTTGTCTTTCAGGCATAATTTTGGAAGTATACAATATCGTTTTTAAAAATGATATACTCAATGTCACATGAGATATTCACTTATTTTTCCAAAAACTCAAAAAAATGCTCCAACAGGAGCAGAGTCAATAAATCATAAATTATTAGTACGAGCTGGTTTTATTGATCAACTAATGGCAGGGTCTTATACTCTTTTGCCTCTTGGTTTTAGAGTTGTTGAAAAGATAAAAGATATTATTAGAGAAGAGTTAAATAAAACAGATGCACAGGAAGTTTTAATGCCTCTATTACACCCTCGTGAGATTTGGGATCAGACTGGAAGATGGTCAGATCCTGATGTAAAACAAATAATGTATCAATTTAAAGATATTCACGATAAAGAATATGGTTTATCTTTTACTCATGAAGAAATAGTAATGAATTTACTTGGTAAGTTTGTACAAAGCTATAAGGATTTACCAATTAAGGTTTATCATTTTTCCACAAAGTTTAGAAATGAACCAAGAGCAAAATCAGGAATTTTAAGGGGTAGAGAATTTATGATGAAAGATTTATATAGTGCTCATGTTTCAGAAGAAGACATGTATATTTATTACAACAAAGTAATAGAAGCTTATAAAAAAATATTTGAGAGAATTGGATTAGATATTAAGGTTGTAGAAGCAAGTGGAGGAGTATTTACAGATAAAAATAGCCACGAATTTCAAGTAATGTCAGAAATTGGAGAGGATACAATTTATTATTGCAAGGCATGTGATTTTGCACAAAATAAAGAAATATATAAAGGAGAAGAAGGGGAAAATTGCCCAAAGTGTAAAGATGGAAAAGTAAAATCTGCAAAATCTATTGAAGTTGGAAATATTTTTCCACTTGGTACAAAATATTCCAAGAAGCAAAATGTTTTCTATACAGATAAAGATGGAAAACAAAATCCTCTTTGGTTTGCAAGTTATGGAATTGGCCCAACAAGAATTCTGGGAACTTTAGCAGAGGTTTTTCATGATGACAATGGATTAATTTTTCCAAAATCTGTTTCACCTTTTAACGTTTCCTTAATTAGTTTAGGTAAAAATGAACAGGCGCAAAAAATTCATGATTTACTTGAGGAACAAGGAATTGAAGTTTTATATGATGATAGAGAAGTGGGTGCAGGTGAAAAATTTGCTGCATCTGATTTAATTGGTATTCCTGCAAGATTAGTTGTAAGTGAAAAAACAGGTGAAAAAGTTGAGTTTAAGAAACGAGAAGAGAAGGAAACAGAGCTTTTAACAATAGAAGAAGTTCTAAGTAGGTTAAAATAAGCCAAAAACTTTAGCCCAAATTACTACATAAGCCCCAAAAAACACAATTGCACCGATAGCAAACAAAAGAGGCAAAATATTTAAGCTCTTTTTTTGAGTAGCAGGAGTTGTTGAAGGAGAACTGGTAAATAAACTTGTTGGATCTGATTCTATCTTTGTTTCCTTTTTTTCCTCTTTTTCGTTTGATGATGGAGGAGTAGATTCAGTTGGTTGTGGATTTTGGCTAAATACCTGTGTTGTTTGCATAATTGGTGTATTTTGTGCTGGCATAGGAGCCTTAGAAGGCTCTGAAACTTTTTGTTCTGGTTGTGGCTGATTGTTAGTAGGGTTAGTAGCTTGGGTTTGAGTAGATTTAGGAGTAAAATTACTTCCCATTATTCTTTCATAGGCCTCTTTTAGTTTTGGGTCTAAATCTTTAACGCTTTTAGGATTCATGGCAGTAATTTATTATAGCTTTTTTGGGTTAAGATTTGTCAAGTTTTAGTTAATTTATTTTGCAGTTTTTAAGAGGATCTCTAGGAATTCATTAAAACTAATTCCTGCGGCAAGTGCAGCCTTTGGCATAAGGCTTTGAGCTGTAAGACCTGGAATAGTATTAACCTCTAATGCATAAATAATGTCATCGCTTATTATAAAATCAGATCTGGAATAAATGCCTAAATCAAAGTCTCTATGAATTTTTAAAGCAATTTCTTGAACATTTTTTTGTTTCTCTTTTGATAGGGAAGGTGCGAAAGGAATTTCTTGAGTGCTCCCGTCGTATTTATTCTCAAAGTTAAACCATGTACCCTTGGTTGGAACTATTTCTATAACAGGAAGCGCTTTTCCATTTAGAACTCCTACTGTTATTTCAATTCCAGACAAATATCTTTCTACAAATTTTTTAGATTTTAATCTCATGATTTTTCTAAAAGCAAACTTATTAAGATCAGATTTATCTTTTAAAATTACAACTTCTTTTGAGGATCCACCGTCTATAGTTTTAAGAACACATGGGAATCCGAAACTGAGAATGTCAAAATTATTGTTAACTTGTTTCCAGGAAGCAGTTTTTATCCCAAACTTTCTACAATATTTTTTAAAAGTTATTTTATGCCAAGCAATATCCAAATTTTTATAATTTCTCGTACCAACAATTGGTTTTTTAATTTGGCTTAAAAATTTATGTAATTTTCCGCCTTCTCCTTCTTCTCCATGTAAAACAGGGAAGAGTACGTCAAAATCTACAGATACTTTTAATATTCCTTCATACCCTTTTTTTAGATCATAAAATTTAACTTTATGGCCATTTTCAAGTAATGCTTTTTGAACTTCTTTTGCAGATCTTAGGGAGACTGTTCTTTCTGAGGAATTACCACCAGTGATAATTAATAC
>JBBTVW010000018.1:0-4442 GCA_038063075.1 Patescibacteria group bacterium | reverse complement strand
AAATAATTAAATCTGCTCCTTATCAAAGACTTAAAAAAATTTCTCAAAACGGAATCCCTGATAAGTATTACTTTATTAAAAATATTACAAGATATGAGCACTGTATTGGCACAATGATTCTACTTTGTAAATTAAATGCAAGCGAAAAAGAACAAATTGCAGGGTTATTGCATGACATTTCTCATACTGCTTTTTCTCACGTAATCGATTGGGTAATAGGAAAGGGTGGGGGAGATGAAAATTTTCAAGACGAGCAACATAAAAACTTTATAAATTCAAAAGCTCTTTCTAAGATATTAAGAAAATATAAATTTAAACCCGAGGAAATATTTGATTATAAAGAATTTGGCCTTTTAGAAAGACCACTACCAGCACCTTGTGCAGATAGGGTGGATTACTCACTTAGAGAATTTCCTAAAAGTGAGGCTAAATTTTGCATAGCAAATTTATTAAATCTAGACAATAAAATTGTTTTTAAAAATAAAAAAAGCGCTAAATTGTTTGCCCTAAACTACTTAAGTATTCAAGAAAATCACTGGGGTGGATTTGAGGCAAATGCCAGATATCTAATTTTTGCAAATCTATTAAGATATGCAATTGATAAGAAAATTATTAAATTTAATGATTTTTGGAAATTTGACAAATATATTATTGAAAGACTTGAGAAATCAAAAGATGAAAAAATTTTAAAAACACTTAAGATATTAAAAAATAAATCACTTAAGAGCTACAAGATGAGTAAAACATTACAAAAAAGAAAATTTAGAAGAGTTGACCCTGAATTTTTAGAAAAAGGTAAATTAGTAACTTTAAGTAAAGTTGATAAAAGTTTTTACAAAACTCTAGAACGTGCTAAAAAAGATAATGACATAGGAACCAAAGTTCCTATACTGGAATACTTTGGAGGTAAATAGTATTATTAATATATGAAAGTACTCCATCAAACATATGAAATAAATGCTTCTATTGATAAAGTTTGGGATGCACTCGTTAACCCAAAGCAAATAGACAAATGGGGTGGAGGAAAAGCTAAAATGAGTGAAGAGATAGGGTTTGAATTTGAGCTTTGGGATGGAGAGATTCATGGAAAAAATATAAAAGTAGTTAAAAATGAAAAACTTGTTCAAGAATGGTATTCAGGTATATGGGATAAACCCTCAATTGTTACTTTTCTCTTAAAACAAGTAGGGGACAAAACAATTGTTGATCTAAAACAAATTGATATTCCAGACACTGAAGCTAGAGATATAGAAGATGGCTGGCAAGATTATTACATGGAACCACTAAAGAAACTTTTGGAGTCATAATTATTTCATCAATAGTTATTCTTAGGATAGAAGGTACACGAATTACTCTGTAGGAGTTAGACTAGGAGAACTGCTTAGCTTTTTTAAACCTTGAATTATTTTTCTTCCATCCTTATGAGCTGCCTTAAAATCTAAATGAACTGTTTTAAGCTTTGATCTAGCACTTGTCAATTTTGATTTATTATCTGGATAGCCAGCATATGTTAACCCTTCTAATTCAGCTAATCCCTCATCAAGAAGTGTTTTAGCTGCATTTAATTTTGTATTCATATCTGAGAGAAGTATATTAAGTTCTGTTGTATCCTCACCACTCGTTTTTGCTTCATCAATTCTTTGACTTAACTTTCCATAAACTGTATTCATATTGTTATACACAGTATAAGATCTATCAAAAGCTGCACTTAAATTAATATATTGAATAAAGAATGCATAAATACGATAACCTGAAACTATGGATTTAACGTCTGCTTGTAAAGTTGTTAGATCAGTATCAGCTGCAATTTTTGCTCTTAATACCGTCAAACCATCAATGTTTTCTCCAATCTGGGCTTTATACTCTTCAATTTGAGTAGAGGATAATCTTTTCATCTGCGAAAGTCTTTCAACTATTTTTTGTAAAGATGCAATTCTTCTATCAATTTCTTTGTATCCTCTTTCTCTAAGATTTTCCATTCTATCTGTTTGGTTTTGGGTCTGAATAGCTTGTCTTTGTGCAGCAGCTGTTGCTGATCTTAAATTATCTCTTCTTACCTCTGCATAAGAGGAATCAACAACTACTAGCATTAAAAGTATGGTTAAAATTATTGAAAATATTTTCATATTAGTTTAAATCTGTTTGTTGATCTGAAAAACTACTATCAACTGAATTTACATCGCTGTTTAGATTATTTAGATTTTGATCTAGAGTATTAGCATCTGCTTCTAAGGATACGTCAGTTGTATCTTTAGATGTAATGTCTGGATCAGATGGAGTAGGGGTTAAGGTTAGAGTTGGTGTAATAATATTTTCAACTGTTTGTAAATCTTGGCTATTATTAGTATTTGAAGTTAAATAATACGTTCCAACACCTACCACTACTAGAGCAAGAACTAAAAGAATTGTTAAGACAAGTATTAGCTTTTTGTTACTTTTATTTTGTGGTTGAACTGGCTCTTGAGCTGGGACAACTGGCTCTACAGAAACAACAGGCTGAGCTGGGACAACTGGCTGAGGAGTAGGACTTTGTTGAGCTTGATTTGGATCCATGTATCTATTAAAGGTTATCTAACTTTATATGTCAAGTTTTGTTATAATTTGTACTAAGCCCGGGTGGCGAAACTGGTAGACGCGCAGTGTTCAGAACGCTGTTTCCTTTACGGAATTGGGAGTCCGAATCTCCCCTCGGGCACATTATGGAATCAACAGTAACAGAAGGACAAAGCTTTAGACCAGAAACGCTTTTGGGAAAAGGCTCTGATGTAGCTTTAGTAAAACGTGGTTTACTTACTCAACAAGATTCCGCAGTATCCATAGGACAAGCATTAGTTGGAAAATTAGTAAAAGATGTTCGGATTGGGGAAGTTGTTGACCTAGGAATTGCAAATACTAGTCCTGTACGCAGAATTATAATAAATGAATTAACTGGAAGAATAAATTTAGATACTCAAACTTCAAGATATGAATTATTGGATAAAAGATTTAAAGGATTAGACTTAGAAATCGATGGAGGCTCAATACATCTTCCAGTTGATAGTCAACCAGCAAGATTAGATGATAGAGTTGTAGATTTATCTTTTCCAGGAGGACGTATTCACATTAATAAACCTGCTTTAAGAGATGTTTTACTAGAAACACACGGTACACAAATCTTTAGGGCTGTAGACTTTCGCCTTATGGTACTTGCAAGAGTTGGAAATATTCATCTTCCTTTTTATGTTTCTAGTGAGGGGACTAGTGGAAAAAACGAAGGAGAATGGTATCCGTTCTTTGGATACACAGGAGATTGGATTATTAAAGGCAGTGGTGTTACGAATGAGGGTAAAATGGATTATCATCCTAAAGTTGATGCTGTAAGAGAAATTTTAAACAAAAACTTAATACTTCCTATCTTTATGTCTCCTCAAGGAAAACTAGGCTACGAACCTATGACTAGACAAGAACCAAGCCTTGTTATCTTTGATATTAATAATCACTTGGACTATAAAGCAGTTGACATTTATGCAAGAGAAGATGAAAAACGTTTTGTAAGTGATATGACGGGTTATTTACCTACAAATGTAAGAAATACTCATCTATCAGCTACTCCGTGGATTGATAACGTAGTAAGTAGTATAAAATAAAATTAATGCTATAATATTAGGCATGCGGATGTGGTGAAATGGTATACACGCTACCTTGAGGTGGTAGTGCCCTTAAAAAGCGTGGAGGTTCGACTCCTCTCATCCGCACAAAATATTATCCTCTAGTTTGAAAATAGCTTGATTTTATCATATAATCCGCTAATGACTGTGGAATATCAGGAAACAAGATGGGGCAGAAAACACGGATCTCCAAAACCTGTAGAAAGGGGAGAAAGAGTCATGTTATACATGCATCCACTTCATGGGGCAATGTTTGCCAAAGCTGCTAGATTTGATTCAAGTTGGCGTGTTACTGTAATTGATTATTTAGGTTTTGGGATGCATACAATAAGACCCTTAGTAAGAGAGCAGATAAATGATGAGCATTTAAAAACATCACCCTTGCTAAGCTTTACTGATCTAGTGCTTTGGAGAAGAAAACACTTTAGCTATACCCCAGATGCCTAAAAACCACTTAATACTCTATTGACAAGCTATCTCTCTCAATATATTCTATTAATTAATCTTTTCGGGGATTTTGTGTAAGTCAAAATCGGTAGTAAACTCTACGAGCCTAAAAAGGGCATGAGTCTTTGAAACTAAGACAGCGACCGTAAAGTCGGGATGAAAGAAAGATTATGATACAAAAACTTTTAGCTTTTGGTCCTATTTTTATTGTCATAGCTGCAATCTTGTGGGCTTTTGACGGTGTACTTAGAATAAGTCTTTATTCACTTCCTCCCTCTGTAATTGTTTTTTATGAACACCTCTTTGGCTTTATCGTTTTACTTTTTATCTCCTTTAAATGGGTAGGGG
>JBBTVW010000017.1:0-13014 GCA_038063075.1 Patescibacteria group bacterium | reverse complement strand
AAGATTAGAAAAACTTACGTTATTTTTATTTCTTTCTTACTTGCTGTTATGTATATGACTAATGCGTGGGATGGAATAATTTATGCATTGTTATCTCTCTTTGTATTTACACTAATTAGTTTTTATAAAAGATTCGCTTTAAAAGATTTTATATCTTCAGTATTAATTTTAGGCATTGGGTTTATCTTATTTTCATTTCCATTTAGTTCAAACTTTAAACCGTTCGTTTCAGGAATAGGTTTTATTTGTGCACCAAATTTTTTAACAGAAATAGGAAAAATTGGCCCATTCCTTTTTGAAGTAGATCATTGTCAAAGATCTCCGCTTTGGCAACTATTAATTTTATATGGATTTTTCTATTTCTTTGTTATTTCTTTTATTTTATTTTTAAAGTTTAAAAAAAATTATAAACCAACTAAAAGTGATGTGTTTATAACTTTTTTAATTATTCTATCTACTCTTTTAATAATTATTCCTGAGTTTGTTTATGTTAAAGATATTTATCCAGCTCATTACAGGGCAAATACAATGTTTAAATTAACCTATGAAGCATTCATTATGCTATCTATCTCATGTGGATATATTATTGTCAAAATACTTTCAAACTTAAACAATAAAAAGTTTTTAATATTGTTTTTTATTCCAACTCTTATTCTTTTGTATTTAGTTTTTTCATATCCTGTTTTTGCTATCAATTCTTATTATGATAATTTACAAAAATATAAAGGTCTTGATGGAACCTACTATATGAAAAATGATTCAAAGTTTGATTATGAATTAATCAATTGGATTAATAAAAACATAAAAGGACAACCAATAATTATTGAGGCGGTTGGAGATTCTTATACTGATTATGCAAGAATATCTGCCAATACTGGAATACCAGCAGTTTTAGGTTGGCCAGTACATGAGTGGCTATGGAGAGGAACATACGACGTAGCAAGACCAAGAGTTGAGGATATTAAAACTTTTTATACAACTAAAGGCTTACAAGAGGCTAAGGATATTATTAAAAAATATAATGTTTCTTTTGTAGTAGTTTCAATTTTGGAAAAGCAAAAATACCCTGATTTAAATGAAGATAATATAAAAAAATTAGGAGAAATTGTTTATCAAGATAAACATGCAAGATTATATAAGGTTAATTATTAACCCTTGGAGTTAAAGAACAATCCTTACCACTAAGCTGACATTCTATAAACTTATGGATCTCAGAAAAATTACCATTTCCAACTCTTGGTATTAAAACTGATAAAAAATTATACTCCTTTGTAAATGGAGCTTCGTCTAAAAGACCTTGCCTTTTAACTACTTGATCACCAGTATCAATAACAAGACTTGTTATTTTTGCTTCTCTCATTTTCTGAGCAAGTCTTATAAAGTCATCAAACTCTTCTTGTTTAATATTAGTATCTATACTATCTTTAACAATATCGTAAAGACTAATAATCCTTCCTGGGTTTACTAGAGTTTGAGCAGAAAATATTTTATCTTTAAATGCAGTTATAACTTTTTGTTGTCTTTTGCTTCTTGAGAAATCGCTACCTTCACCATTCACTCCATGTCTTGATCTAACAAATTCTAGAGCCTGTTCTCCATCTAAGTGCTGATCTCCCTTATCAAAATGAAGATGCTTATATCTGCAAGAAAACTTATCTGAAATTTCTTGCTCAGCACTTATTGTAGCGATAAATTCTTTAATATCTTCCTCTGAAAATCCACAAGGATCATCTTCTTTACCACTAATTGGATATCTATAATCGTCCAGTGTATTATCTACTATAATATCCAATCCTCCCAGAGTATCTACTGCCCTTATAAAGCCGTTGAAATCAATTCTGACTGCATAATCGACACTTTGACCAGTAACCCTTTCTACAACCGCATCTGCCAGAGTTAAGCCTCCTCCTTTTTTCTTTAATTCTCCCTTAGCGTATGCTTCGTTAATTTTTTTATTATATCCCTCAATATCTGGCACCCAAAGATCTCTTGGGATTGAAGTTAATGTAACTTTATTTTTACCCTCATCTATGTTTGCCAAGATTATTGTATCGGTTAAGTTTGGGCCATCGTGACTTCCACCACCAATACCTAAAAGTAGTATGTTTAAATTGCTTGGCTCAGCTTGCTTTAGTTTTACCTCTTTTTCAAAAATAAGCTGAAATAAAAATGGATAGAAACTTGCGGTTTTTGCAATAACAACCAAGACCAAAATGGCCACAAAAACCCCAAGTGCGATAATGGCTTTATTTTTACGCATTTTGAATGATTTTAATAAACTCTTCTGCTTCAAGACTTGCTCCTCCTACTAAGACTCCGTCTATATTTGATTGTGAAGTAAAATTCTTAATATTTGCTGAACTCACACTTCCTCCATACAATACCTTAAAACTTCCTTGTGTTTTTATTTCACTCGCCACCTGGTCTGCGTTTTCTGGCGTATCTGGATTGTCTGTTCCTATTGCAAATACTGGTTCATAAGCTACAATACTAACTCCATTAGGAATATAAGTATCTTTATCTTGTACGCAAAATATTGGCGTTAAACCATATTTAATACTTAAATTAACTTTTTGAGTTAAAACCTCATCTGACTCGTTAAATAATTTTCTTTCTTCAGAATGACCAATAATAACGTAGTCTGCAAAATCCTTAACCTGTTTTGCGTTAACTTCACCCGTATAAGACCCACCTTCAAAACTAGAAACACTTTGAGATCCAAGTGAAACACTAGTTAAATTTTGAGATAAAAATGATTTAAATACTTCTAAAAGGGTAAATGAAGGACATAGAATTACTTTTTTTTCTTCAAGAAGATTTTTATCAATTGTGCCAAAAGTCTCTAGCCACGACTTAGCTTCATTATAAGTTTTATTTGACTTATGGTTAGCGACTATAAAAAGGGAATCCATGTGGTATCATTATACGGTATGAACAAAGACTTTCTCAAGGACCTCAACGAAGAACAAGCCCAAGCTGTAATCCAAAAAGACGGACCGATGATAATTCTTGCAGGTGCAGGATCAGGAAAAACTAGAGTACTCACATATAGAACAGCTTACTTAATTAAAACGGGAATTCCTGACGATAATATTCTCCTTTCTACCTTCACAAACAAAGCTTCTACTGAGATGAAGGAAAGAATAGCAAAATTACTGGGTCAAAATCATTCTGTCTTTGTATCTACTTTTCATGCACTTTGTGCAAAAATACTTAGAATTGATGGACAATTTCTTGGCATACCAAAAAATTTTGTTATTTATGACACTCAAGATCAAAAAGATGCAATTAAAGAAGCTTTTAATCTTCTTTCTTTATCTGCAAAGGAATATAAGCCAGCATCTGTTCTTGCAACCATATCTTCAGCTAAAAATGAGTTAATTGATGAGAATAAGTATCCTTCCTTTGCTAGAGGACATTTCCAAGAAGTTGTCGCAAGGGTTTATGTTATTTATCAAAAAATATTAAAAGAAAATGGCGCTCTAGATTTTGATGATTTAATTTTAAAAACTGTTGAACTTTTTAATAATTTCCCAATGGTTTTAGAAAAATATCAAAATAAATTTAAATATATCTTAATTGATGAATACCAAGATACCAACCATGCACAATATCTTTTAACAAAACTTTTAGCTAAAAAGTGGAATAATGTTTGCGTTGTAGGAGATTTTTCCCAAAGTATTTACAGTTTTAGAGGAGCAGACTTTTTAAACCTTGCTAAATTTAAAGAAGACTTTAAGAGTACTAAAACATTTTCTCTTTCTCAAAACTATAGATCAACGCAAAAAATATTAAATGCGGCAACAGCAGTTATTTCAAGAAATAATACTCACCCTGTTTTAAAACTTTGGACTGAAAATGCAAACGGACAAGATGTTAGGGTATTTGAAGCAATTAATGAACAAAAAGAAGCAGAATTTATTGTTCAAGAAATCACAAGAATTAAGAATGAAAATCCAAATCTAAAATATTATGATTTTGCAGTTTTGTATAGAACTAACGCTCAATCAAGATCTATTGAAGAAATTTTTATTCACCAAAGTGTTCCATATATTTTAATTGGTGGAACAAGATTTTATGAAAGAAAAGAAATTAAAGATGTCTTAGCATATTTAAAAGTACTAGCAAATCCTAAAGATAAAGTTTCTTTAAAAAGAATTGAAAAACTTGGCAAAGGAAGATTTGAAAAATTCTTAGAATTTACTAGTAGCCTACAAGACACTGATTTAAATCAAAAACAAACAATTGAATTAATGGATAATGTTTTAAAAACAACAAATTATCTCAATCTTTACGATCCCAAAGATGAAGAAGATGCAGAAAGATTAGAAAATATTAAAGAATTAAGGTCTGTTGCTATTGCCTTTCCTATAATAGAAAACTTCTTAGAAAATGTTGCCCTAGTTGAACAAGAATATATGCCAGATCATGTAAAGGATGAGATGGGTAAAAAAGATACTGTTAATTTAATGACATTACACGCTGCCAAAGGACTTGAATTTCCAGTTGTATTTATGGTTGGAATGGAAGAAGGACTATTCCCACACTCAAGAAGCCTTATGGATAAACATGAACTTGAAGAAGAAAGAAGACTTTGCTATGTTGGAATGACTAGGGCAAAAGAAAATCTTTTTTTAACATATAGTAGAAAAAGATTATTTTTTGGACAAAGAACAATGAATATAGTTTCAAGATTTATATTAGAACTTCCTGAAGGAACTTTAGAGAAAAGTTTATTTAAAATGCAGGAAGATGTTCCTGAATATTTATGAAAAACATTCATCCGCTTCAAGCAAAATTTTGGGGAGATTTTAGAGAAAAAACAGGGGTAAAAGTTGTTAGAAAAAATGACTTACAACTAACAATTCACACTATTCCTCATACTAAATATAACGTTGGGTATTTTCCAAAAGGAAATGATATAACAACTCAAATGTTAAATGATTTATTAGAAATTGGAAAAACAAATAATTGCATATTTATTCAAATTGAACCAAATGTAGAAAAAAGAGAAAACAAAAATTATAATTTTAAAAATCTTTATAAATCAGCTCATCCAATTTTTACCAAATATAATTTCATATTAGACCTAACTCTCTCTGAAGAAGAACTCTTAAAAAAGATGAATCAAAAAACAAGGTATAACATTAAATTAGCTCAAAAAAGGGGAGTAGAAATAATTGAAGATAATAGTAATAGTACATTTGAACAATATTTAAAACTAACTAAGGAAACAACAGAGAGGCAAAAGTTCTTTGCTCATAATGAAAAATATCATAAAACCTTATGGAAAACTTTTAAAGAAAGCACTGACAAAGAATTTTCTATTCATTTATTAAAAGCTATATACAACAAAGAGGTCTTAGTAACTTGGATTTTATTTGTATTAGGCGATACTCTTTATTACCCATATGGAGCATCAAGTAAAAAGTATAGGGAAGTAATGGCATCAAATTTAATGATGTGGGAAGCAATAAAATTTGGCAAAAAACTTGGTCTTAAAAAATTTGACATGTGGGGTGCTGCAAATGTAATTGATCCTAAGCCTAATAATATTTATTATGGATTTCATAGATTTAAAGAGGGATACGGGCCAAGACATGTAGAATATGTGGGAAGCTATGATTTTGTTATAAATAAAAATCTATATTTTATCTTTAAAATGTTAGATAAAATCCGCTGGTTTGTATTAAGACTTAAATAATATAGAGTCTAATATTATTTTCTTTATCAATCCCCTTAAGTGGCATTTTCATTTCATAGCGATAACTTACAATTCTTGTTCCTTTTTTTAATTGTTTTCTAAACCTTGGCAAAAGCTTATCTAAGGTTTTTGGAACAAGGTAAACAATTATTACAGTTGCGTCTAAGTATTTTTCCTTAAAAAAATCATTTCTTTTAATAAGAATCTTCTCACTAAAGTTGTTTATAAATATTCTTACTTTTGCAATAAATACCCTAGATGGATCTATTTCTATGCCAACGCCTCTTGCGCCTCTTTTTGCTGACTGGATTAAAACTTCACCATCACCACAACCTAAGTCATAGACTACATCTTTACTATCTATCTTAGCTAGTTTACAAATAGCCTTTGCTGTTTTTGTATTAGTTCTCCACCAAGGAGCCCAAGGACTATCAGGTGGCCAAACCATAGAAAGAAGAAACAGTAAAAAAGCTATAACTGAAAGTAAAATGATTGATAATAACATTATAGTTTGTAAATAAATTTCCCTAAAATTTGGCTTTTTGATATTGCTCCAAAATCTTTACTGTCTAAGCTGTCATTTTGATTATCCCCAGAAACAAAATATTTATCATTTATAATTTTTGTAATCCTTTTTACAAAAACATTAGTTATGTCTTTAAAAACAACTATATCATTAATTTGGGGAGACTTAAATAAATAAAATATATTAGTTGTTAATATTTTATCTCCATGTAAAAAAAGAGGCTCCATACTATGACCTGAAATTTTAAACTTTGATAAAAGAAGCATTATTTGTAGGTTACAATTTCACCCTCTGTTGGGTAAACACTTTTTACCCTAATTGGAGTTACGTTTTTTGTTTTATAAAAGATTTCAGAAATTTGCAAAATAGTCTCAAGTAATTCTTTTGAAGATTCTATATCAATATTTTGCCTTACCAGAATAGAAAGTTTTACTGCTTTTTCAATTAATTCACCAAGGTTTGAGTATGTTTTAAAATGTTCGGGTTTAAAATAATCATTTTCCAAAGTTCCTAGTTCATCTTCTACTAAATGACCGTGTTCTTCTTTTACATGAGTCATTCTTGCAATATCATGCTTGGCTTTGGTTTCATTCTCTCTTTGTATGTCTAAAAGGAGATTTGTCATCCTCAAAACTGTATGTGCTGCCATTTGTGCATTATGAGGATCGTATATACCACAGGGAATATCACAGTGGGCACATGCTTTAGTTTCTTTAAAAATTTTATCTATAACAATACTTAATAAAGTCATATGTAGATATTAATATTTAATCTTGTGATTGTCAAAAAGGATTAATAACCGATGGCCTGATTTACAATTATTATGGTTGTTCTATCTAAGCTTAATTCTTGATTAAAGATTAATATCTTTGATACATCACTGTGCTCCATTCCATAGGCCTTTTGTACTCTTTTACTTTCTAATGGAAGTGAGTGTTCATATATTCTCTTAATCCCTTCATCAATATTATCAACAAGTTTTTGAGCGCCAACAACCCAAATTATATGATCTGATCCAAATGCATATCCTGGTATTTGACTACCGGATCTTGAAGCAATTAAAACATGTCCATCTTTTGTAATTGCATGAACACTACCAACAGCCCATTCAGGAGCTGAACCTATTTGCTGCATTTCTCGATTACTTGTTTCTCGATTCATAGAAGAGAGTTTATTTTTAATACTATCGTATTTTCCAGACTCGTTAATTTCCTTTGAAATTCCACTTGTATCTAATGTCACTGAAGCATTATTTAAAACTGGCGCACCATAAGGCAATATTTCAAAAAACTTAGCTTTTGCTTCTTCTGCTGTTTCTACAAAGATAGCATTAAAATTATTCTTCTTTAATGCTTCAATTGTTTCCAAAATTGTTTTTTTAGCTACCGGGTCTATCCATTTATTCATATTGACAGTTTAAGCTTAATGTTATACTATGTCAAGTAGTTACAAAAAGTATAGTATGGAACAAGAATTATTAGAAATATCTAAGGCGGCAAAAATAATTGGAAGTAAATGGACAATCTTAATACTTACATCTCTTTTAAAAGGGACTAAAAGATTTGGTGAGCTGCAAAGAGAAGTAAATAATATTAATCCAAGAACTTTATCTAAAAGGCTCTCTGATTTAGAAAAAGAAGGATATTTAAATAAAAAAATATATCCTCAGGTTCCACCAAAAGTTGAATATTCATTAACTGTAAAAGCTCAGGTATTTAAACAGGTGATAAAAGCTGTCAAAAATTGCGGAGAAAAAATGTAATCACTTAACGAGATGTTCTTCTTGTAGGCTGTATTGCTCTATTTATATCAAGCCACTTAGGTTCCTGTATATTTTTAATTCCTGTATATAAACCAAACAAGCCAATTTCTGTTACTTGCCTAAGAGGATTACCGTCGTCATCTAATACTCTAAGTAAAACTTGTCTTGTAGGAAGTATTCCTCTCCAAACTCTCACTATGCTTTTTAATGTTGGTGGAGCTTCGTACAATTTAACTCCTGCAGTAAAAACATCAGATTGCAATTGAATGCCTGATTCGACTGGTAAATTCAATTCTAAAGGCAATGCCTGAATAGACCCTCTACTCCTGCTAGATCTTCCTTCTCCCTGTTTCCTTCTTGTTTCAAGACTCATGGCCACATTATATCAAACTATAGGTTTAAGTCAATCTTAAGATGGTTGAATACGCTTAACAATTTAGGTTAACATATAAATATGCTTGATATTTTATGTATTGGTGATGCAGTTTTGGATATCTTCTTACAAATTCCAGATGATAGTCCCCGCTTTGATTTAAATAATGATAAAACGAAATTATTAATAGATTATGGATATAAAATTCATGTTGATGATTACATAAAAGAGATTGGGGGTAACGCATGTAATACATCAGTTGGAATTTCAAGACTTGGAAAAAACGCAGGTCTTTGTGCAGAGATTGGTAATGATGAGTTTTCCAATTTTATAATTAATAAGTTAAATAAGGAAAACATTAATACTGCTTTTGTTTCACAGGGTGTAAATAAAAAAACCTCTTTTTCTATTGGTATTATTTATAAAGGTGAACGAACTCTTTTGGTAGAACATGTAGACAGAGATCATAATTTCGATATTGAAAACTCCTCAGCAAGATTTATTTACCTTACAAGTATTGGAAATATTTGGCAGAATGCATATCAAAATACATTAGGCTTTGTTAAAAACACAAAATCTATTCTGGCATTTAACCCAGGCACTCTTCAATTACAAGAAAAAGGGCGATTAATAATGGAGATAATCGAAACTACTGATTATTTATTTCTAAACAAAGAGGAAGCAGAATTACTTTTATATGGAGATGATGATAATTTATCAAGCGATAAGTCTGATATTAAGAAATTATTATTTGGATTAAAAAGCTTAGGGGCTAAAAATATAATAATCACTGATTCAAATAATGGATCATTTGTTTTAGACGAAAAAGGAAACAATTACCATTTAAGGGTTTTAAAGGTAAAAGTCATAGAAATGACAGGAGCTGGAGACGGATATAATGCTGGCTTTCTCTGTGCAATTTTAAATGGAAAATCTATAACAGATGCTATGATTTG
Source organism: Patescibacteria group bacterium (assembly GCA_038063075.1). Lineage (GTDB taxonomy): Bacteria > Patescibacteriota > Microgenomatia > Levybacterales > UBA12049 > JACQHJ01. Next base: position 3,693 of record JBBTVW010000017.1, on the reverse strand, counting down.
GGGAACACTAAATTCAGCAAGTGTTATTGGACAAGTTGGAGCTCAAAAAGGACTTTTAACAAAAGACGAACTTGAAGAAAAACTTAGTTTTGCGGGAAACTTAAAAGTAGAAACTATTTAATATCTAATAACTCTAATTCAAAAATGAGAGTTGCGTTGCTAGGAATTGCACCAGGTATTCCCTGCTCTCCATAAGCTAATGAGCCTGGAATGGTAAGTTTTCTTTTACCTCCTACCTTCATTCCTATTACGCCCTCGTCCCATCCTTTAATAACCTGTCCTACACCAATCTGTGTCTCAAATGGCTGTCCTCTATCTACTGAGCTATCAAACTTTTGTCCATTTTCCAAAGTTCCAGTATAGTGCATTACAATTGTATCTCCCGATTTTACTTCAGCACCTTGACCTATAATTTCATCTTCAATTATTAACTCTGTTACCGATGAAGTTGGGCTAGCTACTGGGTTTTGAGTATTCGTATTTTGATTATTTTTTTCTTCTTGTATAAATTTCATAGGCTCCTCCTCTGTGTTTTTCTTTATCTCTGCTGCAGGAATACTTTGATTTAAAATAAAATAAACTCCTAAAAAACCTGCTGCAATAATTACTCCAATAATTATAAATGGTATTAAGTTCTTTGGCATAGTTTATGGCAAAAAATTATTAACTACTGCATTTACTACAGATAATACTATACCAAAAACAAATGCTGCTAGGAACCCATCAACTGTAAAACCTGGAACAATGTTGCTTACAAGTATTATTAAAAGTGCATTTAAAACAAAAGTAAAAAGACCAAGTGTTAAAATGTTAATAGGAAGCGTAAGTATTAAAAGAACAGGCTTAAGTAAAGCATTTATTACTCCTAAAGCTAATGCAACCACTAATGCAGCTGTGAAATCAACAACTGTGGCGCCTGGTAATATATAGGCAATACTAAAAACTACCATTGCGCTTACTATCCAATTAATAAGTATAGAAAACATAGTCCTAGGTTATATATTTTTTGCAAAAAAAGCAAGATGTTATAGTTTTTTGCTAGAATAGTCTAATGAGTAATGAAATAGCAATTTTTGCTAATGGATGCTTTTGGTGTACTGAAGCAATCTTTAAACGACTAAAAGGGGTTATATCAGTAAAATCTGGTTATAGTGGTGGACAAACAGAAAATCCAAACTATGAGCAAGTTTCTAGTGGTATTACTGGTCATGCAGAAAGTCTTCAGGTTGAATTCGATCCTTTAGTTATTTCTTTTGAAGAGTTACTTGATGTATTTTGGTATACACATGATCCAACAACATTAAATCAACAAGGCAATGACATTGGAACACAATACAGATCTGCAATTTTTTATCAGAATGACAAACAAAAAGAAGCTGCTTTAAAATCCAAAGAAAATTTAGAAAAACAAGCCATATACAAAGATCTTATTGTTACAGAAATTACTCCTTTTACTAATTTTTATGAGGCTGAAAATTATCACAAAGATTATTTTGATAGAAATAAGGATTATCCATACTGCAAGTTTATAATAGATCCTAAAATTAAAAAACTTTTAGAAAAATATTCAGATAAAGTTAAGGAAGAATACAAACCTTAAGGCTTTACTTACGAGGCTTAGATGTTTTAACCGCAAGCAAATATAAAATTATTACTGCAATACTAATATAAGGAAATATTCCATACAATGTATCACTTATAGACTTAGAATTTGCATCCACAACAAGAAAAATATTTACACAAAATAAAAATATAAAACCAGTTACAGCAAATCCTTTCCAATTTAAAGGAATAAATAATAAACCTGTTCTTTTAAACCACCTTTTTTTCTTCATATAAAAATTATATCAGAAATCTATGGAGATTTTAAAACCTAAAGACTTAAGCGTAGCCTGGAAAAAAATCCTTTTTTATATTAGTAATATTTACTCCCATTTGTGCTAAAACATCTTCAAAACCAGATACCATTGAATGAGGCCCTGAGAGGTAAAAAATTCTATCTTTATAATCTGGGACATATTTTTTTATCATCTGTATATTTAGTCTTCCTTTTTCACCTTTCCAGTCTTTTGGAATATTATCTAAATCAGTTAAGTTATAAATTATCTTAATGCCTAATTTTTCTTCTACCTTTTCTAATATCTCTTTATAAACAATGTCTGACTTATTTTTGTTTGAGTAAAAAACTACTGCAGATATTTTTTTATTATTATCTAATAAATACTTAGCTATACTTCTAAAAGGCGTGATCCCTATTCCTCCTAGGATAAAGACAATTTTTTTATTCTCATCATTTGGTAAAACAAAATCGCCTGACAAATTTCCTGCAATAATTTTGTCACCCTTATTTAGGGATAAAAGACGTTTTTTAAAACTACTGGATTTATCATAAAATTTAACTCCAATTCTTAAATCTTTTTCACTTGGAGAAGATGCAATTGTAAAATACCTTCTATTTCCTCTTGAGTCAGGATTTTTAAATCCTAGTGTCCATTCTAAATATTGTCCCGGGATAAATGAAAATTTTTTGTTTAAACTAAAAACAAAATCATAAGTATCAGCTGTTAATTTTATTTTTTCTTTTAGAAAAAGAGTTAATCTTTCTTTTGGACTTACAAAATAAGAAAAAATATTTCCTGCAATAAGAGTTGCTTCAGGAGTTAAATAAAAATTTGCTATATGGATTTGAGGATAAAATAATACTCCAATAATTATTCCATAATAAATTTGCAGCTTTCTGGTTGGAGGAGTTGTTAATGGCTCTGTTAACATGATTAAGGCAAAAAATAAAAGAGGAGATTCTAAAAGCGTATTAGTTAAAACTTGAAAAGCATTAAATCCACTTATAAAACTAAAAAGCGCTATTACAAATATTGATGTAGTTAAAAAAGCAAAGAAAAGACTAAATCTTTGAATCTTTTTAATAACCAATAATCCAAGTAGTACTGGCATAAACATTGTAGTTGTACCAACCCACCAACTTGCCCCACCAATTGAAAGCAAAAATGCCACTAAAACAGCAATTGCAGTGGGATTAAATATATGTTTTTTATTTATGTTTAAAATATATTTAGAAGACATGGCAAAAATTGATGCAAAAATTATAAATATATATTCTTGCATTGTTCGTGCAGGAGTAATTATTAAAATTAATATTAATGACGTTACGTATACTGATTCAAGATTTGTAAATATATTGAATAATTTTGCAAAAGTCTTGTTAGTTACATAGGAAGTAAAAACTATTACAAACGATGATATTAATAACTCAACTGCACTAAAAGGTAAAAGCTGAAGAAAACTTAAAACTAATCCAACAAACCAGAGGAAAATAAGGAAATACAAGACTAATCTATACATCGTAATCTTGTTTAAAATTTCATCAAGAGTTTTAATAAAAAACATAAAAGTGTTTACTTATTATTATATATCTATAAACATTTTAAAAGAGGTGTATGAAAAGCTTAAGACAGGCTAGTAATAATATTTACAATCTCAATTGCTAATTTATCTGAGTCATGCCTAATAATACTTCTTCTTAATTCATCTGATTTTTCTTTTGGAATAATAATATCTCTTATTAAATTTTTTCTAATAATTAAAACTTCTTTTTGGGAATCTAAATCGTCTTTTACAGGGGTCTCCTCAAAATCTTCATACCATGAAAGAGTATTCTTTCTTGGCATTTTAGAA
>JBBTVW010000016.1:0-18829 GCA_038063075.1 Patescibacteria group bacterium | reverse complement strand
TGGAAATGCATTTTCCTTGCAAAGACAGTTAGCACAGACTCAATATGCAAATGTCTTAGACACCTATCAAACTCAAAAAGATTTGATTTGCAAACAAAGAGAGATAACAAATAAAAATGACGAAAATTCAGATGAATTAAGAAATATTACAAGACAATCTCTTGATCAAACAAGAGGATTAATTAATTTAAATAACGATATTTTAAATACTCTTTCATTTAACCAGTCACAATACCAAGCAACAAATTCAGGTGGATTAAATGACGCATTGATTTTACAGATGAAGCAATTAAGATCACAGCTTTTAGCAGGCAATAATCAATTAGAATCTGCTTTAAGAAATAGCGAGTATTCTTCTTTTGATGATGAAGTTTTAGCAAAAATATCTGATCTTAATAAAGATATTGCTTTAAAACAACTTGAGCTTCAGGAAAAAGCTTTGGATCTTGGTAAAGAAGTTTCAAGATTAAATGTAATGTTAACTCAAGTAAATGAAGCAATCATGTACCCATCATCTCCTATTAATGGAAAAGTTGAGAGAATTTATGTAAAGGCTGGACAAGTTGTCTCTCCTGGAATGCCAATTGCACAAATTAGTGGAGAGAGTAAGTCTTTAAAAGCAGTAGCCTTTTTAAGCCGAGAATTATCTCAAGCAGTTTCTAGAGTAGAAGCTTCAACCCTAAATTTTGGTACTAAGCAGTATGAGGAAGTTCCATTTTATGTTTCAGAGGAAGCAACAGATGGGAGTTTATATACAGCACAATTTATAATCCCAAATGAATTTTCTTCTTTTGTAACAGATAAGGGCTATATAACTATTGATATTCCAATTGGATTTCCACAAACAGGCGGTACAGTTCCCTTCATTCCTTTAGATGCTGTTTTCCAAACACAAGATCAAGCATATTTATATATTGTTAAAGATAATAAGGCAGAAAGTAAGAAAGTAAACTTAGGACAAGTTTTAGGACGCTTCGTTGAGATAACTAGTGGTCTTGTATCAAAAGATCAAGTAATTATAAACAGGAATGTAATACAAGGAGATCCTGTAAAAATATTTAATTAATTTAAATGAAGCATGCATCCTACTTTAGCCACTTAAAATTTGATAAGAAACTGACTCAAAGTCTTCAAGCAAAATATTTAAAAAATCCAAGACTCTTAGTTCTTCTTTTGTTAATGATTGTTGCTTTTGGTTTATTTAGTTATTTTAATTTACCAAGAAGACTTTTCCCTGAGATAAAAATTCCTCTGGTTATTGCTTCTACTGTTTTTCCAGGAGCTGGTCCATCAGAGGTTGAGTCTTTAATAACAGATCCATTAGAAGATTCTTTAGGATCTGTTGAAAATATAAAAACATTTACATCAACTTCCAGAGATTCTGTTTCAGTAATTCAGATTGAATTCAATAGTGGTACAGATGCTGATAGTGCAGAAGCTGATGTTAAAAGCGTAGTTGATAAAGTAACTCTTCCTGATGATGCTCTAGATCCAAATGCAACAAAAATTGATTTCGAACAATTTCCTGTTTGGTCTTTTTCTCTAATAAGTAAAGAAAATGATACGGCATCTTTAATTGAGTTTTCAAAAAGGTTAAAAGATAGACTTGAGGAAATATCAACAGTTGATAGGGTAACTATTTCAGGACTTGAAGAACAGGAAATTCAAATTACAATAAAACCAGAAACTTTATCAACCTATGCATTTAATCCTCAGATTTTAATTGCTGCGATTACAAATGCAACAAAGTCTCTTCCATCAGGAACGGTTAGAACAGAATCTTCATCATTTACCTTAAGTGTTAATCCTCTAATTTCAAGCATTGACGATATTAGAAGTATAAAAGTAAATCTAAATGGAAGTCTTATTAATCTTTCAGATATAGCAAATGTAAGCTTTAGATCAAAACCAAATCAATTACAAAGCTTTATTGGTCAAAAAGATCTCCCAACTAAGACTGCTGTTAGTTTTTCAATTTATAAAACACAAAATGCTGATATAAGCAAAACTGTTGAAGAGGCAAGAGATGATTTGGATTTAGTTTTTAAACAATATAATAATCAATTTACAATTTTTACAACTTCTGATATCTCAGAACAAATTGACCATCAATTTAATGAGCTTATTAGAGATTTTCTAATTACAATCTTTTTAGTTTTTACAGCTCTTTTAATATTTCTTGGAATTAGGCAAGCTGTTGTTGCTTCCCTATCAATTCCTTTAACGTTTTTAATAAGTTTTACTATCATGAATATATTTGATGTTTCTCTTTCTTTTATTTCATTCTTTTCATTACTTTTAGCTCTTGGGCTTGTTGTCGATGACACTATTGTTGTTATTTCTGCTATGACTGCATATCACAGGTCAAAAAAGTTTACTCCGTTTCAAACAGGTCTTTTAGTTTGGAGGGATTTTATTACTCCAATTTTTACAACTACCCTAACAACGGTTTGGGCATTTATTCCTTTGCTTTTATCAACAGGAATTATTGGAGAATTTATTAAACCAATTCCTATTGTGGTTTCTACTACCCTACTTGCATCATTCTTAGTTGCCATGTTTATAACCTTACCTATTGTTACGTTTCTTTTTAAACCAAATTTACCAAAAAGAGTAGCAGCACTTTTAATAATTATTTTCTTAATTTTAATCTTTGGATTTGTAATGATTATTTCTCCAAAAAATTTCTTACTAATTCCAATTCTTTTAGTTCTAGTATTTCTTTTATTTGTTACTTATAAAGTTAGAGAGAATTTAGTTGAAAAGATAAAGAGAAAAAATTCTCTTAAAAACAGCAATGTTAAGTATTATTTAACTCATGGAATCATTAGCTTTGAAGGATTATCTATTCGTTATCAACTTTTTATTAGAAAGATTTTAGCTTCTAAAAGATGGATAAGAATAACAGTTACTTTAGTTATTATCTTTTCTATTTTCTCTTATCTATTAGTTCCGTTTGGGCTTGTAAAAAATGAATTTTTCCCAAGAGAAGACGCTGATCAAATAAGCATTTCAGTTGAGCTTCCATCTGGTACAAATTTAACTGTTGGTAAAAAAGAAGCTTTAGAAATTTTAGAAAAACTAAGAAAGTTTGAAAATGTCGAAACTGCTTCTGTAAACTTAGGAAAAGCAGCAGGAGATTTTGGTGGAGGGACAACCGCTTCTTCAAATAACTTTTTATACACATTAGTTTTAAAAGAGGAAAGAACTAAAGAATCATCACAAATTATTAAGGAGTTAAGAGCAAAGTTTAAGGACTATACAAAGGGAAAGCTTTCAGTAATAGAACAAAGTGGTGGTCCACCAGCTGGGTCTGATGTGCAAATAAAAATATTAGGGCCAGAACTTGTGGTCTTAGATAAATATGCTGATAATATTATTGCTTATCTTAAATCAAAACCTGGAACAGCAAATGTAGATAAATCAATAAAACCAGGAACAAGTAAGATTGCCTTTATTGCTGATAGACAAAAATTATCAGAAAATAATATAAGTAGTGATCAAATAGGATTTACCCTAAGAACCTTTGCAAGTGGATTTGAATTAGATTCTGTAAAACTTGATCCTGCCTCTAACGAGCAACAGGATATTACTTTAAGATTTGCAAATGATGAACAGTTTGTAGAAAGCATTGGCTCTTTGCTTATTGGAGCACCACAAGGATCTATTCCACTTTTGTCCTTAGGTAATCTAGAGCTTCAATCAAGCCCAACCCTTATTACAAGGGAAAATGGGTCAAGAACAATTTCAGTAAGTGCTTCAGTTGAAGCAGGTTATGCAATTGCGGATATAAACAAAGACTTAGAAATTTATGCTAATTCTCTAAATCTACCAAGCGGTTACTCATGGAAAACAGGTGGAGTAAATGAGCAAAACCAAGAGTCTATAAATTCTGTTTTAATCGCTATGGTTTTATCTGTAATACTTATTTTAATTACAATGGTTTTACAATTTAGTTCATTTAGAAAAGCTTTTATTGTTATCTTAGTTATTCCACTTTCAATCTCTGGGGTATTTATAATTTTTGGATTAACTAATACATATCTTTCTTTCCCTGCCTTGGTTGGAGTATTAGCTCTTTTTGGAATCGTTGTTAAAAATTCAATATTAATTGTTGATAAAATTCAAGCTAATCAAAAAACAAAAATGAGTTTTGAAGAAGCAATAGCTGAGGGTGCTGCATCAAGGCTTGAACCAATTGCGTTAACATCCTTAACAGCAATATTGGGACTTTTACCAATTACTGTTTCTGATCCACTATGGAGAGGCTTAGGAGGAGCAATTATTGCAGGTCTTACATTTTCTGGAACAATAATGCTATTTTTTATTCCAGTAGTTTATTACTTAATCTTTAAACCCCGAAAAAATAAATCTGTACGTAGATAAAGATAATATAGCTTATCCTCTTGATACTAAAACAGAATGATTACTAGCAGTCGCAAGTGCAGATTGAAAACGTTGTGCTACTTCATCAGCAGTTAGATTACCAAGCTGTTCTACAATACCTGTTCTCCCTTTTAAAACTAATGCTCTAAGTAGATTTGGGGTTACAGGGTGATTTTTAATCCTATTGAGAGGACTAATATACCAAAGGTCAGTTTTGGGAACTAGATTACCATTTTTATCTTTAATTTGTCTCGTTCCATATTCAATGCGTTCATCAGTAAGAGACAGAAAAGATGGTGAAGTTAGTCTAATTCCAGTTTCAGATTGTTCAAAAAAATCACTTGCTTCGTTTCCATATGCACGTGCTAAATTTGCGTTGGCAATTGCGGACTGTATGGTTCCCAGGGGTTTCATTGTACGTAAATCATACGCGTCAGGATTATCTCTTTGTTCGGCTTCATATCTTAGGGCAACACGTCTATGCGATATAGCCGCCGCCATTCTTATAGCAGCAGTAGGTTTATCAAGTCTTAAAAATCTTCTTGCTTCGTTGAAGTTCATAATTTTGGGGTAGTTATTTTACACTTGCAACAATTTTTTTAAATGTTTCTAAGTCATTTAATACTAAATCTGAAAGAATTTTTCTATCAATTTCAACTTTATCTTTCTTTAATTTACCCATAAATTCACTGTAGGATAGTCCTTCTTTTTTAGCTGCTTCTCCAATTCTAATAATCCAAAGAGATCTAATATCTCTTTTCTTTAATTTTCTTCCATGGAAAGCATATGCTCCTGCATGAAGTGCTGCCTCATGCTGCATTTTTACTAGTCTTGATTTAGTACCTCTATAGCCTTTTGTTAAGGCTTTTAATTTATTATGCTTTCTTTTGGATACAAGTCCTCTTTTTACTCTCATATTAGTTTTCTCCCATTAATTTTTTAATGTTTTTAGCAAATTTTCCCGTAAGCATTCCTGGCTCTTTTTGTCTTCTGATTCTTGATTTTGATTTATGGAGCTTTTTATGGCTTCCATATTGATGGGTAAACATAACCTTCCCGGTTTTTGTAACCTTAAATCTTTTACTAACTGATTTTTTAACTTTCTGTTTGTTTTTCATTTTGTTTTTTTGACTGAGGTGAAACTAATATTATTAATTTTCTGCCCTCAAGTTTTCTATCTCTATCTACTTTTGAAACGTCTGATAACATTTCTAATGCTTTGTCTAAGATTTGGTGTCCAAATTGCGGATGAGTTATTTGTCTTCCGCTAAAAAAGACTACCAATCTTACTTTATTTCCGTCTGATAAAAAGTCTCTTGCCCTTTTGACCATGACTGACAAGTCATTGTCACTCATAAAAGGCCCTAAGCGTACTTCTTTTGTATCAGATGTTTTTGCGCTTTTTCTTTCTTCCTTGCGCTTTTTTTCTTCTTGATACAAAAACTTTTTAAAGTCTATTATTTTTGCAACTGGTGGTTTGGCTTGAGGGGCAATTTCGACTAAATCTAGTAATTTTTCTTTTGCTAGACTTAATGCCTCAAACTTTGTCAGTATTCCAATCTGCTTTCCTTCTGAGTCCAAAACCCGAAGAGAGCTTGCAAAAATTCGCTCATTAGTTCTGTAAAATTTCTTATCGCTTGGTTTATATCTTTTTATCAATTTCGTCTCTTACCTTATTTAAAAACTCTGATATTTTCATTTTGCCAAGGTCTTTTCCCTCCCTGGTTCTAACTGAAACAGTATCAGATTCAATTTCCTTAGCTCCTATTATACCTAAAAATGGAACTTTTTGCAAAGTGGCTTCTCTTATTTTAGCTTGTAATGTTTGGCTTTTTGTATCAGTCTCTACTCTAACTCCTAAATCTCTTAATTGTTTTTCTACTTTTTGTGCAAAATCTAGTTGTCCATCAGTAATTGGTAAAAGCATAACTTGAACAGGAGAAAGCCATAGAGGAAAGGCTCCTTGGAAATGTTCTGTTAAGATACCTATGTATCTTTCAAAGCTACCTAGTATTGCTCTGTGAATCATAACTGGTTTTTCAAACTTACCATCATTTTTAACAAATTTTAAATCAAAAGCATCTGGCATATGAAAATCAAGCTGAACTGTAGCTAATTGCCATTCTCTACCTAGTGAATCTTTAATATGAACGTCAATTTTTGGACCATAAAAAGCACCATCCGCTGGTTTTAGTGAATACTTAAGCTTTTTCTTTTTTAGAGCTTCTTCTAAATCTTTTTCTGCTTTGTCCCAGTTGTCTATGGTTCCTGCAAAAACTTCTGGTCTTGTAGCAAGTCTAAAATCAAATTCAAAATTAAATTTGGAATAAAACTCGATCATCATATCTAGGATGCTTGAGACCTCATCAAAGATTTGATCTTCTGATGCAAAGATATGAGCGTCATCCATAGTAAGCTGTCTTACTCTTAAAAGTCCGTTTACTTCCCCACTCTTTTCTCTTCTATGAAGCCTTCCGATTTCAGAAAGTCTAAGTGGAAGTTCTCTATAGCTTCTTGGTCTAAACCTATAAACCATTGTTGCTTCAGGACAATTCATTGGTTTTAGGGTATAACTCTCTGGATTTTTGTCATTATCATCATCAGCTAAAGTTAGGTTATACATATTATGTTCGCCAAATTTTGTCCAATGTCCTGATTCTTTAAAGAGTTGGGACTTAATCATGATTGGGGTTGAAATTTCTTGATATCCACCTGTTTGGGTAAGTTCTCTAATGTAGTTTTCAAGTTCTTTAAAGATTATCATTCCATTAGGCAACCAAAAAGGCGCACCAGGTGCATAGTCATGGGAGAAAAATAGTTCTAATTCTTGCCCAATTTGTTTGTGGTCTTTTAAATCACTCATGCGGTTATTTTACCAAGGAAAGCCATAAATGTATAGCTATCTAACTAAGTCAGGTCTTTTATCAATTATAAAGTTAATAATATCTGCAACAAAGTTACCAACAAAAGGAACAAGATTAATATTTCTTAATATTAAGCCTAAGATGGTAACTATAATGGCAAGGCCAACAGTTGCTCCCACTGCCCAAGCAACTCCACCAATAAAGTTATTTATTATTAGATTTTTTCTGCTTTGTTTTACGTTTTCATGTGGTTCCATAACTAAAGCATAGAAGTTTTCATAAACGATTGTCAAGTAATTGGCACAATTGCATAAATTGGTTTTCCTGGAAGTCTTTTTCTAAAACCAGCTCTTGCATTAAGGCGTGGAAAATTTATCCACGAATCCATCCAACCCTTTTGGGTTAAACAGAGATAATGTCCTACTGGATATTTTTTGCTTTTCTTTATATGCACAATAGTATTATTTGGAAAATTATATTTTTTCATTCTACCGGTATATTTAAAATGAAATTTATATCCTGCTTTTCCTAAGGCTTTTACAATCTCAGAACACAAAAAGCCTCTAAATTTTGCATTTTCATTTCCTTTATCAAAATATCTTAGCGTATTTTGGTAATTTGCCTGTATTATAAAAGCAACGCATGAAATTGCGCATCCTGAAAAGTGCTCTTGCTTAATAGCTTTCATAAGCCCATTGTAGAATTTATATTTTTATTAACAAGAGGTAATTAGAGGCCAAGATCTGGAGCGATTTGTTGCATTGCTAAAAGTGCAATAGAGACAAATTCATTTAAAGGAATTTGTAATTTTTCTTCACACATTTTTATCTGTTCTCTGTTAGCTCCTTTGGCAAATGATTTTTCTTTAAAACGATTTAGAACAAAATCTGAAGTAACTAATGCTAGCTTTTTTTCAGGACTAATTAGGGTTGAGGCAATAATAAGACCAGTTAATTCATCACAGCAAGAAATTGACCAATCCATTAATGAATCTGGCATAACTTTTGTATATTTGTAGTTATGGGCCATGATTGCATGAATTAGGGATGGATCAAGTTTTCCGTTTAATTTATCAGCTGAGATCATACCATGTTTTTGAGGATGATCTTTAGACTGTTCGTAATCTAAATCGTGAAGCAAGCCTACCATTGCCCAGTCATTAATACCTTGTGTATTTGGCTCTTTATTAAGTCTTACATACAAAGCCTTCATAACAGCTTCTGTTGCTAGCATGTGTTTTATAAGGTTTTGATTTTTGACGTTGTCTGATAAAAGCTTTAATGCTTCTTCTCTGGTCATGACTTTATTGTAGCAAATATATAGTGGGCCCGAGAAGAGTCGAACTTCTGACCTTTGCAATGTCAATGCAACGCTCTAACCAACTGAGCTACGAGCCCGTAAAGTATTTGTATTTTAACAGACTTAAAAAATGAAAACAAATGTAAAATGTCTACATTTACCTCTTTGACCTAGGATCCCAGTTTTCATTTTTCCAAAATACTGGTGGTACATAAACCTCGTCACTTGATAGCGGAGGGTAAGTTCCATGGATAATTGATGCAAGAGCTGAAACTTCAGAGACAACATAAGTTGGCCTTGGTTCTCTTATTTTAACGTTTTCCCAACCTGGTCCTCTTATTACAAGAACTGAGTCCATTCCCATATTATGTGCTGCTTGTATATCTTCGATATAATCTCCAACTAAAAGTATTTTGCTTGGATCAAAAGTTTGACCGCGTGTTTGATAATCTGCAAGTATATACTCAACAGCTTTTACATCAGGTTTTTTAAATCCGGATAAGTGATGACTGTATAAATTTCCTGCAAGGTCAGGTAGTCCCCAACTGGTTAGTCTTTCTTGAATTAATTCTCTATTATCACCATTTGTTAGAATTGCAAACTCAATTCCCTCTGCTCTTAATTGTTTCATTGTTTTTAATGCTCCTGGAATTGGAATATATGCGTCTCGCATTTGTCTACCAAACTCCTCTATCGTTACTTCAGTTTTTTCAGCTCCAAATTCAGCCAAGAACTGACCTTCCATAAACTCTCTGTTTGTTTGGGCAATTGGTTTTTCTTCATCTTTCCTGCTTTTTTCAGCACCAACTTTATATTTTGCAGGTCTTGTTAGTGCAGCATGATAAAACTCTTTTCCTAAATGAATTCCTAATCCAGCATGCGCTGCGTGATGATAAGATCTAATAGTTCTTAGTTGATGGTCTGTAATTGTTCCATGGTAATCCATGATAACGAGTGAATATTTTACTAGGCCTTCTCTCTCAACTCCACCTCTACCACCAATTTCTAAAGCTGTCGCAACAGTTCTTGTAGGCGTTGTTCCTTCCGTAGTGTCACTTCTAACTGATCTTGCTTCAAGTTTCATATTATTTAATATCCACCTTTCCATAAATTGCATAAGGCTTTTGGTTAAAAATTGCCCAGTATTGATCTCCGTAAGAATAATGCCACCATTCACTTGGAATATTTACAAAACCTTTATTTGTTAAAGTTTCGAATAAAAGCATTCTGTTTTCTTTTTGTTTTTTCGTAAGATTTTTATTAAAAGTATTAGATTTAACACTTACACTATTTAATTTAATTCCCATATCAATTTCTTTACCATTTGCTTTAGTAATTGTTAGATCAAATGTTCCCCCACTTGCATGAGGGGGAGAAAGTTTTGGATCAGCAATATACATTGTGGTTTCTTCCCAAATTCTTTTTTTTGACCATTTTGGATGTTTTTTAATAAAACTTTGATGAATTTTTTCAAACTCCATCCTTTGAAACCAAAGAGGTCTATATCCTTCAGAAACTTTTAAAACATATCCACTAGGCAGGGTTTTTGCTGCATCTAATAATAAATTGGCTGCAGTTTTTCTTAAGAATAAATCTTGTTTAATTTTTGCGATCTCTTTTGGCGGAGTGTAAAAAATGTTTATTTTTTTCTTTGCAAACAATTTAACAACATTAACTAAAATTTCTTTGTTATCATTAATAGGATAACTTGTAGAAAGTTTTTCACCAACTGTTACAAATTTTCTTTTTTCAATTGGAAATTCCCAGTATTTTTTTAATGTAGGAAGAACTTTGATCATACTTTAACAACACTCCCTTTTACAGTATATTTGCCATCTTCATACTTAACATCTAATTCTCCTTTTGGAGTTTTAAATATTAGTTGTGTTTGTCCCAGCTCTTTTAGTACAGACATAATACTCACTGCTCCTGTTGCACAAGCCCCTGTTACTCCTGGTCCACCTCTCTCATGTGTTGCTATAAGGATTTCCCCAATCCCATTTGCTGTAACAAATGAAACGTTTACTTCATTTGGAAAGACTAATTTTTTACCTATGGTAAGCGCGTTGACTCTTTTTGCAACTGAGCTTAGTTGATCATAGTTTTCATTATCTCCTGCTTCAATACTTGGTAAGCCAATAACTAGGTGTGGTTCTCCAGAAATAGATGTAAAGGCTAAAACCTGTGTTAAAGGATCTTTTTCTCCATCTTCTTCTAGTCTTTCTTGTAATCTTTGTTGTAAAGATGATACAAAACCATCATCATCTAGTAGTTCGTCTGGGACAATTCCTCTAAACAAATCTCTTGAAGCTATATCTAGGGGCGTTGCTGAAAGTACTGCTCCATACTCATCATTTTCTTTAAATCCAGTGACTATTTCACCAGTTTGTGTTACTAAGTGAATTGTGTCTTTGCCAAATTTTTCAAAAGCAAATGCGCCAACACTTCTCGTACCATTCCCGCACATTCCTCCAACTGAAGCATCAGGACAGACCTGATCAACTCTTAAATCGGCATTTGGATCTTCTGTTGGGGTTAAAACCATAGCAGTATCAAATTGGTCAGCATCAAGTGATTTTGCAATTCTTTGAGCAATTTTTGGGTTAGTTGGTAAGTTTTCTCCAGACTTATCGTAGATTACGACAATTTTATTTCCTTCTGCATCAAACCACTCTTTTTCTATTTTTGGAGTTTCTTGTCTGTAAACCTCTGCTCCAGTTATTACTCTTCTAACTCCTTCTTCTCCAAATAAAAGATATGTTGTCAAAAGTGATGGTCTGCTATCAAAATATTCTAACGATTCAATGCTTGCATCAATTTGCCTAACTCTTAAGGCTACTAAGAATTTAAGAATTCTTTCATCAGTTGGCTTAGAATTAGAAAGAGTGCTTAATTCGCTAAACTCATGTCTTAAAGCTTCTAACTCTGCAATCTTTTCACTAGATAAACCTGGGATTTTTGGTAATTCTTCTCCCTGCCCTCTTAAATATGCAGTGATTTGCCCAAGTTGTTTTCTTTGACTTGGATCAAGTGTATCTTTGATTGTATCCATAATCGCAGTTGATCGAGATTTTAGCCCACTTTCCCTGTCGCCAATCTGATCTAATTTTTCTGCAAGATTAGTAGCTAAGTCAACGGATCCATCAGTAAAAAGTATTTTTGCTTTTTGCGTAACTGTTGTTGCTTTTCTTACTTCTTCTAAGGTTAGTCTTCTTTCAGCCGAAACTTGTTTCCATAAAGCTTTTATTTGGTCAGTTGTTGTAAAGCCTTCTTGATCAGTTGGAAATGCATCTTGTAAGTGCCATGGTAATTTAATCCTTATTCCGCTAGGCATAGCATCTATTGCATGTGGATGTACACGTAAAATATCGTTTTGTCCGATTAGTCCTTCATATTGCTCTTTGGTTGCTAAAAGCTGCATTCTTTGATAGGTTTTATCAGCTTGTGGCATATATGAAGATCCATGTTCTGGTAACAGTAGATCTCCGCTTGCCCTAAAATTTAGAGCAAGACCAATAGCTGTTGGAATTACAGTTATTGCTTGATCTTTAAATTCATTTCCTAGTACTTTTCCTAATTCCCCTCTTTGTGTAATAGGAGTTTCTAGGGGTATAACATGCTCAATTGTTGCGCCTTCATCACGTCTAACAATTTTTAACTGACTATCATCAAGAAACATTTTATGTTTTTGCCCATCGATAATAACCCAGAAAGGTGTTTCTCCTTTTTGCTGAGCAATTGATTGAATTGGATTACCACCCTTTTGTGATAATTCCTCAGAGACCTCATTGTGTGCCTGAGCATAAAGGTCTCTATTTTGCAGATACCAATCTAAGAAGACAAACGCGTCAGAATTTTCACTAACCTCTCCCTCAGTTCCTACTAATTCAAAAAATTTTGTGGTGTCGCTTAAATCTATGTTGTCACTTTCTGTTTCACTTACTCTGCCAAGCTCAGTTGCAAGATGAGAATATAAGCTAAGCGCTGCATCAGGAAAATCCTTATCTTTTACAAGCAGGTGGTATGTTCCCTCGGAAGTTGTGATATCTCTAAACCTATCTTTAACTTCTGCTTTTCTTTCTGGTGCAACCATTCTAATTGTTTGTCCATAGAGGCGTAGCATGCTTTCTGCTTGTAATTGTTCAATTTCAGCAAAGTTATAGCTTGTTCCACTTCTTTTTCCTTCATCTGCTATCCCAAAAGAAGAGCTTGAGGTAAAAAGAGCATAAATATCACTTGCACTTTCAGGCAGTCTTAATGGATATCGCATACTATGTACTGCCTCACTAACGCTTGATCTTTCATCAGGCGATAACCCATCTAAGACTTGAGTGGTTGAATTTGCAAATGCGTCAAATTTTTCACCAATAAAACCTCCAATATGATATGGAACAGTTGATAGTACTGGAAATGCTGGCCATTGTTCTGTTATTGCAAACCAGGCTGGTTGAACTTCTCTACCATTTTCATATCTATAGACCTCTGCAGTTAGGGATAATCCGTTTCCACCATCGTTTCTTTTACCAAAATTATCTGCAAGGTGAAATTGATGTGAGATTCTAGCTTGTGGATTATTTACTGCAAATCCATGTATTTTAAACATGGAATCCCAGCTTGATAGAAGCGATTGATCACCGCTAAATACTTTAACTGGTCTTCTGTTTTGTTTTTCAATTGGAATAGCCATATTAACAATAAAAAAACCGCCCATTTGGGGCGGATAAATAAGCTTACAACAACTCCGCCCGTTAAGGGTTTAAAAGGAGAATATATGTAAACCAACAATTTTTCATGTTTAGTAAAGGTAATAATACCAAAGTGAAGCTTATATTGTCAATAAAAAGGGAAAATTAGTAAATTAACCTGTTTGTTGTGAAACAACTCTTTCTCCTGAGAGAGAAAAACTTGTACCTTGAGATTTTGAAAGACTCCAGTAATCTCTTTTTGATTTTTTACCAGAGATTGCACCTATCCATGAGGCTGAACTTTCAATTCTTACCCTTGCGCTTTGAATTGTAGAAAGCATCCACTCAAAGAAATTAACATGGTATTTACCAGGTGTAACTGTTCTTTGAACGCTTTCTTTGGCAACTTCTTTAAATGTGGCTTCTAGTTCTTTTGAAGTTTCTACAATTTTTTTAAGCTCAACTCTTATTTGTTCAAGCTGGCCTTTTAATTGCATGTTTTCTCTTTGAACATTTAGAGTATCTGCATGGATTACTTCTCTTCTATAGTCAATTCCAGGCTCTATATCTGTTCTTTTTTCTGTTTTTTCTCTAGCAAAAGAAACTTCTTCTCCCTCACTAAGTTCACCTTCCATTGCTTTTACTTTTTTAGCTGCGCTTTCAGCAGTTCCTAGAGCTTGCCTCATAAATGTTTGCCATTCTTGATTAAGCTCATCTCTGACTGATTTTGTAGTTGTGCTAGCTATTTCAAATCCAGCTTCAGCAAGGTTTTTTTCTCGTAATGTTTTTAGAGGATTTATTCGTGCCATATTAAGTCCTTTTTATCACAGGTTTTTAAGAAAATCAAGGGTTTTTTGCTGTCTTATAATACTTGCAAGAAGATATTTATTTTGTTCAAGGTTTTGTCTCTCAGCTGGCGTCTTTGCTGTATTTAGTGCGTCTTCTATCTCTTTATCTTCTACTGTAATGTTTTCACTTCTAGCTATTTCTTGGAGTATAAACTCAAGTTTTACGTCAGTTTCAGCTTTAACTTTATAACCATCTCTTAATGCGTCAATATTTTTGCCTGTAGAGGCTAAGTATTGATCAAGGGTTAAGCCAAGTCTTTTAATTTCATCTAGAGTTTGAGCCAGTAATTTTTCAACTTCTTGGTCGATTATTACAGCTGGAATTGTTATCTTAGAACTATCAAGAAGTGCCTTTGTGATCTCCTCAAAGCTTACAGGAGCGCTTTCTTTACCAGGAACGACTATTTTACTCTTGCCTGTTATTTTTTTAACTTCTGCTTTATAGTTTCCAAGGTCAATTGTTGGCATTTCGCAGGTTTGAGCACTAAATTCCCAATCTTGGTTCTCATCAATTTTTTGAACGTGAATTTTAGGAGAAATTATTGGTTTAATTTTAAGATCATTGATTGCCTTAGCATAAGCTTCTGGAAGAAGTTTTCTTAAAACATCTTCTTTAATGTGCCCACCATCTAGTGATTTTTCAACTATATCTTTGGGAGCTTTTCCTTTTCTAAAGCCAGGCAAAGTTGCATCTTTAACGTGTTCATCAATAACCTCATCTTTGGTTTTTTTGACAACACTCCATGGTAAAACAACATTTATATCTATTGTTCCGTCTTCTAATTTTTTAATTTCTGTTTTTATATCCATATATTTATCTAGTGCGGACGAAGGGACTTGAACCCCCACGCCTTTTAAAGGGCACAAGGTCCTAAACCTTGCGTGTCTACCATTTCACCACGTCCGCAAGGAATAGCCTCATTATACCTCATTTAGAACGAAAGGGAAAGCGTATTTTGCGTATCTGATAAGGCAAATCTTTGCATGCTATTCATAAAGCCCTCTACTCTAACTGCCCATGTAGGTGAAGCTGCATAAACAGATCCAATCTCATAAACATCCCTCTTTCCCCACTTATCCATATACTTTTCTCTAAGTCCTTGAGAGATAGTAGTAATTCCTTCTTCCCATGAATTAAATCTAATAACATTATCCCCATATACTCCCCATCCCCATGCATTATATGAGTTATATGGAATAAATTTACCAAAGCTAGATTCAAGTCCAGCTATTGAGGCTACAAATCTCCAGTCAAGATTATACTTATATGCTTCTCTAACAAAGTCCTCAGCATTTCCTGCCATAGGAGAGTTACGAGCCTCAAGATATGCTCTTAGTGTTTTAACACGTGAGAGATGCTCTGTATCAGGTTGACTAAATACACTTTGAATTTTTGCAGAAGATGCAGATGCCTTTTCTTGTGCATTTATTGTGCTAGGAAAAAGAATAATTAGGATTGCTATAAGAGCGAATAATAATTTGTTTTTCATAAAAAAATGGTTTGGCAAAAATACCAAACCATAAAAAAATCCTAACGTATGTATTTGGAAGGACATACCTTAGGATCTAGAACGTAGTGTATCAGATAACTATAGGTTTGTCAAGGGGTAAACTATAGGTCGAAGCTAAGTCTATCCATGTAGCCTGAGACTCCCTCAGCCCATGTACCTGTGCTTACGGGGTTATATTTACTCATAATCTGTTCTGGAGTCTCAAGTCCTATAGCCTTATACTTAGTAGCAAGGGTTTTTGTAACTGTTTCTATTGCATCATTATAGTTATCAAACCTAGTTACCTTCTTTCCATATATACCAAATCCCCAACAGTTATAAGAGTCCTTAGGAGATTTTTTACAAAGAGTTGATTCCTGCATGGCAATAGCTGGTAGTAATCGATAATCAATATCATATTTATCAGCTACTTTTACTATTTCATCAGCAAATGGAGTTAAGGCTGATTTATAGTATGATAAAAAGTCTTCTACAGCCTCAACTCTAGCATCTACGTCTTCTGTTGAAAGTAAAATAGCTTCAGTTCTGTTAGGTATTGCTGCATAAGCTACTCTTGGAGTTTTTTCAATTGATAAAACTGGACTACTTTTTTGGTAAGAAATAAAATAAAGGTATGTAAAAGTTAGTACTAATGTTAGTGGGGTAAGAATAAAAAAAGAAGTGAGCAGGAATAACTTCCTCATGGATAATAACTTTGGCAGATTTTAATTAATTTGTCAAGTTTTTGAGGCTAAACTTAAGCTTTACTGATCTTTTAATCTAAAAAAATAAAACTCTGCTTCTTCATCTGAGTTGTTTTCAATTTCATGCTTAGTATTCGAGGGGAAAATGAATCTATCGCCAGTAATAAAAGCTTCTTCTTTTCCTTCAGAATTTCTAACGATGCCTTTACCTTTAGTAACTACGCAAATTTCAATAATATTGTCATGTTGATGCATTTCCCATTTCGCACTTGGTGGTAAATAGCCATACGTATGTGCTTCGAAGTATTTTGAAGACGTTTCTTCTTTTGCTACAATCATTTTTCGTGATCCTGATGCATGAGATGTTTCCTCTATAGTAATATCTTGAATATTCTTTTTTAAAAACATATATGTAATTTATTGGTAACCCTATGTAGATTATGTTACTTTTGGAGCGGGCGAAGGGAATCGAACCCTCTACCTTCTCCTTGGCAAGGAGACATTCTAACCGATGAACTACGCCCGCGTGCTTTTGAGTATATCAAAAATTACCGTTAGGCTCAACAAAAGAAAATTTAAAGGAGAATAATATCTAATCTTTTGGGGATAAATTATCTAGATTGTGCTGCAGCTTCTTGTCTTGCGACAAAAACGTCTCTTGCGTGTATAGCAGCTTGTCTAATTGGATCACTTCTTAATGGATCATTTTCAAATCTGCTTATTCTGCCACTTGCAATTGTAAATCCTTGAACAGTTCCATTTTCTCCGGTTGGAAGAACAACTTTGATTTCATCTGCTACAACAAGAACTGCACAATCAGGAAGAATATGACCGGCTCCTTGAAAGATTCCTCTCCAGCTCCAATCTGTAACTCCGTCTCTAACTGTTATATTTACTCCACCATTTCTCCAAAGAGCAATTGTTTGATCCTTAGTAACATGAGAAGCACCGCCAGTTACATCTGCAAGTTTTGCAGTGTTTACGTCTCTAAATATTTCAACTGTTTGTCCGGTTTCTAGTTGACTCATAATACAGAGGTATTATATAGAATTAGGCCTATAATGTCAAATTTGTGCTGAAGTGGTGAATCGAACACCAATAACCGCTTCTTCAGAGCGGCGCCTTGACCACATTGGCAACTTCAGCTTGTATCTTTTCCTGCCATCTATTATATGTTCTTTGTCTGTGACAATTTGCGCATACTAAATCGCATTTTTCAATTTCTTTTTTTACTTTTTCAAAGTTCGCCATCTTCCAGAATGTTAGCCTTGAAATACTTGCTATTTTTTCTTGACTATTTCTATGATCAAAATCCATTACCCATGGCGGAAATCTTTTTCCGCAATCCATACAAGGTCTATTTTTAATCTCTTCTAATAATTTCTTACGCTGTTGAATATATCGTAATTTACGTATTTTCGCAAGCGGCAGCTGCCTACTTTTATTTAAATGATAATAACTTCTGCCTCTTGTTTTCATGCAATTACTGCATTTCTCATAGTATTCGCCTACTCTTTGACCAGTCTTGCGTCTATAAAATTCTTTTAACAGTTTTTCAAGGCCGCATTTACCACATTTCTTCATTAAACTTAGTATAGAGTAAAATTTATCGAAATACAAACAAGTTTTTCAGACAAGTATTGCATTGTGGACGCTTAGGGATTCGAACCCCAGACCTCCTCAGTGTAAATGAGGCGCTCTAAACCAGCTGAGCTAAGCGTCCTTGAGTCTAATTTTAGCAAAAATAAGCTCTTTCTACAAATCTTTTGCTTTTGAAGTTTTCTTAAGTTTTTCTTTATTTCCCTCTTTTGTAATATGGTAGGCTACAAAAATAAGGACAATTACGCCTAAAATTTGAGTTATTGTTAGTACTTTATGATAGAGAAAGTAGTCAATAAAAATAGCTGCTGCTGGGAATGATAGTTCCAAAATTGAAGAAACTTTAGCCTGAACTTTTTTTAAACCATAGTAATAGATTGCTAGCGCCAGCATTCCTGTTGAAAAAGTAATTATTAATAGAGTTTTAATTTGTTCCATAGTTAAGCTAAAAAGAGCTTGAGTCTGATTTTGAAAACTTATAAATAAAAGAGCAAATAGTGGAGCAAAGAGAAATCGCATTGAAGTAGCTGTTAAAAAGTTAACTTTCTTTAAGACAAATTTACTAATTGCAGTTGAGGTTCCCCACATAAAACCTGCTCCAATAGCTAGTGAAGCAGCTGCAATTGTTCCTACTCCTGTTGCAAGATTTACGGTTAGATCTTTAAATGTGACAAAATAAACTGCAATTAAAGCAAGAACAACTAAAGCTAGGAATTTCTTTGTCACCCTTTCTTTTAGAAGTATGGTTGCAGCTAGTATTGTCCAGATTGGTTGAAGTTGTTGTTGTAGTAATACTACGACTGAAAAAGGAAGAAAATTGACCTTTTGTAAAGCTTGGGTGTAAAAAATAGTTCCAAGTGCTCCAGAGAAAAGTGCTATTGCCAAAATTGCTATCCATTCTCTTTTAGTCATTTTTCTTAAATCCCCTACCCATTTAAAGGAGATAAAAAGTAA
>JBBTVW010000015.1:0-7053 GCA_038063075.1 Patescibacteria group bacterium | reverse complement strand
TCCTGAAACAAATAAGCATATTGGTGAGGTTAAAAAAGGTAGACTATTTGATTTTCCAAAATTAATTCATGCAGCTACTGATCCAAATGTTGGAGCAACTCTTCTTATCATGCTAGTTTATTCTTTTTCATTTGGAATGCTTCTTTATGCTTACCAACCTTTCTCAGTAAAAGAATTAGGACTTTCAGCAAATGAAATATCAGGATTATTTACTCTTTTTGGCGTAGTAGGTTTAGTAACTCAGATTGTATTTTTACCTAAGGTTACAAAAATATTAGGAGATAAGAAAACATTTGTATTCTCCTTAATTTTAATGATAATTGCATATCTTGGAATGTTTGTAACTAGAAACGTTGCTGTATTTGTAGGATTATCAATTCTTTTTGGTTTTTCTAATTCTTTTATTAATCCACTTATTCAAACAATACTATCAAAAGAAACAGATGAGAAGAGTCAGGGATCAATGATGGGAATAAGTGCTTCATATATGAGTATTGGAACAATAATTGGACCTATTGCTGGAGGACTAATTGCAACAATTGGAATTGGATACCCTTATCTTGCAGGAGCAGTTGCAGTAGTAGTTTGTCTATTATTAACCACTCAAATTTTGAAAAAAGGTATTAAGAAGGAATCCGCATTCTAACTCTGGAGATTTTTTACAAAAAACTCTTTTCCGTATATTTGATTTAATTCTAAAATTCCAATGCCTGAGTCCTTACCTGTCATTAAGAAAAAGATTAATTTAAAAGAAACCTCATTTTCCTTACTAAACTCTTTCATTGTTAGAAGAAGTTTCTCATCGCTCCAATCACTTCCTAGTTTTTCATTTAAAACTTCAAGAAGCTTTGCAGCAATCTTTTTTTCATCTTCTGTTTTCTCTCTTGATGGTTTTTTATCTATTAATTTTTT
The DNA here is from genome assembly GCA_038063075.1 of Patescibacteria group bacterium. Taxonomy (GTDB): domain Bacteria; phylum Patescibacteriota; class Microgenomatia; order Levybacterales; family UBA12049; genus JACQHJ01. The sequence goes on along the minus strand of JBBTVW010000015.1, from coordinate 6,141 downwards.
AAAATCTAAAAGTGTTTTCATTCTTGATGCTGCTGCACTTACAATCTCTCTTGCTTTATCGCCTTTTAGTACATCCAGTACTTCACTGTCTTTAGCGTAAAAATCCTCAAGTCTTTTATCTAAGTCCTCAATGCTTCTAATCCAAAGACCATTTAACCACTCAAACTTAACACTATCAAAGATTGGATTTGCGCTATTAATATCTTCTAGCTTAAAAAGCTTTACCATTTCATCAAGACTTATCTTTTCCCTATCTCCTCCTGGATTCCAACCTAAGAGAGCCATATAATTTAAGATTGTTTCCTTTAGATAACCCTCATCTCTATAATCTAAGACTGATTTTGCACCATGCCTTTTGGAAAGCTTTGTTTTATCAGTTCCTAGTATTACAGGAAGATGAGCAAACATTGGTGGTTCCCATCCAAAAGACTCATATAGATACAAATGCTTTGGTGTTGAAGAAATCCATTCTTCACCCCTAAACACATGTGTTATTTCCATTAGATGATCGTCTACTACATTTGCCAAATGATAGGTTGGGAAACCATCTGATTTTAGAATTACAAAATCCTCTGTATCTTTTCCTGCAAAGCTTATTTTTTTATTGCCAACTGCATCGATCCATTCAAAAGTTTTTTCATCAGGAACATTAACATAGACTGCTCCATCTTTTTCATAAGCAATATTTTTATCAATTAACTCTTTTGTATATTTTTTATAAAGATCTAGCCTCTCTGATTGATGAACAATTTCGCCTGTTGGTTCAATCTCAAGCCACTTAAGCATTTCTATTATTGCCTCTACTGAACCCTCTACCAATCTTTTTTGATCAGTATCTTCAATTCTTAGAATAAATACTCCATTATTTGCCTTTGCATAAAGAAAATTAAATAGAGCAGTTCTTATTCCACCAATATGCTGAATACCTGTAGGACTAGGAGCAAATCTTACTTTTACCATATGCTTGATTGTATCTCAAAGTTTCCTTATACTCAATATATGTTCACCTTAACAAATGCTAGCCAGGAAGTTAAATCAATCTTAAAGTGGGGCATTATTGTATTAATCATTATTTCCCTTTTATTTACCATTTTTAGAATTGGACTTATCATTAAAGAAATGCTCTATCCAACTCCGCTTCCAGCGGCTACTGTTTTATATGGCAAATTACCAGGACCAGTTTTCCCCACAAATAAAGTAACTGATGAGTTTAAATATAAGATTGAAACCCTATCAGGATTATTACCAGTAATTACTACTCAAGCTAAAGTTTATCCTCTTGTTTATCCAATACCCGATCTACTTGCCCTAGATAAAGCAAAGGAAAAAGTAAAGTCAGCAAGATTTGACAATGGTCCCTTTAAAGTTTCAGATACTATTTATGATTGGAGTACGAATGGAGATCTGCCTAAAACAATAAGAATCAATATTGAAACTTTTGATTTTGAAGTTACAAGTAATTATCTACAAAATATAAGTGCAGTATCTGGCAGAAATATACCTGATGAACAAAATGCAATTAAACAAGCCACTAGTTTTCTATCAAGCCTAGGCTATACCTCTACTGATTTAGATTTTGAAACGCCATTAGTTAATATGTTTAATATTAAAAGCGATGGAACTTTTGAACAAGCAACAAGTTTATCTAATACAAAGCTAGTTGAGGTTAATTTCTTTAAAACTTATCTAGATGATCTTCCAATCTATAACGAAATACCAACACAGGCAAACGTTAACGTCTTAATTGCATCTGAGGGAGAAATTGTTGGAGTAAGCTATACCAATCAACAAATTGCAACTGATTTTTCTACCTATCCATTAAAAACAGTTGACCAAGCTTTCAAAGAATTAAAAGAAAATAAGGCATATATAGCCTCATATTTTGGTACAAATAAAGAAATTGTCATTAATGACGCATTCCTTGGCTACTATATTTCTAAAGAGGAGAGAAACTTTGTTTATCCAATAATTGTCTTTACTGGTGATGATGGCTTCTATGCTTATGTAAGCGCAGTTACGGATGAATGGATAGGAAACTAAGATTATTGTGAACTAAATCTAAAAGCTTCTCTGTATCTAAAAATCTATTCTCGCTTCCCATAATTACAATAATAATAGTTTTTCCTTTTTCTACCTTTGAAGTAACTAAAACTTGACCAGCTTCTTCTGTATAACCTGTTTTTACTCCATTTACTCCATTTACTCCTAATAATTCATTAAGGTTTTTAATGTTATAAACATAAGTTCCAGTAGTATCGGTAATAACTCTTTGTTTTGTAGCTACAACCTCTTTTATTAATTGATTTGAAACAGCAAAAGAAGCAAGCCTTGCAAGATCAAATGGTGTTGTATAGTTTTGACTATCCATAAGTCCTGCTGGATCTCCAAAATGAGTGCTTTGTAGTTTTAAATCTTTGGCTTTTTGATTCATTTGATTAATAAATGCCTCATAACCCTCTGGGTGATTTTGAGCAATGGCATAAGCTGCGTCATTTGCAGATGGCAAAAGCATTGCATAAATTAAACTTTCAAGTGTTAATGTCTCACCTGAAACTAAGCCAATTATTGAACCCTCTCTACTTGCAATATTTACAGTTAATACATCTTCTTTATTAAACAAATCTAGGGCAACTAAAGCGGTCATAAGTTTTGTTGTAGAAGCAGGAGAAAATCTAATATCTGGGTTTTTTGAATATAAAACTACCTTTGAATCTGCATCCATAATAATTGCTCCTGTTGCACTAATTTTTGGAATAAACTGAGATTTTATAACAGGGTACTCAAAGCTTTTTGATAAATTAATAGGGGAAGTTAATATTTTATTTTCTTGAATCCAAATCGTAAGAAGTATATTTACTATAAAAATGATTAGAAATCCTGTAAACAATAAAACAGGCAGAAGAAAATAAACTCTTTTTAAGCTTTTATTTTGCAGAAGAAAACTTTTCATCAACTCTTTCCATATCTCGTGGGAACATCGTAGCTTCACGAATATTGGAAAGCTCTAGAATTTGCATCGTCATTCTTTCGGCTCCAAAAGCAAAGCCTCCTTCAGGTGGAACTCCATAACGAAAAGCTTCTAAAAACATACTGATTTTTTTTGGATCCATTTTCCATTCTTTAACATGTCTCATTAATTGTTCGAAATCATTTATTCTTCTTCCTCCAGATAGCCATTCAAGTCCCCTGCAAAGCAAATCCATTCCTTCGTTGTATTCTGGCTCTTCTTTACTTGGATAAACATAAAAAGGTTTATTCTTTGTAGGATATCCATAAACAAAGACAAAATCTGAACCTGTTTCCTCTTTTACAATTGAACAAATTTCTCTTTCATCTTCAGGATTTAAGTCTTTTGATCCCCTCACATCTCTGCCTGAATTTTTAAATATCATTTCCTGTACTTCTCTTAAGGAATATGTTGGAGTTTTATCAATCATTACTGGAAGAGTTGAGCTAAACCTTTTTAGTTCTTTCTCACACTTTTTCTCAACTTCTTTTAAAATAAATTTAACAACATTTTCAGCCATATCTTTTACATCTTCCCAGGAATCAATAAAGCCCATTTCAGCATCCAAAGAAACTACTTCTGCTAAATGCCTTGTGGTTACACTTGGTTCAGCTCTAAAAATCTTATTTACGCTAAAAACACGCTCAAATGAAGACATTACGATCTGCTTATATAGTTGTGGGGATTGAGAAAGATAAGCTTTCTTATTGAAATAGTTAACTTCAAATACTTCTGCTCCACCTTCTGCAACTGCAGGAGCAATTGAAGGTGCCTGGAATTCCATAAACTCTTGGCTTTTTAGGTATTCTCTAAATGAATCTATAATTACAGCTTGAACTTTAAATATAGCTTGGATTTTAGGATGTCTTAAGGTTAAGGCTCTATGATCAAGGAGAGTTGGAAGCTCAAGATTTAGCTCATCTCCACCCATATCAAAAGGCAAAGTTTCAGCTTTAGCAATTACTTTAATACTTGTTGCTTCAAGCTCAACACTACCACTATCTAAGTCTTTATTTGTAGCTCCACCTGGTCTCTCGTTAACCTTTCCTTCTATACCAACTACGTACTCAGGCTTTAATTCTTGAGCACTTTTATATGCTTCTTCTGATACTCTTGGGTTAATAACAACTTGAATAATACCGCTTCTATCTCTAATATCTAAAAATATTAGCTTCCCATGGTCTCTTCTGATCCTAACCCAGCCTTGAATTAAGATGTTTTTACCCACATGATCTTTAGCATTTGAGGCTAAAATTCTTTGTTCCATAACCTCTAAATGATACCACTTGACGAGTGTCCTTGACAAGGTATAGGTATAGTGATAGGATTTGACCTTGTGAGTATGATTTTTGAATTATTTTGTTCCAGACTTAATATTAAGTAACTTCCGTATTGGAGGCCAATTTAGTGCGCTCCAAAAAGGAAGTTTTTTATTGCAAAATATGATAACTAAAGAAAGTATTGTTCCACAAATTGATATATTAGATATTAATTCACAAAAATGTGACCTTTATCTTAATATTAAAACACCTATAATTATTAGTGATCCGTATCAAAGCGAACTACCAGCACCAGTTAGGATTAAAACAGATGAATTGGGAAACACTGCTGTAATTAAAACAAATAGCTTAACGCATGCATTGTGTATTGCTGCAGAATTAAGGAGGCCAATTCATGCAGCCAAAGCTGAACAAATAATCACAAAAGCTGCAAGAGGCTTAAATTTTAATAGGCGTGTAGAATTAGCTACCGCAACAGAAACAGCTTTACCTACTTATCAAACAGTTTATAGAAAAAATCATTAATTCTTTTTTATATCTTTAATCTTTAATTGCAATTTCTTATTCCCATTCCACTCATTTAGATCAAGTGTATAAGCTACTTTTATTTCATCACCTATTTTAATTTGATTTAATTCACCCATTCCAAATGCAATCGCATCTATCCAAAAACTTGAATCATTTGGCTTTAAATTTAATTTAAGATGCTTTCCATCTTTTCCAATAACCTTTAATCCCTCGACCTTTAATCCTTTGGTAACAAAAGTTGGCTCAGGATTTGCCATCCCAAATGGTTTTAATTTTGAGATTAATTCATAATTTTTAAAACTAATAAAACTACTTGGAATTTCTAAATCAATATTTAATATTCTTTCTAAATGATCTTTTTTTAATAGCTTAGCTGAAAGCTTATAAAGCTTTTCTTCTAATTGATCTAACTTTTTTGTTTCAACAGTAAAACCAGCAGCCATTGGATGCCCTCCAACATCAACTAATAAATCTGAAGCCTGTCTTAAAAATTCAATAATATTAAATCCTTTAACAGACCTAACTGAAGCCTTGCTATAAGTTTTTCCTTTTGAAATAACTATTGAAGGAAGGTAAAACTCTTCAACTAATCGTCCTGCAACAAGACCGATTACACCTTGTTGATAAGACTCATCGACAATAAATAAAAGATTATTAACTAGTTTTCCCTTAGCTTTATCTTTTGCATGCATTAGTGCTTTTACCGTAAACTGCTGTCTTTCAAGATTTGTATCTGATAAGGCCTTAGCTAAGGTGGAAGCCCTCTTACTACTAGTTGTACAAATTAGCCTAAGTGAATCCATTGCGCTTTCAAGTCTTCCCATAGCATTTAACCTTGGGGCAATAACATGACCAATTTCGTAAATATCAACCTCTTCTCTATCAATTCCTGCACTACTAAACAAAGCAAGCAATCCTACTCTTTTTGTTTTCCTAAGAGCTTCTAAGCCAAAGTGAGCTAATACTCTATTTGCATTGGTTAGGGGAACTAAATCTGCAATTGTTGCAAGAACTACTAACTCAAGATGATTATCATAATCTTTTTTCTTAAAGCTCTTAGAAAGAAGGTATGCAACGCCTGTTCCGCAAAGAAGTGTTGTATGAACTATAGAAAAAGCTTTTGGTTTAATGTCTGAGGAAACATGATGATCAGTAATAATTACATCAATGCCTTTAGAAGTTGCATAATCAACAGCATCATTTGCAACAATGCCATTATCAACAGTAATTATTAAATCAATCTCTTTTTGTTCTTTTAATAAATTATCTATACTCTTAATAGATAACCCATATCCTTCTTCAAACCTACTTGGAATATACGGTAAA
>JBBTVW010000014.1:0-11698 GCA_038063075.1 Patescibacteria group bacterium | reverse complement strand
TTGGCATAAACCAAGAAACTAGAGCGTGTCCTGCTTCATGATAAGCTGTCATTTTCCTATCCAGTTCTGATTGAAGTCTCTTTTTTTCAGGACCAAGTTTAACTTTTGTTGCTGCTTCTTCCAAGTCGCTTGGATCAATAGTTTTTTTACCAAGCCTTGCTGCCAAAATTGCTGCTTCATTTAGCATGTTTTCAAGATCTGCGCCGCTAAAACCAACAGTTCTCTTAGCAATCTTTTCCCATGCTACTTCTTTTGTAAATGGTTTTCCTCTTGCATGGATTTTAAGAATTGCTTCCCTTCCTTTAACATCAGGAAGCTCAAGAGCTACTCTTCTATCAAATCTTCCTGGTCTAATAAGTGCTGGGTCCAAAACATCTGGCCTGTTTGTTGCTGCCATAACAACAATTTGCTCATTAGGGGTAAAACCATCCATCTCAACAAGTATTTGATTAAGTGTCTGCTCTCTCTCATCATGTCCTCCCATAAAACCAGCTCCACGTTGTCTTCCAATTGCATCAATCTCATCAATGAAAATTATTGCAGGCTGGGATTTTTTTGCATTCTGAAAAAGATCACGGGTGCGGGCTGCTCCAACACCTACCAACATTTCCATAAACTCAGATCCTGCTATTGAGAAAAAAGCGACACCTGCTTCACCAGCCGTAGCGCGCGCAAGCAACGTTTTTCCAGTTCCACTTGGGCCAATCATTAATACTCCTTTTGGAGTTCTTGCTCCCATTGCTTTATATTTATTTGGATTTTTAAGAAAATCTACAATTTCAGTTAATTCTTGCTTTGCTTCATCTACACCTGCAACATCTGCAAAGGTTGTTTTTGGAGTATCTTTACTAAAAAGCTTTGCGCTTGATTTTCCAAAAGAAAAAATATTATCTTGTGCTCCCCTTGCTTGACGAAATATAAACCAGAAAAATGCGACCATTAAAATAATTGGTAAAACTCCCGTTAAGATTGCCACCCAATTATTTAAAGCTGTATCGTCTTTAATAACTACTTTTGTTTGACCAATATTAACTCCAGCATCTTTAAAAAGTTGATAAACACTTGAATCTATCTCTTTAAAGCTTTCAATTTTTCCACTTGCACTTACTGCAACAATTTTATTTGGATAAACTTCAACTGAGCTTACTTTGCCTTTCTTTACTTCTGAAATAAGTTGTGAGAGTGGCACTGTTTTAATCTTTTCTCCTGAAAGAGAATTTCCATCTTGGGAATTAACGCCAAAAAATAAAAAGGCTGTAAAAAGGATAAGAAAAACATAAATTATTATGTTCTTCCAGGAAAGCTTCATTTTTAGCTTAGTTGGTTTGAATTTTTTTGGTCTTTTTATGCCTGCCATAGGCCTAAATTATAGCACAAAGTATAGGCTATTACCATTATCTAGAGGCCGACTTTTTCTTTTACTTGAGTTAGGGTTTGAGAAGATTTAGAAATTGCAAAATCTCTTCCTTCGTCTAATACTTTCCTTAAATAACCTTCTTCCCCCACTACTTCTTTATATCTTGTTTGAATTTGAAAAAGCTTTTCTACAACTAAATCAGCAAGTACATTTTTAAACTCTCCGTAAGATTTGCCTTCTAAATCTGTATAAACTTGATCTAGAGTTTGATTATTAAAAGCTGCATAAATTGTTAAAAGGTTTGAGATTGCAGCAGATCCAGAATCTCTGGAAATTTGTGAACCAGAATCAGTAACTGCTTTTTTAATTTTTTCTCTTATTTCTTCTTCACTATCTAAAAGATCAATTCTAGACATTGGATTTTGGTCTGATTTTCCCATCTTAACTGCAGCATTTTGTAAGCTCATTATTCTTGCTGCTTCCCTCTTAATAACAGCTTCTGGAAGCTTAAATACTACTCCAAAATCACGATTAAATTTCTCAGCTAAATCTCTAGTTAATTCAATGTGTTGTTTTTGATCTTCTCCAACAGGGACTTCATCAGTTTGATACAAAAGAATATCTGCTGCCATTAGAACTGGATAATCAAAAAGACCGGCTGTTGTTTGATCCTGATACTTTTGACTCTTATCTTTAAACTGAGTCATTCTTTCAAGTTGCCCAAATGGAGCTACGCAGTTTAATATCCAAGAAAGATATGTATGATTTGGATTTTCACTTTGCACAAAGATATGCGCTTTCTCTGGATCTATTCCACAAGCAATGTACAAAGCTGCTACTTCCAAAACTTTTTGTCTTAAGATAACAGGATCTTGTGGAATGGTTATTGCATGTAAATCAACAATACAAAAAATTGACTCAGTAGAATTTTGAGCATCTACCCATTGCTTTAAGGCACCGATATAATTTCCTATATGTAGATCCCCTGAAGGTTGAACTCCTGAAAAAACTGTTTTCATAATATTATCTTATCACACCAACCACTTTTTCTTAAACTCTATAAAACTATTATTTAAAATTGATTCTCTAATTTTTTTTGTTAGATTAACTAAGAAGTGAACATTGTGAACACTTATAAGATTATAGGAAAGTAACTCCCTACTCTTAAATAAATGATGGATATATGCTCTTGAAAAATTTTGACAGGTTGTACAAGTGCAATTTTGATCAAGAGGTTTTGGATCATTTCTAAATTGAGGTTTATCAATACAAATTCTAAATCTGTTTTTCAGATTCCCAAAAGAGGGAGAGATAAAGAAAAATCCTGTTCTGCCAATTCTGGTTGGAATAACGCAATCAAATGTATCAATCCCTCTTTCTATAATCTCAAAAATATCATCAACGTCTCCAATACCAAGCATGTGAGTTGGTTTATTTACATCAATATTGTCAGTTGTCCAATCAATAATTTTGTACATACTTTCTTTTGTTTTATGAGCCCCACCTAAAGCTATTGCATCAAAATATTTATCATTAAACTTTGCACTTTTAACTCTTAAATCCTTAAATTCACCTCCATGAGTTACGCCATAAAGCAATTGATCTTGTCTTTTATGAGCCTTAATACTTCTAATAAGCCATCCTTCTGTTAAAAGAAGTGATTTTTCGGTTTCTTTATGTGAATACTTTGGAGATTCTAAATCATCAAAAGCTACGATTAAATCTGCCCCTAAAGCTTCTTGAATTTGAATAGAAAGTTCAGGTGATAAAAACTTTTTACTTCCGTCAATGTGGGATTGGAAAGTAACTCCTTCTTCTGTTATCTTATTTAACCTTGGTTTTACTTCTCCCTCTTCTTCTCTAAGAAGTTTTCCAACACCATGTTCTAATCCAATACCTAAAGAAAATACTTGAAAACCACCACTGTCAGTCATTGTTGGACCATTCCAACTCATAAATCTTGATAATCCACCATGCTCTTTAATTAATTTTTCTCCTGGTCTTAAATGTAAATGATAAGTATTTGCTAAAACTATTTGTGCTCCCATATCTTTTAAATCTCTTGGTGATACTGCTTTAACAGTTGCCTGTGTACCAACGGGAACAAAACTTGGAGTTTCAATATCTCCATGAGGGGTTTTAATTACTCCTGCTCTTGCTTTGCTTTTTTTATCTTTTTTAATAACTTTAAAGTTTGGCTTCATAAGCGTTCAATAATATCAGAATTTGACTTAATTATATACTAATAATATAATCCCACCATGAATGAAAGAACTGAAGATAAATCAAGTCAGCCTAAATCAGGCCAACCGGACACAGTAACACTCACCACGCAGCAATATCGTCTTTTGACAGAAATAGCAGAAACTGTAGTTAAAATGGGTGATGCTTTGGCAGCTTCTGGAAACCGGAGACATCCAGTTGGATTTCAATCTCCAAATAGCCGCCTTATTAATGATTTACCACAAGCCTCTCAAGGCGTAGATCAAACACAAAATAGAGAAACAACCCTAGGTCGCAGAAAACCACTTGGATGGGCCACTGCAGATGGAAAAGCAAGAAATGCTGATATTCGAGTCAGAAGAAAATCCAGTAGAAGACCTTAATTGCTTAATCTCTCTACTTCTTTTTTAAATTGGTCTCCTCTATCTTTATAGTTTTTAAACATATCAAAAGATGCACAAGCTGGAGATAGGATTACAATATCTCCACTTACAGCAAGTTTATTAGCTGCAGTAACTATTGTTTCCATATTAGTAGCACCTTCTAGAATTAAAACGTCTGGATTTAAGCCAACTAATAATTTTTTAATTATTTCCCATTCTTTTCCGATTCCAATTATTGCTTTAATATTTTTAGATTCCAATATTGTCTTTGCAAGAAGGCTAAAATCACTATTCTTGCTTGACCCCCCAAGTATTAAGATTTCTGGCTGGTCAAAAGCATTAATTGCTGCAATCGTTGATTCAGGATTTGTAGCAAAAGAATCATCATAGTATTTAACGCCATTTATAGTGGCTACTAATTCAAGCCTATGCTCTAAACCTTTAAAGGTTTTTAGTACGTAAGATATATTTGCAATTGAAACACCAGCTAAATAGGCTGCCATTGAGGCTGCACAAGCGTTTTCAAAATTATGCTTTCCTGGTATTAAAATATCTTTTGTATTAATTACTTTTTCTTCCAGATCTTTTTCTCTTATCCAAATAGCATCTTCTTTGACAAAACATCCTCTCTCACTCTCATCTTCTCTAGAAATAAAATAAATATTTGCATTAGTTAAAACGTCTGACTCCCTACTTGGAAGATAATCTTTATTTATTACTGCAAAATCATTTTGGGTTTGAAATCTTAGAATATTTCTTTTTGCATCTATATATTCTTGTGTATCTTTATGCCAATCCAAATGCTCACTTGTAACCATAAGTATTACGGCAATATTTGGGCTTTTCGTTACATCAATTAATTGAAAACTAGACATTTCAAGAACTACAATTGAGTGAGTATTTAATTTGTCCAAAAACTCAAATGGGGGCTTACCTATATTACCACCTAAATATGCATCAAAGCCATGCTTTTTGAGCATTTCATATATTAATGATGATGTTGTACTCTTACCTTTTGTTCCAGTTACTCCTATTATTTTACCTGGGCAAAGATCCATAAAAAGCTTTGTTTGGGAAGTAATTTTATCCCTAGAAACATACTTTTCTAAATCCTCTAACTTTACACCTGGGCTTCTGACAATAAGATCAAAGTCTTTTAGGTTATCTAAGTAATTTTCTCCTTTAGATTTATCTAAAACAGTAACAATTGCCCCTTTACTAGTTAGATAATCAAAGCTTGATTTACCCTCTACTCCCTCTCCTATTACTTCAATTTTTTTATCTTTAAAATCAATCATTAGAGTGAAATTTTAGTTACTTTACCATTGTTTGTCAATTTACTAACAAAATACTCCATTGCCTTAGTATCACCTGTTGTATAAAAATTATAGCTTGGATTAGGCAATTTTGATAGAAGATCGTTGTGTTGTAAAATTCTGCCCATTTGACGAGAAACTGCCATCCCTGAATCTAAAATAAGCACGTTTGGTAAGTGTTTTTGAATTCTGTCTTTTATTAATGGGAAATGTGAACAACCTAGGGCTAAAGTATCAATATTAGAACTTTTGAACTCACTTAATTCTTTTTCTAAAACTTTATCTATATATTCAAAATCTAGGTCTTCAATTGCCCGAACAAGATCAGCTGAGCCAATATTAATAACCATACAATCATTATGAAACTTTTCAATTAGCTCTTTTTGATACTGACTATTAGCAGTAATTTGTGTAGAAAATATGCCTATTTTTTTATTCTTAGATACACTTGCTGCAGTTTTAACAACTGGAACTATACCTATAATAGGGAGTTTTGGATAATCTTTTCTTAAATCATCTATGCATGTTACTGTAATAGTGTTACAGGCAATAACTAAAAGCTTGATTTCTTTATCTATTAAAAAATCAATCATTTTTTTAGTTAATCTATATATCTCTTCCCTGCTTTTTTGACCATAGGGAGAGTTTTTAGAATCACCTAAATATATAAAATTTTCATTGGGAAAATTAGATATTAATGAGGAGGCTAATGATAAGCCACCAACTCCTGAGTCAATTATTCCAATTGGGTTATTATGCATAGAGAGTAAGTAGCAGGAGTGGGGATCGAACCCACCGCTGGGCGCTTATGAAACGCCCCGGGACACCAGTCCACTTCCTGCCTCAAAACTTATTTTATCATCTGCTTCAATTTAAGGCAAATTTAGTGTATAATAGCCACTACGCGCGGGGTAGTGTACAGTGCACGTGAGGCTCATAATCTCACAGGCTAGGCGCAACTCCTAGCCCCGCAACACATGTTTTTAGCCTCAAGATAGCCTATGATATAATTCATCTCCAATGAGTTCAATAGAATCATTTAGAAGAAACAATGTTTCAGCTGTTGGTGAAACCCTTAGCCACTTAAGAGATATAAGGAGTGCTGTGACAAGGCCTGAGAAAAGACCACTAAGGAAAATCTTTAAACATGATGTTAGATATGCGCCTAAACCTTTTGATAGGCAGGTTATGTTAGTTCAAGCTGAAATGCTTGCAATCGCAGGTGGAGACTATCTAGCTGCTGAAGCTGGACGAAATGGAGAAAGTACGGTTCTAAGAGAAAGATGGTTGGATACTTTAAGCGATTTTTCCAATACATATACACACTTGAGTCCTCTTTCTGGTAATCATGATTCGCTGGGAAATGCGAGTTATTGGGTTTTGGACCATGCTTTTAATGTTGATCGTGATCCTAATTATATTACATGGGAACTCCTTATTCACAATAATGGAGGTAATGCTTTAGATGTAAGCGACTTAATAGATAGGAAAACAGGGGTTGTTGCCCCACTTTCAAGTGATTATTTAATCGCAGCTATATTTCGTGGGTACTTAGATCAAAACCAAGGACGAACTTTTGATTTATACTCTATTGCTCTTGGGATTAATCATGGCATTACGGTTTTAGATGCAAGCGTATTCCTAGGAGGTAACGAATTTGCAATATATATTGATGGGGTTGGAGATGGGCAAACAGCACAAGCAACCTACGATTCTCTTCAAAAAATGCTTCCGGATAAAACGATATATCAACCAAACAACCTGCGTTTAGATCAAGTAGTTCCAACTTTTGAGTGGCAATCTATTCCGAGAGATATGCCCTAAAGATAAAATAGGTTCTAATATCATCTATTTCACAGAGTATAAACAACTCACATTTTATCCTAAATCTAGGATAGTTTACAGGAATAAATCTAACCACTTTCTCCAATTTGGAATACTACTCTCAAGCTTTAGGTCTCCCTCTGTAAATATAGGCTTGTCTGAAAATAATACTTCTTGCTGGCCTGGTCTAACCAAAAATAGCTTATCATGGGCTTGTTGTTCAATAAACTGAGGTGTTTTTGTATATTCAATCTGGGCCTTAAGTTTTTGATTTAACTCTTTCTCCTTGTCAAGATCTCTTTGAGCCATGGTTACCAAATCCTGTTTTTGCCACAAATTATAGATTGAATGTATAAGACTATTTATAATCAAAACTAATCCAAAAACAACTAAAATATAGGCAATTTTCTTCATAAATAAGTATTTTTATCTTAGCATATTTTAGCCATACTAGCCTCTTTACTGCTTGACGCCATTTAAAAAGAGTGATATTATAGGCCATTATATACATATGAAACCTATTGGACTTCGAAATGCCCACGAAGAATTTAAAAATTATTTAAAAGGAAACCAGAAGTCAAATTCAACTGTAGTTGCCTACGGCAAAGACATTGATCAGTTGATTTCTTTTCTTGAAGAACTAAAAAGAGCCCAAATTCATGAAGTTAGCAAAGAAGATCTTGAAAGCTTCTTAGCAAAGCTAGCATCTGAGGGATATACTCCAAAATCAGTTTCAAGAAAAATAAACTCAACCAGAACCTTTTATAGATTCTTAAAAGTAAGCGAATATATTACTGATGATCCTTCCCTTTTAGTCTCACACCCTAAATACCAACTTGCACCACCTAGAATACTTACTCCAACCGAATACAGAGCCTTAAGAGATGCTGCAAGAAATGATCCAAGAATGTTTGCTGTAATTGAATTATTACTTCAAACTGGTATTAGAATTGGTGAGCTTGCAAATCTAAAGCTATCAGACGTTGGAAAAGATACATTGCATATTGCTCCTTTTGAAAAACATGAAGAAAGAACAATTCCTTTAAATAAAAGGGCTACTGAAGCACTTCAAAGATATATGGAAGTAAGACCAAAAGTAACAGACGAACATTTATTTGTTACAAAAAGCGGAAAGCCTTTCCTTATTAGAAACATTAGAACTGCAGTTGAAAGATATTTTAGACTTGCTGAAATAAAGAATGCTAAAGTAAACGATTTAAGACATACATTTGTAGCCCACCACCTAAAGCATGGTGTTTCATTGCTCGTATTATCAAAAGCATTAGGACATAAAAGACTTTCAACAACTGAAAGATATCTTCAATACGTTCCAGAAAGAGGAAAAGAAACCTCAGTTCTTACTGAGTTATAAACTATTTAAAAACCCCATCGTCTAAAACATCTTTTAAGACTAGACTTTGTGGCCAAATATGAGCATTTGAACCTATTTTTACACCTGGCATAATACTTGAATTTATCCCAACCCTTACTCCAGTTCCCATAACAGAGCCAAAAGAAGTAAGACCGGTTAAAATCTTTTCTTCTTTTACCAAGGTTTTAATTTCTCGCCTATCATTTCTTCTATTAGCTATTACAGTTCCTGCACCAATCTTTACATCTTTTTCTAAGATTGAATCACCAATATAGTTTCTATGTAAGCTAGAGCCACTATAAATAATTGAATTTTTAACTTCAGACCCTGCCCCAACTAATACATTTTCATCAATAAAAACATTTTGCCTAATAAGAGAATGCGTTCCAATTATTGAATTGTCGCCAATATAAACAGGGCCAACTATGCTTACAAAATCCATAATCACTACATTTTTACCAATATAGACAGACCCCTCAATAACTGCAGTTTTGGCTATTTTTGCGCTTTTTTCTATATACTTAAAGTTCTTTTTATTTTGAATCTGTTTATTAATTGATAACAAATCCCAAGAAAACTTAAGCTTAACGTCTTCAAGCTTATCTACAAAAACGCCTTTAACTTTAGTTTTTTTAATATAAGTATTTAAAGCTTTTTCAAGACCATAGTGATCATTGGAAAAAGATTTTAATATATCTATAAAGCTAGAATCTAAAAGATAACCACTCGTAATTCTATTATTAGAAGAGTTATTTTCTACTAAAGGTTTTTCGGTAATATTAATTATGTTTCCATCATTATCTAAGTCCGCTATTCCAAAAAATTGAGGAGTATCAGTCTGCCTTATGGCTACTGCTTGTTTTTCCTTACTAAGAAGCTTAAATATTTCTAAGGCGTTTATTTTATCTCCCGTTGTTAGGAAAAATGTACCTTTATAGCTAACGTCTTTAAAGACTTTAAGTATTGCATCCCCTTCTCCAATAGGTTTTTCTTGAACAAAAAATTTAATATTTTTATAAGCTTTAAAAATTAATTTAGCTTTTTCTAAATCTTTTGGGGAAACAACAATATCAATTTCTTTAGGCTTTAAGGTAAGCAAAGAAGACACTGTTTCTTCAATAATAGCTTTACCCAAGCCACACTTGTAAAAAGTTTTATGGCTTTGGTTTGAAAGAGGCCAAAATCTACTACTTGCTCCTGCTGCTAAAATTATTATCTTATTCATAAGAGTAAGTTTTGTACGCCCGGCTGGAATCGGACCAACGCATGATGTGTATAAGACATCTGTTCTACCATTGAACTACGGGCGCGTGCGGAAATTATATCAAAGCCTAGCTCTTTGGGCAATTGCGGTCTCAAGTTCTCTTACATCTTTTCCATATTTTAATCTCGACAACTCTCTAATAAGTTCTGCTGATCTTGGATTTTCCATAGCTTTTTCTTTAGTCATATCCCTTGTTAAATCCATTGAGAACGGACTTACAGGCTCATTTCTAACGATTGTTTTAATATAAGCATTGAAAACATCAATGTTTATTAAATCTGCCTCTGTAAAGGTTGGTTGAAACTCGTGTTGAAGATAATTAGCATCTGTAACTCCTACCCTAAATGAAACTATTGTTCCAACGTTTCCAAAAATAGCGTTTTTAACTTCTTCATCCATTTGTCCTATAAACTGGTTTGCTACTATTAAATTAAGTCTATATTTTCTTGCTTCAGATAGAATTTGAGCAAAGTCAGGTGTTGCAAAGTTTTGGAACTCATCAACGTATAGATAAAAGTCTCTTCTTGTTTCTTCAGGAATATCTTGTCTACTCATAGCTGCAACTAATATTTTTGGAACCAAAACTAAACCTAAAAAGCTCGCATTTTCTTCACCAATTTTTCCTTTGGACAAAGAAACGAGTAAGATTTTACCCTCATCCATGGCTTTTCTAAAATCAAAAGAGGAATAGGATTGACCAATAATATTTCTCATCATTTTATTGGTAACAAATCTTCCAAACTTAGAAACAATGTAATCTAAGGTTTCTGATTTATGGAAATCATTAGTTTGAGCAATCTGATCTGTCCAGTAACGCCTAATAATTGGATCTTGGACTTTTGGCAATAGTTCTTGTACAAAATTTGAATCAGTTAAAGCTCTTACTACTTCAATAAAAGTACTACCTGGCTCACTCATTACAGTTAACATTGCATTTCTAATTGCGTGTTCAAAACGAGGTCCAATAATACCTGTTTTGTTAGGATCATAAAGCTTATACATAAGCCCAACTATACTTGAGACTATATAATGCTTCTCTTGTTCAGTTTGTGCTTCTAACATATTTAATCCCATTGGCCTATCAGTATCTGATGGATCAAATAGAATTACATCCTCTGCTCTTTCAGGTGGAATAAGTGGCAATAACTTATCAATCGTATCGTGAGGATCTATAAAACAAACTCCCTCTCCATTTTTAATATCTTGTAAAATCATATCTTTCAAAAACTCAGATTTTCCTACACCGGTTTTTCCAATTACATACATATGTCTTCTTCTATCGTCTTTTTGAATATAAATTGGCTTTGCCATTCCTCTATATGTACTCATGCCAAGAAAAAGTCCTGAATCAGGAATTTGAACTGGAGCTGGTGCTTTTTTAGCGTTAAGCCAGAAAATGTGTGGAGTTGCAACTGCTTTATTTGGAAAATGAAAAATAGTGGCTAACTCTTCACTGGTTAAAACTGATTTTGGTCCTTGAAGTGGAAAATATCTGTAAACAAACTCTGAGACAAAATTTCCTTTCAACCAAATCTTTGCTTTCTTAAGAGAATTAGATCCATCAAATTGACCAAAAGCAGAATCTAAATTATTTAGATGAGCTTCAGCTGCCTCTTTACTGGTTGATGAAACAACCAATCTAATAACAGTGTAAAAACCTGGTTTTGAGATTTTTCCTTCAATACCCTCAAGTTCTTTTGGATCTGATGAATATTTAGCTGTTTCTGGATTTGACTCTCTTTTTTTTGTTTGAGCAATATGAGCTCTTCCAAGCTTACTCCATTTTGAATCAGCTCCACTTATTAAAATTTGAATTGCAGCACCTTCTCCTTCACTCATTTTGGAAAGTACTGAAGTTAAAGAAGATAATGGATCTATAGCAATATCTTTATATACCTTAAGTGGTTTAAAATTAGAATCTTTAAGCTTCAAGGAAAGTATGATTGAGAAAATTAAAAA
>JBBTVW010000013.1:0-2078 GCA_038063075.1 Patescibacteria group bacterium | reverse complement strand
TAAAACGCTGCAAGTAAAAAGGTTGTGGCAAGGGAAACTGCATGAAAGTCATATAGGTTTACGTAGCCAACTGCTGGGTAGAGTAAATAAGAGAGGGCAAAAGCAAAACTTAAGTTTTTATCAACTAATACTTTTCTTGCAATTAGATAAACAAAAATAGAACCTAAAGAAAGTACTACAGTTTGTAAAAGTAGTAACATTCTTGGATCAGACCAGATTAAATACAAAGGAGAAAGTAAAACTAGAATAATATCTCCATGTATTGCAAATCTTGATACTGTTTCTACTCCATCTGGATCAGTAAGTTGGAAAATTCTCCCATTTAGCGTATTCCAAACAGTTTGATCCATATTTCCAAGATCAAATCTACCAGTATAAAAATTATCAAATCTTAAAAAACTAGCAAGAGTAAAATATAAAATATATAAACAGATAAAAATAATTAAAAAGACTAAATGCTTTCTTTCAAAAATTATATTCTCTAGTTTTTTTAAAATATTAACTTTAAGATTATTCCATAAAATTAATAAGCTTAGGAAAATAAGTTCAGATGCAATAAATACAATTCTTGAAAAAATAGAAGATACAGCTGCTGCATAGGACAATAAATAAGCAGAAAGTCCAATTGTTGTAACTCCCTCTCGTACGCCAAGTCCCATCGGAGTAATTATAGAAATATAGCCTACAAAATATGAAAAAGTAAATAAAGAGACAAGTATTAATATGTTTCTTATGTCAAGGTAAAAAAGTGAAGTAATAGAAAAATAATTACCCACGCCTAACATAAAAAAAGTGAGGATACCAAGTCCTAAAAGCTTTATGTTTCTAAATGGTGAGTTTTCATGAAGAATAAATTTAAATATAGATTGTAATTTCTCATTTTTAATTAGTAATTTATAAATTACTGTACTAAAAATAAAAAGAAGCATTATAAAAACAAAAAATAATTTAAATGTTAATATTAGCTCTTCTGTTTTTAAAACACTTAAGATGTAGAAGAAAGATACTGCAAATGAAGAAATTGCTACCATCCCTGCTTCAAAAGTTAGGAATGAAAACACATCCTTTTTAGTAAGACTCTCTTTCTCAAGAGATGAAGTTCTAGCTAAAAATGACCAAATGTTTCCAGGAACATATCTTTTAAGTTCAGAGGTTGACCAGTATAAAGAGTTTTTCTTAAATGATATATGTTCCCCTTTTTCACCTAGAATATATTTCCAAAGATATGTTCTTAAGAAGAAATAGCAAAGAAAAGAAAGTATTCCAATTAATAAAAATCCATAATTTATGTTGGTTATATTTGGAATTGCTTTAGAAGCACTATCAAAAACCATTCTCAATACAAAAAATAAGGCAATAAAAGAAAGTGGCCAACCTATTAAGTATTTTATAAGGGAGAAAAGATTTCTTTTTATTAAATCTATATTAAATTTTGCCATTGTATAAGATAAAAATCATTATACATTAAAATAGGGATTAATTAGAAATTAGCAGCTTGGATTATTCCTATGGGCTCTTGCAACAGTATCAGTAGTTTGAATAAAAGTTTTTACTTTCTCATCAGGCGTAAATCTTGATGTTCCAACTTTACGTCTAAAAGATCTGCTGTCTGTAACGAATAGTCCTGCAAAAGCTAAATCTAAATTAGCTAAGCTTCCTGTAGTCATTTCTCCGACTAATCCACGAGGAGAATGAACTTGATAAACATATTGATCATCTTTTACTTCAGTTCTTTGTACTTCACAGATAAGTCTATGATGGCCTGATTTTCTTAATTCTACTCTTCTTATTTCACCTTCAAGGCCACCTTCAAATTGTGTATAATTTTGTATAACTAATTGTGTGTGACTGTCAACCACAACATGAACCTCACGATCTAAATCGTGTGGATGTACCACTTTTACTCTTCCGCTAGCATAAGTCTCAGTAGTTATCGGTGGTCTCTGTCTTTCTCGTTCAACTCTAGGCATAAGTGACTATTATAGGATATTATGAAGATAATAGCAAGTATTATAGGATATTTTTGTGAGCCGCCGGCGAATCGAACGCCGAACCGTCTCCTTAAGAGGGAGATGCTC
>JBBTVW010000012.1:24440-41878 GCA_038063075.1 Patescibacteria group bacterium | reverse complement strand
TACTCATATAAAGTTGGTGTTTACAGAGTAATTTACAAAATTAACGATAAAGATAAAGTAGTCTATATTATCAACGCAGGACACAGAGCAACTATTTACGAGTAAATAAAGTTAAAATTACTTCACTTCTTGACGGAATCAAAATAAATATCTAAAAATAGGTTCTAACGTCGTCTAGTAATATTTTTGAGATTTGGCTAAATCAACGAAAGGGTTCTGATTATGGGCTGTTTGGGGATTAGAGATAGGAGTTGGTTCAATTCCCGTTCGCGTCTATTCAAATTAGCCTTTAAACTTTAATAAGCTTGAAATTGCATTAAGCCCTAATTTCGAGGCTAATGTAAAACCTTATGATGCCCTATCCCGTTTGGTACCCCCGACCGGATTTGAACCGGTGATTTTCTGAATGAGAATCAGATGTCCTAAGCCGCTAGACGACGGGGGCTTATATGCCTATTTTACCTTAAAACTACTTTTCAAACAACCTAACTTGTAATAATTTAGGCTTAAGGATATAATCTAATCCTCAAAATTATGTCTATAGAATATATACAAACAAGGCCTATACCAGTTGGTGAATCTGATGTTGTTGATGTCGCAAAAAAAATAGCGCAAGGACTAGCTCCTTCTGTGGTTGCAAATAGAGCTATGTTTCAAGAAGGTAAAGTTTATAAAATTAGCGAAACTCCAGCATTAAGAGAAGAAATTGAGGTGCTTGATGATGGCACTGCAGTTTATAGGCTTATGCCAAGTAGACAAAGGCTAAGATCTCTTGGTTTAAGGGCTGGTAGGGGAATGGCTTATCATCTTCCACATGATAGAACTGTAATAGCCTTAAGAGGCCCAGGAGTAGGAGCTAATGGCAATATTATTGGTGTCTTGGTGCATAGAAATGGTGTTAAAAGACTATGATTTGTTAAGTATTAAATTTTTGGGTATAATCATTCTGTGAACAATATTTATCTTTCTGTTGTAATTCCCTCATATAATGAAATGACAAATCTTCGAAAAGGTGTTTTGGATAAAGTTGAACATTTTCTTAAAAAACAAAAATATAATTATGAAGTCATAGTCGTTGATGATGGATCAGATGATGGAAGTATTGCATATGTAGAAAAGTTTATTAAAGAAAGCCTTGAGTTTAAGATAATAAAAAATCAGCATCTTGGAAAAGCAGGCGCAGTTACATCAGGCATGTTAAGTTCAAAAGGTGAGTTTGTGTTATTTACAGATATGGATCAGGCAACCCCAATAGAAGAAGTAAATAATTTATTAAAATTTACAAATAAATATGATGTTGTTATTGGAAGTAGAAATTCGCAAAGAAAAGGTGCACCATGGACAAGGCTTTTAATGGCACAGGGAATGATGGTTTTAAGATCTATTGTTGTTGGGGTAAGAGGAATTAATGATACCCAGTGTGGTTTTAAACTTTTTCGAAAAGATGTATCGGATAAACTTTTTACAAAAATAGAACAACTTCATAAGGGTTATATAAAAATATCTGGTTCTTCAGTAAAAGCTGGTTTTGATGTAGAGCTTTTGTATTTAGCTGAAAAAATGGGTTACAAAATCAAAGAAGTTCCTGTCGAATGGTTATATGTTGAATCAAGAAGAGTAAGTCCAATTAAAGATTCCCTAGAAGCTGTTCAGGATTTACTAAGAATTAGATTAAACGCTTTTTCTGGCAAATACAATAATTTATGAAAAGAATAAATCTTTTCTTTTCCTTCTATATATTAACAGTAGTAGCTTTATTTATTTTTTCTTTTACCCAAGTTGATTTAAGCCTTACTCTTTCTCAAGCATCATTTTATCAATCATTACAAAAAAGTCTTCAGTATATTGGTTTTTTTCAAAGACCATTATCTGTTTTAATATTTTCTATAATCTCAGTTTTATTATTTGTATTTTATTTAGCTTTTCTATATATGGCAAAAAAAGAAAAGTTTAAATTGTCTTCTTTAAAAATTCTTGTACCTCTAGTATTTGTAATTTTAGGTTTTTCCTATAATGCGTTTTCTTATGATTTATTTAATTATATTTTTGATGCAAAGATATTGACTCATTACTCACAAAACCCATACCTATATAAGCCCACTGATTTTGTAAATGATCCAATGTTAAATTTTATGCGTTGGACACATAGACTCTATCCTTATGGACCAAGTTGGTTAGTCTTAACTGTACCATTGTCCTACATTGGTCTTAATTTTTTCCTTCCTACCTTTTTCCTTTTTAAAGCAATGATTGGATTAACGTTTTTAGGAAGTGTTTATCTAGTTTATAAGATATCAAAAGTTTTATTTCCTAAAAATGCAATTTTTAATACAATATTTTTTGCTTTTAATCCACTTATATTAATTGAAGGATTAGTTTCTTCTCATAATGATTTCCCCTTAATATTTTTTGCTTTGCTTGCAATATATTTACTTATACAAAAGAAAAAATCTTTTTCTTTTGCTGCTTTGCTTTTCTCAATTGGAGTAAAGTTTTCAACTGTAGTCTTGATTCCAGTTTTTGCTTTGGTATTGTATTTTGAAAAGATAAAAAAGAATATTCCTTGGGAAAATATATTCTTACTTTCATTAGGTCTTTCATTATTTGCAGTTTTATTAGCAACGTTAAGAACAACTTTTCAACCATGGTATTTAATTTTTCCTCTTACAATGAGCGCTTTTGTAGCCAGAAAAGCATATGTTTTAATACCAAGTTTTATTGCCTCAGTTTTTATGGTATTAATCTATGTTGTTTATGTTTTTATGACTGATTATGCTAAAGAATACCCTAGTATAATTGCAAACATTGAATATGTAGGACTTAGTGTTGTAGCGATTACCGCTTTAGTTTTACTCTTAATACCTAAGGTTTCTACTAAGCATTGATTGAAACTCTCCATTGCAATATAATCATGTATATGAAGCTTTTATTAAAATTTAAAAATGAAATCATAATTTCATTTCTTTTGATCGCTTCATATTTATTCCTAAGGCTAATTTTCCTAGATAGGCTTCCAATGTTTACAGATGAGGCTATTTATACTAGATGGGCACAAATAGCTGTAAATGATTCTTCTTGGAGATTTATTTCCTTAACAGATGGTAAACAGCCTATGTTTGTTTGGGCTGCTATTGTGTTTATGAAGTTTATAGATGATCCTCTTATTGCTGCAAGGCTAGTGTCTGTTGTTAGTGGTCTTTTTACTTTAGTTGGTATTTGGTTGTTAACATATGAACTTTTTAAAAGCAGAAAAGTTGCATTTCTTTCTTCTACTCTTTATGTTTTCTATCCCTTTGCTCAAGTTTTAGACAGAATGGCTCTATATGATAGTATGGTTGGTGCATTTTTTGTCTGGTCAACATACTTCTCAGTTGTTTTGGTAAGAAAGACAAGTCTTGAAGTAGCATATACGCTTGGTTTTGTTCTAGCAGGTGGGATACTTACAAAAACAGCAAACTTTTTTAGCATTTATCTTTTACCATTTTTAATTATCCTTTTTAATTTCAGAGATAAGAAGCTTGTTAAAAATCTTTCTAGATTTATTCTTCTTTGTGGATTTTCAGCGGCAATTGCTTTTGCTTTGTATAATGTGTTAAGACTATCTCCACTTTTCCAGATGATTAGTGCTAAAAATGCGATTTTTGTTTACCCATTGAATGAGTGGATTCAACACCCTTTCACATTTTTTGTAGGGAATTTAAATGGTCTATTTAGTTGGTTAACAGAATACTTAAAATTACCATATATTATTTTAATCGCAATTTCATATTTATTAATCAAAAAGTTTCCTAGGGAAAAAGCCTTACTTACTCTATATTTTCTTCTTCCTTTTGTAGCCTTAGCTCTTTTTGGAAGAATAATTTTTCCAAGATTTATTTATTTTATGAGCTTAATGCTTATTCCTTTAGCAGCTTTTGGACTAGATTATTTAATTACTTTTTCTCAAAATAAAATTAAATTAGGAATTCCTAAAGTTTTCTATACAATTATTTTAACAACAATATTTGTTACGTATAGTGGATTTGTCTCTTTTCAATTTGCCTACGATCCTATAAATGCAAGAATTGCTAAAGCAGATAATAGTCAGTATGTAAATAGTTGGGCAGCAGGTTGGGGAGTTAAGGAAAGCGTTGAATTCTTTAAAGACCAAGGTAAAGATAAAAAAATATTTATTGCAACTGAAGGTACTTTTGGATTAATGCCAGAAGCAATGGAAATGTATTTATTAAATGAGAAAAATATAACGGTAAGAGGTTATTGGCCAATGGATAAATTTCCAAAAGAAGTTTTAGTATACGCAAAGAAAATGCCAACCTATTTTATTTTTTATCAAAAAGATAACCAAATTATTCCACCTGATTATCCACTCGAATTAATCTTCCAAGTAGCACAAGGGAATAATGGCTCATATTATAGAGTTTATAGAGTTTTACCTTAAAATATGAAATGGTTTAATAAATTTTGGCCATTTATTTTAATTGGTTTTATCACATTAATTTTTTTCTGGCCTGTATTTAAAGGATACATTCCTTTTCCGGGAGATCTTTTAGTAAGTCAAAATCCATATAAATCAAGTTCATTTTTGGGATTTGCTGCGGGTGGTTACCCTAATAAAGCTCAAGGAATGGATGTTATAACAGAAATATATCCCTGGAGATATTTTTCTATAGACTTATTAAAAGATTTTACAATTCCTTTTTGGAATCCATATAATTTTTCAGGCAATCCTCAAATGGCAAATTTTCAAACAGCCATTTTTTATCCATTTAATGTTCTTTATTTTATTTTACCGTTTAATTTGTCTTGGACGCTTATCATGATGCTGCAACCTCTTCTTGCAGGATTTTTTATGTACCTTTTTCTTAGAAAATCTCTTAGTCTTTCTAATATTGCATCATTTCTTGGAGCAATATCTTTTGCTTTTTGTTCATACATAACTGTTTGGATTCAATATTCAAATATTGGTAGTACTCTTCTGTGGTTACCTTTAATTTTATTTTTTACAAAAAGGTATTTTGAAAAAGTAAATGTATTTAACTTCCTAGGAATTTGTATTCCCCTAATTATCGCAATGCTTGCAGGATACATCCAAGGATTATTCTATATTTATATTGTCTCGTTTTTATATTACATATTTCTTATTTTAGAAAACAAAAAAGAATTGATAAGTTATAAAAAGCATTTTCTTTTCTTATTATCTTTAGTTTTCCCATTTGTAATTACTGCATTTCAATTACTTCCGACTTTAAAGCTTTTTGCAGAAAGTACTAGAGGTAATTACACTCTTTTACAGATAGAAAAAAGTCTTGCTCCGCTTAATTATTTAATTACTATTGTAATTCCTGATTTCTTTGGGCATCCAGCAACTAGAAACTATTGGATTGATGGAACATACATAGAAAGAGTAATGTATCCAGGAGTCGTAATTTTGTTTTTTGCTTTGTACGCAATTTTTACAAAAATAAATTTATCAGAGAAAAAGTTTTTTGTAGGCTTAGGGATTATTTCATTAGTTGTTGCAACTAATTTTCCATTAATAAAATATCTTTATTTAATTCCTATTCCTGTTATTTCAACAACAGTTGCAACAAGAGAGCTTAGCATTTTTATTTTCTCAATAATAATTCTTGCTGCAATAGGTATTGACCATTACATTAAAAATAAAAACTTTTCATATAAATATCTAATTTTAGTTGCAATTTCTTTTTCTTTAATTTGGTTAACGGTATTTTCATTAATAAAGATAAATCCAGAATTATCATTAAACTTAAAAGTAGCTTTAAGAAATTTAATTATTCCTTCAATTCTTATTTTCTTTACATTCATAGCAGTGATTATAAAAAGATTTAATCTTAAGCTTTCAGTACTCTTAATTATTCTGTTAATCATTTTTGATCTATTTTACTTTTTCCAAAAAATTACTCCTTTTGCCCCATCTAGTTTTACGTATCCAAAAACTCCAATAATGTCTTATCTAAAAGAGGTTTCGGGAATAAATAGATTCTGGGGATACGGAAGTGGTTATATTGCGCCTAATTTCCAAAGTGTAGATCAAACATTTTCTCCAGAAGGAAATGATCCACTTCATCTTAAAAGATATACAGAGCTTTTGGTTTCATCAGGGGAAGGTAAGCTTCCTGATATTCTACCAAGACCAGATGCTAATGTCGCAGGAGGATATGGATCAGATGAGCTAAGGGAAAACAAATACAGAAAAAGAGTTTTAGACTTATTGGGAGTTAAATATATTTTGCATAAACAAGAATTAGTTGATGCTTGGTATCAAGATGATAAAACAACTTTTCCTAAAGAAGAATACGCAATGATTTATAAGGTTTACCCTTGGCAAGTGTATGAAAACAAAAATTCAGTAGCTAGGTTTTTTATGACAGGGGATTTTATTGTTGCAAGTGATAAAAAAGATGCCCTAGTAAAAGTTTATGATCAAAACATAGATTTAAATAAAACTATTATCTTAGAAAAAGCACCAAGTATTTCTTTGGATAAAAATACAAGTGGATCTGCAAAGCTTATATCATACGAGCCTAACAAAATTGTTTTTAAAGTAAATACAGTAGTTAATAATCTTTTGTTTTTATCAGATAATTTTTATCCTGAATGGGAAGTAAAAGTTGATGGAGTAAAAAAGGAAGTATTATTAGCAAATTATTCATTTAGAGCAATTGAGATACCAAAGGGGGCAAGTAGTGTTGAGTTTTATTATAATCCAAAAGCTTTTAACCTAGGTCTTGGTATTGGACTTTTTGGAGTTGTTATCTTATTCTTCACAATGTTTTATGTTAGAAACAATCAAAAAAAATTCTAAACTAGTATTTTTAATCTTAATTGTATTAGTTTCTGTTCCTGCAATATTTAATCTTTTACAACCAGGTTTTCCTTTAACAGACGATGGTAACTGGATGGTTATTAGATTTTCTTCCTTTTACGAAAGTCTAAAAGCGGGACAATTTCCTGTAAGATTTTTAATGCGTCTTAATAATGGATATGGATATCCAGTTGCTGATTTTTTATATCCTCTGTTTATGTATTTGGCAACACCATTTCAAGTGCTTGGAATAGGTTTTGTAAATAGTATTAAGGCAGTAATTATTTTAAGTCTTGTTTTGTCTTCGCTTTTTAGTTTCTTATGGCTTAGGAAAAAATTTGATAATCTTTCTTCTTTTGTAGGATCTTTCTTTTATACTTATTTTCCATATCATTTGTTTGACGTATATAAAAGAGGATCCGTTGGGGAAGTGTTATCTCTTGCAATACTACCTTTTGTTTTTTGGCAAATTGAAAGAAAAAGTTTATTTTGGATAAGTGTTGGTATAGCATTTTTAATTCTTGCGCACAATAGTCTTGCTGCATTATTTATACCAATTATTATTCTTTATATGGTCATAAATTTAATTTTAGAAAAAGAAAAGGAAACTTTTTTAAGATATTTAAAAGGTTTAATATTTGGCTTTGGTATGTCTTTATTTTTTACTCTCCCTGCAATATTAGATCTAAAATATACAGTTTTTAGTAAGACAAGTGTTTCTGATTTTAGTCAGTATTTTTCAAGCATTAACTTAATCGGATTTGCACCATTTTTAATTATTATTACTACTTTGATTCTAATTTTTACAAAAAAGATAAATTTAAAAACTCAAAAATTAGTAAGCTTATTTTTATTGCTATCAATTGTTTCAATTTTTTTGTCAGTGTCAGTAAGCTCATTTATTTGGGAAAAAATTCCAGTTTCTTTTATACAATTTCCTTTTAGGTTTCTTTCCTTAACTATTCTTAGCGTTTCTTTCCTAGCAGCTTTAGTAATTAATGTATTACCAAAGAAGCAAAAAATATTTATGGCCATATTGTTTCTTATATTGCTTTTTATGTATGCATATCCACAATTAAAAGTTTCTTCATATCAAAATTATCCAGAAAGTTTTTACTCAACAAATCAGGATACAACCACTGTCAAAAATGAATATATGCCAATCTGGGTAAAAAATGTTCCAACCTCAATGTATAGTCAAAAGGTAGATAATTTAGATGGCCAAGAATTAATTAACCTAGTCAGTTCAATGCCAAACAAAACCTTATTTAATACATATTTAACAAAGGAAAGAGAAATCGAAGTAAATACTGTTTATTTCCCAGGCTGGGAAGCTTATGTAAACAATAAAAAGGTAAATATAAATTATTATAATGATAAAGGGACAATAAGACTTAATTTAAATAAGGGACAAAATGATGTTAGGGTTGAGTTTAAGGAAACAAATATTAGAAACTTTAGTAATCTTATATCATTAATGTTTATTATTGGTTTAATAATTATGTCCTTACGTAAGCGTTTATTAAAAAGAAAATAAAATTATGAATATTTTAAAAAGGTTTTTTCCTTACATATTAATTTTTGTTTTATCTATTTTTTCTTTTAGTCCAATCTTAACTCCTGGTTTTTTCCCAATCCATGATGATACTCAGGTTACAAGAGTATTTGAAATGACAAATGCCCTAAGAGATGGAATGTTTCCGGTAAGATGGAGTGCAAATTTAGGTTTTGGTTTTGGTTATCCAATTTTTAATTTTTATGCTCCTTTTGCATATTACGTTGGTGCTATTTTCAATTTAGTTATTTCAGATTCACTTGTTGCAACAAAATTAATGATGATTATAGGAATTGTTATAGCTGGTATATCGATGTTTATTTTGTCTAATAAGTTCTTTGGTATAAAGGGTGGAATCCTTTCTGCCATTTTGTATCTTTATGCTCCATACCATGCCTTAAATATCTATGTAAGAGGAGACGTTGCAGAGTTTTATGCTTATGTATTTATACCTTTAGTATTTTATGGTTTATATATGATTTATAAAGAAAATTTATTTAGGTACGTAATAATTACCTCAGTTTCCTTTTGTTTAGTTATAATTTCTCATAACCTTACAGCCTTAATGATTGCTCCATTTGTTTTTATATTTGCTTTAATTTTGGGTGTTAAAAACAGAAAGACAATAGTATTTATTATTCTTTCGGTTATTCTGTCTTTTATGCTTTCAGCTTTTTATTTTATCCCAACACTTTTAGAAATGAGCTATACAAACGTTTTATCTCAGGTTGGTGGTGGAGCAGATTTTAGAGATCACTTTGTTTGTTTAAACCAGCTTTGGACAAGTCAGTGGGGATTTGGTGGATCAGCTAAAGGATGTATTGATGGACTTTCATATATGGTTGGAAAGACACACATATTGTTTTCTTTGATAAGCGTATTATTACCTTTGTCATTTTTAGTTTATAAAAAAGTTAAATTAGATTTAAAAGACAAAGAAATTATTTTCTTTATTGTTTTGTTTTTAGCTTTTTCAGCGTTTTCGATATTTTTAATGCTTGAAGCGTCAAGGATATTTTGGGAAGCGTTAAAACCAATGGCGTTTTTCCAATATCCTTGGAGATTTTTAACAATCTTGTCTTTTACAACTTCTTTTATTTCAGGTGGTTTAATTTGGACAATTAGTAAATTTTTAAAAGGATATTATCTTTCAATAATTACTGTTGTAGTTGTTGCTTTAGCTATTATTTTTAATCTTAAGTTTTTTGTTCCGCAAACCATTAATAATAAGAAAGCTTTGGATTATACTAAGTTTGAAAAAATAGCATGGGATATTTCAAAAATCTCAAGTGAATATATGCCAAAGGGTTTTGATAAGCCAAAACAAATAAGTGAAATTTCAAATGTTAATTCAATAGAGAAAGAAGGGGTTAGAGTGCTGTCTTTTGATAAGAAAACAAATAATATAAATTATAAATTATTTCTAGATAACCAAAGTAATGTTATATTTCCCTTAGCTTATTTCCCAGCTTGGAAAACAAAAGTAAATAATAGGGAGGTTAATTTAATAGAAAATAAAAAAGGAGTAATGCTTAACCTTTCTAAGGGAAATAACGATATACAATTTTATTATAAATCTACCCAAGTTGAATTAATTTCTAACCTAATAACTATTGCTGGAATACTTAGCCTCATTATTGGTATAATCTATTCTATAAAACGATATGGCAAAATTTGAGGAATTATCTATCTTTTTTCCTTTTTGGAATGAACAGGACAACATAGAATCAGTTGTTGCTAAGGCCATGGTTGTTGCAGAAAAAGTGGCTAAGAAATGGGAAATCATCATGATTGATGATGGATCTTCCGATAAAACTTTTGAGGTAATTAAAAAATTAGCAAACAAAGATAAAAGATTAATTCCAGTTTCTCATAAGATTAATAGGGGATATGGAGCTGCATTAAAAACAGGATTTGAGAAAGCAAGATATAACTATGTTGTTTTTAACGATGGCGATGGGCAATTTGATTTTTCAGAAGTTTCAAAACTAATGGATAGAATTGATAATGCAGACCTAGTCATTGGTTTTAGAAAAAAGAGATTAGATCATCCATTTAGACATATTTTAATGAATATGTTAAAAATTTGGGATTATTTGTTTTTTAGATTTAAATTTAAAGATATTGATTGCGGATTCAAGTTATTTAGAAAAGATGCGATTGATAAAATATTACCTTTATCAAGTGAAGGTGCAATGATAACTACAGAAATCTTAGCAAAGGCAAAAAAGAATAAATTAAAAATAGTAGAAGTAGAAGTTCATCATTACCCAAGACTTTTTGGAGATCAAAGTGGAGGAAATATAAGAGTAATAGTAAGAGCAGTAAAAGAAAGTTTACTTTTATGGAAAGATCTAAATTTTAAATATGGAAGAACTTGACATTGCCCAGGTCACTAAGAAATCCATTCACGGTGTTTTTGCATTAACTTCTAGGACATTTTTTATACAAGTAGTTAGTCTTGTTTCTAACTTGCTCTTAACGATTTACCTTGCCCCTTCAGTATTTGGAGTATTCTTCATAGTTTCTGCAGCTATTGCCTTTCTGTCTTACTTTTCAGACATTGGTCTTGCTGCAGCTCTAATTCAGAAAAAAGAACCTGTTACAAAAGAGGATTTAAAAACTACCTTTACGATTCAACAAATATTAGTACTAACTATTGTTGCTATAGCCCTAATCTCCTCAAATTTTATAGGTAAATTTTATAATTTAGAAAAAGATGGAGTATTACTCTTCCAAGTCCTTGCTATCTCATTTTTCCTCTCATCTTTAAAAACAATTCCATCAATAATTTTAGAAAGAAACCTTAATTTTAGTAAGTTAGTAATACCTCAAATTGTAGAAACTCTTGTGTTTAACACAGTAGCTGTTGTTATGGCTATAAATGGCTTTGGCGTAGCAAGTTTTACATTTGCAGTATTACTTAGAGGAATAAGTGGACTTATTACAATTTATTTAATTAGTCCTTGGAGAATAAGTATTGGTTTTTCTAAAGAAAGTGCAAAAAGATTACTCTCATTTGGTTTTCCATTTCAATTAAATAGCTTTCTTGCTTTAGTTAAAGATGATTTGTTTATTGTCTACTTAGGTAAGGTATTACCCCTTGCTCAGGTTGGATATATTGGATTTGCCCAAAAATGGGCTCTTATGCCTCTTAGGCTTATTATGGATAATGTTATTAGAATTACATTTCCTTCTTTTTCAAGGCTTCAAGATGAAAAAGAAGTCCTTACAAAGGCTATTGAGAAGTCAATCTTTGCAGCTTGTTTTATTATCTTCCCATCGCTTGCTGGACTTGTAATTTTATCGCCTTATTTTATCAACTTAATACCTAAATACATTAAATGGGAACCTGCACTTTTATCTTTAATGTTTTTCTCTATAAACGCAGCTCTTTCTTCGGTTTCAACGCCACTAACAAATGCACTAAATGCAATTGGAAAGATAAAGACTACTCTTTATCTTATGATATTTTGGGTAGTATCAACTTGGGTCTTAACTCCAATACTTATTATAAAAATCGGCTTTAATGGAGTAGCAATTTCTTCAGCTATAATTTCTTTGTCAGTTGTTTTAGTAGTTTTTCTGGTTAAAAGATATATTGCCTTTAGTATATTTAATTCAGTCTTTTATCCCTTAGTTAGTACCATTATTATGGGTATAGCTGTTTATCTACTAGCTCTTTTATTAGGACAAAGTTTGATTGGTATTTTTGTAACTATAATACTTGGTGTATTTGTATACTTTGTAACAGCCTTTGTTTTAGCAAAAGAAACAATAAAAGCTGATATACTACTAATAAGGCAAAGCCTTAAAAGATAATATGAATAAAGTTTCCGCTGTAGTCAGTGCATACAATGAAGAAAAGAACTTAAGAGATTGTCTTAAGTCATTAAAATTTGCAGATGAAATAGTAGTTGTGGATAACGGTTCAATCGATAATACTTCAAAAATAGCCTCGGAATTTACCAAAAACGTCTTTAAACAAGAAAATAATCCTGATGAAATTGATTTACAGAAAAATTTTGGCTTTGAGAAGGCAACAAATGAGTGGATACTCTGTATCGATGCAGATGAAAGAGTAAGTGAGGAATTAGCAGATGAAATAAAAAAGATACTTACGGCTACCCCATCTAGCATCTCTAGTATAAATGGATTTTGGATTCCAAGGAAAAATTATATCTTTGGAAAATGGATAGAGCATACTGGTTGGTATCCAGATCCTCAATTAAGATTGTTTAGAAAAGGAAAAGGAAAATACACAAAAAAGCATATGCACGAAGATATCACTCTAGAGGGCTTGAGTGCTAAGTTTACGGGACATATTATTCATCAAAATTATGACACTGTCTCAAGTTTTTTAACAAAAACTTTAGTCTATTCAAAAAATGAAGCGCAGAATTTAATTGATAAGGGATATGAGTTTTCATATTTTGATGCAATCAAATTTCCACTAAGTGAATTCTTAAGTAGATTTTTTGCAAGAAAAGGTTACAGGGATGGTTTACATGGATTAGTCCTTTCAATGCTTATGGCTTTTTATCATTTTATTATTTTTTGTTTTATTTGGGAGAAAAAAGATTTTATCGAATATAACAAGGAAGATTTTCTAGATGAAACAGAAAAAGAGTTTAAAAAAGCTGGAAAAGAGCTTATATATTGGTTTGCTAAAGAAAAACTTGAAAGCATTAAAAGTCCTCTGAAAAAGGCTGTAATAAGGCTAAAAAACAAAATTAGAAGTTAGCTTATGCCAAAAATATTTATTAATTTAATCACTTTTAACGATAATGCATCTACTAATGAATGCTTAGAGAGTTTAGAAGAGCTTAATAAAAAAGATTTTGAGCTTTTTGTAAATGTCGTTGATAATGCTTCTAATGAAAAATTTGAAAGTAAGAGAGAATATAAAAACTTTAAGCTAAACGTATTATATTCAAAAAAGAATTTAGGCTTTTCAGGTGGTCAAAATTTAGGTCTTAGATATGCATTGGAAAATAATGCTGATTACATTGTTATTTTAAATAATGATGTTTATGTAGGCAAGGATTTAATTATTGAATTATTAAATTCATTTAAAGATCTTGGGGTTGGTGCAGTTAGCCCAAAAATTTATTTTGCTAAAGGTTATGAATATCATAAAGACAGATATAGCGAAAAAGAGTTAGGAAATGTTTTTTGGTATGCAGGTGGCCAGATAGATTGGAAAAATATTTTTGGTAATCACAGGGGTGTTGATGAGGTTGATAAAGGACAATTTGATAAAACAGAAGAGACAGAGGTTGCAACAGGTTGCTGCATGATGGTTAAAAGAGATGTTTTAGAAACAGTTGGATTATTTAATGAAAATTTCTTTCTTTATTATGAAGATGCAGATCTTTCCATGCGAATTAAAGATAAAGGCTTTAAAATTCTTTATGAGCCAAAAGCAATCCTATGGCATAAAAATGCTGCAGCAACAGGATCAGGTTCACCACTTCAAGACTATTACATAACAAGAAATAGGCTTATATTTGGCTTTAAATACGCATCAGTTAGGGTAAAACTAGCACTTTTTAAAGAAAGTTTAAAAATATTTATCTTAGGTAGAGCTTGGCAAAAAGCTGGAGTACGGGACTTTTATTTAAAAAAGTTGGGTAGTGGTTCATATATAAAATCATGAGTAAAATATCAGCTGTAATAATTGCTAAAAATGAAGAGCAAATGATAGAGGAGTGTTTGGAGAGTTTATCATTTAGTGATGAAATTGTAGTTATTGATAACAATTCTACTGATAAAACTGTTGAGATTGCAGAAAAATTTAAAGCAAAAATATACAAAGAGTCATCAGCTGATTTTTCAATTCTTAGAAATCTTGGTTTAAAAAATGCACAAAATGAATGGATCTTATATATTGATGCGGATGAAAGAGTTGATAAGGTCCTTTCAGAAGCAATTAAAAAAGCTATAGAAACTAATGAATTTGGTTCATATAGATTGCAAAGAAAGAATTTTTATTTAGGTATTAACGAGTGGCCACATATTGAGAAAATAATAAGGTTATTTAATAAAGAAAATATCTCAGAGTGGTTTGGACAAATACATGAAAGCCCAAAGGTTAGTGGAGAAACAGGTATTTTAGATGGATTTTTGCTTCATTTTACTCATAGAGATCTTGAATCAATGGTAATAAAAACAATTAGTTGGTCTCAAACAGAAGCAATATTAAGGTTTAATGCCAATCATCCAAAGATTACATGGTGGAGAATACCAAGAGTAATGCTTACTGCTTTTATTTCTTCTTATATCTTTCAAAAAGGATACAAGGCGAAAACAGCTGGTTTAATTGAAAGTATATATCAAGCATTTAGTATATTTATTACATACGCAAAGCTTTGGGAAATACAAAATAAAGTTAAGGTAAAGAGCTAATATGAAGTTATTAAAAATATTTTGGCCAATTCTACTTATAGTTTTTGTTTGGTTTGTTTTCTCTATTCCTTATTTTGTCCAAAATAAAGTTCCTTTTCCCTCAAATTACCAAGTTAATAATTATGGCCCCTGGAACTCATATCCTGGATTTGCAGGACCAGTAAAGAACAATGCAATGCCAGACCTTATTTCTCAGATTTATCCATGGAAGACTATTACAATAGACTCTTTAAAACAAGGTATCCTTCCTTTATGGAATCCTTATAGCTTTTCGGGAACAGCTCATTTAGCAAATTATCAATCCGCAGTACTTTCTCCATTTAATTTATTATTTTTTATATTCCCCTTTATTGATGCATGGAGCATTTTAGTTTTGCTTCAACCCTTACTTGCAGGCATTTTTATGTATCTGTATTTAAGATCATTAAAGTTAAGAAATATATCTTCATCCATTGGCTCAATCTCATTTATGTTTTGTGGATTTATAACCTCTTGGATGGGTTATGCAACTTTAGGATACGCAATTTTATTTTTACCCCTAGCCCTTTTTGCTATTGAGAAATTTTATACAACAAAAAAACTTAGTAATTTAATGTTACTCTCAATAACCTTACCGCTGTCTTTTTTTAGTGGTCATTTTCAGATAAGTTTATATTTTTTTATTTTTGTTTTTCTTTATTTAATTTATAAATTGGTAGCTGAAAAAAATATAAAATTATTTCTTTACTCCTTTGCCTATTTTATATTTGGCATATTACTAACTTCGCCACAAGTTTTGCCCTCAATTGAAGCGTACACACAGTCTATAAGAAGCTCAATTATTCAAAAAGTTGAAATTATACCGTTAGGTTACATTCCTACATTTTTTGCTCCTGATTTTTTTGGAAATCCAGTAACTAGGAATGATTGGTTTGGTCATTATGCAGAGTGGAATGGATTTGCTGGCACAATTACAATTCTTTTAGCTCTCTATACAATTTTTTCAAAAAGAGTTAAAAAAGTATTGTTTTTTATCTTTACTGCAATCTTAGCTTTACTACTTTGCTTTGACTCTCCAGTAATTGATTTAATACTGTTTCTTAAAATACCTGTTCTTTCAACAAGTGCAGCAAGTAGGGTAATAGTGCTATTTAGTTTCTCTGTTGCTGTACTTTCTTCGTTTGGTATTCAGTTTTTGCTAGAAGATTTAAAAAATAAAAAGATAAGACAAATAACATATTGGCTTATAGGGATATGCTCTATATTTGTAATATTTTGGTTGGTAATTTTATTAAATCTTTTTATTCCAATAGATAAAATTATTATCGCAAGACAGAATTTAATTTTACCATCAGTCTTACTTGTTTCCCTACTTGTCTTTATGTTTGCATCTATCTTTTTACAAAGAATAGAGAAGTACAAAAAAATATATGTTCTTCTTCCTTTAATACTAGTTGTTTTAGTTACTTTTGATCTTTTTAGGTTTGTTAATAAATGGCAAGGATTTGATCCAAAAGATTTTGTTTTTCCAAAAGTAAAAGTAAGTGAAGAGTTTGCAAGAATAAGTGGCTATGACAGAGTTTTTGGAAATATGGGCGGAGAGGCGACTACATATTATAAATTGCCTGCGGTTGAGGGGTATGACGCTGTATATAACCATAGATATGGTCAGCTTATTGCCTCAGGTGCTAATGGTGATTTACAAGATGCTGCAAGATCGGTAGTTTTGTTTCCAGAACAAGGTTTATACGCAAGAAGATATTTAAATCTTTTAGGAATTAAGTATTTTGTGCATAAAATGTCTGATGGTAAAGCTCCTTGGGTATTTTCATTTTGGAATTATCCAGGAGAGTTTGATTTAAGATATGATGACGGAGCATACCAAGTTTATGAAAATAACAAAGTTTTCAAAAGAGCCTATCTAGTAAATAATTATAAGGTAGAAAGTAATCCTCAGCAGATATTAAATACGATGTTTTTAGAAGACCTAGATTTAACAAAAACTGTAGTTTTAGAAGAAGATCCTAATATAGGCTTAGATATGAAAAATGGAAAGGCTACGATAGAAAAGTATTTATCAAATGAAATTACAATTAATACAAAAGCAGATGGTAAGTCTTTGCTATTCTTATCTGATTCTTATTATCCAGGTTGGAGGGCATTTGTTGATGGTAAAGAGGTAAAAATCTTTAGAACTGATTTTACTTTTAGGTCAGTCTTGGTTCCAGGTGGGGAGCACATAGTAAAATTTGTTTATGATCCACTATCTTTTAAATTGGGGTTAATATTAAGTGCTTTGGGATTTATTTTAATATTTACTGGATTTTTTACAAAGAGGTTTATTTCTTCTCCCAGAACTTAAGTTCTGAAAGTGTCATTCTCTTTTTGGCAAAAAAGAATAGGTAAGCAATTTCTGCAATTCCAATAGTATTTAATACAAGTAAACCAACAAACCAATTCCTTTGTTTTAGGTTTGCTGCTCTCCAAAGAGCTAGTCCTTTCCAGAATATTGACCAAAGATATACACCAAAGAATAATAACGATGGAAGATCAGTAAAGTTCATATATTAAGGTAATTATATATTAACTTACTCTAAATATGCAATCAAGACTAAAACTTGCTAGAATAAGCTTAATGAGGATAGGTGTATATGATCCGTATTTAGATAC
>JBBTVW010000012.1:22283-24340 GCA_038063075.1 Patescibacteria group bacterium | reverse complement strand
TTTCCAGTTGAGTGGGTAAATGCAAAAGGATTAATTCAGAGTCAAAAAATAAAAAGAATAAAGAAAATTATTTGTAACTCAAATTTTACCAAAAGCTATATCGATAAAAAATTTAATAAAGATTCAATCGTTTTGCACCCTCCTACCTACCTAGAAGAAAAAATGCCAAAAGTAAATTTTGATAAAAAACAAAATATTATTTTAAACGTTGGTAGATACGCGACTTTTCCAAATAAAGTAAGTGTTAAAAAACAAGAATTTATGATAGATGCATTTAAGAGAATGTGTGATTTGGGTTTAAGAGACTATCAGTTTCATTTAGTAATTAGCTATTTAAATGTCGATAAAGAAAAGGTTAAGAATTTATATAAAAGAATTGGAAAATATCCAATTAAAATTTTAGAAAATGCATCATATAAAGATTTATCGAGAGAATATGCTCTTTCCAAAATTTACTGGCATGCAGCAGGAGTAAATGAAGATTTGGATAAATTCCCTGAAAAAGCTGAACATTTTGGCATAACAACTGTTGAGGCAGAAATAAATGGATTAGTACCAGTTGTTTTTGATGCTGGTGGACAAAAAGAGATTGTAAAAGAAGGGGAAAGTGGATATTTATGGACTAGTGATATTGAATTTAT
This sequence comes from Patescibacteria group bacterium, assembly GCA_038063075.1. Taxonomy (GTDB): domain Bacteria; phylum Patescibacteriota; class Microgenomatia; order Levybacterales; family UBA12049; genus JACQHJ01. Next base: position 23,699 of record JBBTVW010000012.1, on the reverse strand, counting down.
TGAAAAAACTTTTGTAGTAACAAGGAATGCAAGTCTACTTAGGAAGATGTCAGATAAGGCTGTAATAAGTGGTCATAAGTTTTCTACTAACCTTTTTTCTCAAAAAATATTAAACATATTTGATAATGAAAATTAAATTATTATTTTTAGCAATACTTTTTATTATTGTTTCTTTATTTTTTAAAGATTTATTTATAAAAGGAAACATTCCGATTCCATCTGATACGATAGTTGGGCTTTATTATCCTTTTAGAGATTTTTATGCAAAAGAATATCCAAGGGGAATACCATATAAAAACTTCCTAATAACTGATCCAGTTAGACAACAATATCCATGGAAAAAGTTAACTATAGATGTTGAAAAAACTTTTCAACTTCCACTTTGGAATCCCTATAATTTTTCAGGAACACCACATTTAGCCAATTTTCAATCTGCCGCTCTTTCTCCATTTAATTCATTATTTTTCTTTCTCCCATTTTCTCTGTCTTGGAGTTTAATTATTTTTATTCAACCTCTAATAGCTGCTTTGGCAATGTTTTTGTATTTAGATAACTTAAAACTAAATAGAAAAGCAAGTTTGTTTGGGGCAGTGGCATTTAGTTTCTGTGGGTTTTCCATATCTTGGATGCAGTGGGGAAATATATTAGCAACATCTGCGTGGCTTCCGCTTATCTTTCTTTCTATAGATAAATTATTCAAAGAAGATTTAAGCAAGTTTAAATGGATGATAGTTTTACTACTATCTCTTTCCTTTGCCTTTTTTGCTGGACACCTACAAATCTTTTTTTACTTATTTGTTACGGCAATTATCTATTTAGTATTTAGATGGTTTGATAATGGTAGGAAGTTAAAATCATTACTCTTTCCAATACTTGCAATCATAGGATTTGTAGTTGTTAGCGCAGTTCAATGGATTCCAACTCTACAGTTTATTGCTTTGTCAGCTAGGAGTTCTGATCTTCCAAGTTGGACTGATAAGGGTTGGTTTATTCCGTTTCAAAATCTAATTCAATTTATTGCTCCTGATTTTTTTGGAAACCCAGCAACGCTAAACTATTATGGAATTTGGAACTATGGGGAGTTTATTGGATACATTGGAGTAATTAGTTTAATTTTTGCCTTTTTTGCAATTCTTTATAAAAGAGAAAAACATGTTTATTTCTTTGTGAGCTTATTACTAGTATCTTTATTATTTTCTCTTCCAAATTTTATATCTGCTTTTCCCTTTAAACTTTCCATTCCATTTTTATCTACATCTCAGCCAACAAGATTGATATTTATTATCGATGTTTGCTTAAGTATTTTAGCTGCATTTGGATTAGATTTATTTCTTAAAGAAAAAAAACATAAGAAAATCTTAATTACTCTTTTTGTGTTTTTATTACTATTTGCAGGGCTTTGGGTTTTTGTTATAG
>JBBTVW010000012.1:14973-22183 GCA_038063075.1 Patescibacteria group bacterium | reverse complement strand
GTAATGGAGCAAGATTCAAGAATTCTCCCTCCAAACTTTTCTATAGTTTATAAAATTCAAAGTGTTGATGGATATGACCCCTTATATCTGCAAAATTATGGACAATTAATGGCAGCAATCGGAAGAGATAATCCAAATATATCAAGCCCATTTGGTTTTTATAGAATTATTAATTCAAATAGTTATAACTCACCTTTTTTTGATCTTATGGGAGTAAAGTATGTCTTAAGCTTTGTTGATATTAATGAGGCAAGTTTTAAAAAAGTTTTTCAAGAAGGGGAGACAAGGGTATATTTAAACGAGGAGGTTTTTGATAGAACATTTTTTGTACAAAAAATAATTAATGTTGACCACAATCAAAAGGCAATAGATTTATTATTTGAAAATAAATTGTCACTTAAAAATACCGCTGTTGTTAATAATTTTGATAAAAATATTTCAAAGAAAGATTTAAGTATTGGAACTTCTAAGATTGATAGATATAGTGAAAATAGAGTAGAAATAAGCACAAGTAATATTGGTGATGGATTTTTAGTATTAACAGATAGTTTTTATCCAACTTGGAAAGCAACAATTGATGGAAGAGAAACAAAAATATACAGAACAGACTATAATTTTAGAGGTATTTTAGTGCCAAAAGGTGAGCATAAAATCGTGTTTTATGATAATCTATTTTAGATATGAACGTAAGCGTAGTTATTCCAAATTATAATGGAGAAGAGTTGATTTTAAAAAATCTTCCAAAGCTTATTACAGAGCTTGATAAGTATACAAAAGGAGAGATTGAAGTAATCGTAGTAGATGATGGATCAGAAGATAACTCAGTTGGTGTAATAAAGAAATTCCTCAAAGTTAAGTTACTTATAAATTCCAAAAATGTGGGATTTTCGCAAACTGTTGATAGGGGAGTAGGAGAGGCTAGGGGAGAATTAATACTTCTTTTAAATAATGATGTTTTACCTCAGAAAGGCTTCTTAGAACCACTACTTACTCATTTTAATGATCCAAAGGTGTTTGCAGTTGGCTGTATGGATAAAAGTGTTGAAAAAAATGGAGAGATTGTATTAAGAGGAAGAGGAACAGGTTTATGGAAAAGAGGATTTTTAGTTCATAGTAGAGGTGAAGTTGATTCAAACGATACTCTTTGGGTAAGTGGGGGAAGTGGAATGTTTAGAAAATCTATTTGGGAAGAACTAGGAGGTTTAAATACTCTTTATAACCCCTTTTACTGGGAAGATATAGACCTTTCATACAGAGCTCAAAAATCAGGATACAAGGTGATATTTGAAAATAAAAGTGTTGTACTGCATGAGCATGAAAAGGGTGTAATTAAAAAGAAGTTTTCTCCATTTAAGGTAAAATCAATTGTTTATCGAAACCAGTTTATTTTTGTCTGGACAAATTTAACAGATTTTAACCTAGTCTTAAAACATTTTTTATGGCTCCCCTATTATTTTATTAAAACAATTCTTAGTTTAGATTTTGCTTTCTACGTTGGTTTTCTAAGTGCAATTTTTAGGTTTACTAAAATACTTAAAACAAGATATAATAACAAAAGATTATTTATTCTAAGTGACCTAGAAGTTACTAAAAAATACATTTAATGAAGTTATCAATAATTATTCCAGTCTACAATGAGAAAGCTACGATACTTGAGGTTTTGGAGCGCGTTATAAAAGAACCAATTCCAGGTGTTGAGAAAGAAATTATCGTAGTTGATGATGGATCAAGCGATGGAACAATAGAAAAATTAAAAAGCTTTAAATCAAAAGACATTAAGCTAATATTTCATGATAAAAACCAAGGAAAAGGAGCTGCAGTAATTACAGGTATTAAAAATTCGACAGGAGACTATATTATTATTCAAGATGCTGATCTTGAATATCATCCTAAATTAATAAAGCACTTAATTGCTCCAATACTTGAGCAAAAAACAAAGGTAGTTTATGGAACAAGAATTAAGAGGTTACCAAACTTTAAGAATGAAGAAAGAAACATAAGATTTTTAATGCATTACTTTGGCAATAGGTTTCTAAGCTTAGTTACAAGTGTTTTATATGGACAATGGGTAACTGATATGGAAACTTGCTACAAGCTTTTTCCAAGAACGGCCTTAAAAGGAGTTAAGTTAAATGCAAAGGGTTTTGAGTTTGAACCAGAAATTACTTCAAAGCTACTTAAAAAAGGATATAAGATTTTAGAAATTCCAATTCAAGTTACGCCAAGAGGATACGATGAAGGAAAGAAAATAAGCGCATTTAAAGATGGTACCAAAGCCTTTTGGTATCTTTTTAAATACAGGTTTACAGACTAAACTAATTAATATGAGTAATTTCACCCGAGGCTCAGGACTTTTGGAAGGATTTCTTGCTAAAAAAAGAGCTAGTAAAGCAAACGAACTTATTGGAAGTAATACACGAGAAGGAAAAATCCTAGATATTGGTTGCGGTTCAGTCCCCTATTTTTTAGAAAATACCAAGTTTAGGGAAAAGTTTGGTATTGATCCTTCCCTTGAATCAGCAAATATCAAAGGCATTAAATTAATAAAAGGAGATTTTGTAAAAGGGTCTATTGATTTACCTAAAAATTATTTTGATATCGTTACTATGCTTGCAGTTTTTGAACATATTGATAATGAAAATCTTGACCCAGTATTAAAAAATATTCTGAGTCTTCTTACAAGTAATGGAAAATTAATTATTACAACTCCTGCTCCATGGGCTGATAAATTATTACATGTAATGGCTTATGTTGGGCTTATAAGTAAAGAGGAAATACATGAGCATAAACATAATCATAAAAGAAAATCAATTGAAGAGATGTTAAGACAAAATGGATTCAGAAATGTTAAAAGCGGTTTTTTTGAATTAGGATTAAATATGTGGTTTATAGCTATTAAGTAATGTTAATAAACTTTTTTATTTTAAGTATACTGTCTATTTTATCCTTCGTGTTTCTATTTAACCTTCCAGCACTCTCATATAAGTATATATATGTCTTATTCAATAAAATTTACAGAATTAAAATAGATATATAATAAAGAAGGAGTAATAATTTATGAATTTTAAAATAGACAAAATTTTTTTACTTTTAGTTTTAATTTTAACAATAGGATTTTTTTTGAGATTCTATCAACTAGGAAATATTCCATTAGGTCTTTTTAATGACGAAGCAAATACAGGATATGATTCCTACTCAATGCTTCTAACAGGAAAAGATCAGTGGGGGACATTGCTACCATTTACTAACTTTAAAGGCTTTGGGGATTATCCACCTCCAATATATAGATATCTAACAACAATACCAATTTTCTTCTTTGGCCTTAGTGAATTTTCAGTTAGATTTATTTCAGCTCTTGCGGGATTATTATCAATTGGAGTTTTATATTTTTTAACAAAGAAGCTATTTAATGATAAGATTGCAATTTTTAGTTCACTTATGTTTGCAATTATGCCATGGGCGGTTGGGCTTAGTAGGGTTGGAATTGAATCAAACCTGGCAATATTTTTTACATTACTTGCTCTTTTTTTTGGTTTTAGAAGTAGTGAAGAAAAAAGAAGAAGAAATCTTTCAATCTCTGCAATTCTTCTTGGAGTTGGTGTTTATACGTACTCTGCGTATCTTTTGTTAGCTCCTCTATTATTACTTATAATTTGTTTTGAAAATTTTTATAAAAATAAGTTTAAAATTAAGAACTTTATCTTTCCATTTCTTATTTTTATATTAATAATAGCTCCAGTTTTAATAAATAAGAGTTCTGCTTCAATAAGATTATCTCAAGTTGGATTAACAACAAATGTTAACAGTATAGGACTTTTAGATAATTTAAATATGCAAAGAGGAAGTTGTTTAGAAAGCTTTCCATCTGCACTTTGTAAAGTAATCAATAACAAACCTTTAGTATTTACAAGTACATTTGTTAAGAATTATATTTCACACTTCTCCGTTGGATTTTTGTATATAAATGGAAACCCAACTCAATATTCAATTTTAGAAAATAGGGGAGTTGATTATATGTTTGGAATTATATTTTTGCTTTTTGGTTTGTATTTCTTAATTAAAGTAAATAAAAATACAAAAATACCTTTAATTGTAATTCTTCTTTTATTACTTTCTCCAGTTCCAGATGCTTTAACTAGTGACGGTAATTTTTCTAGAGCATCTGCTATGCAGCCCTTTATAGCTCTTATTAGTGGATTAGGATTATATTATTTATTTACAACACTTAGTTTATTAAAAAATCCTTATATTAAAAAAATAGGTATTTTAATTTTAGTTTTCATAGTGTCATTTAGCGTAGTCTCTTTTTACATTCGTTATGTAACATATTTTAAAACTAATTACTCAACTTTTTCTCAATTTGGATACAAGGATTTAATGACAAGAGTTAATAAAGAGAAAAAAAATTATGACGAAATTTATATATCAAGGCACTTAAACGATACAAAGCAATATATTTACTTTTTATTCTTCAATAAATATGATCCTATAAAATATCAATCTAAAAATGATGTTGCTTATAAAAATGATTTAGATGGATGGGTTTCAGTAGATAGGATTGATAACATAAACTTTATTGAAAATGATAGCCTTTTAAGACGTGATGGAACAAAGTCAAGAAAGAGAATACTATTAATAGAGCATCCAAATGATATACCAGCCTCTTTGGATTATGTTTTTTTAGTAAAAGATAAGCTTGGTAATGTAATGTTTAAAGCAATTGATCTCTCAGATTTGCTAGAATATGATGAGAATAATAAAAAATTATTAGATGAAAATATTCAATTCTAAAGTATTTTTCATAGCAATTATCTTAATTGCTATCTTTTTGAGATTTTTTCAATTAGGTATCAATCCTCCTTCTTTAACCTGGGATGAGGTATCTTGGGGTTATAATGCATATGCTCTTGGAATTGAAGGAAAGGATGAGTTTGGTAGATTCTTACCGCACGATTATTTAGAATCGTTTGGAGATTTTAAGCCGCCCATGTATGCATACTTAGATATAATTCCAGTAGTATTATTTGGATTAAATGAATTTGCTGTAAGATTTCCATCAGCACTTTTTGGAGTACTAACAGTTGCCCTTACATATTTTTTAGTTAAAAGAATATTTAATAAATCAAAAAATGCTAATTCATACGCTCTTTTGTCAGCACTTTTCTTAGCAATTAGTCCATGGCATATTCTTTTGTCACGAGCTGCTTTTGAAGCAAATGTAGCATCTTTTTTTATTGTCTTAGGTATTTGGGGATTTATAGCAGCTGTGCAAGATAAAAAATGGTACTTAGTAATTAGTGCTGTATCTTTTGCTCTTTCAATGTATACATTTAATACCTCAAGAGTTGTTGCTCCAATATTAGTATTAATTCTAATTATTATTTTTAGAAACAAGCTTTGGCAGATAAAAAAACAGGCAATTATTTCATTTATAGTAGGGTTTTTAATTTTTGCACCAATTATTGGATTTTTACTGTCTCCTCAAGCAGGTTTAAGGTTTAAAGAGGTAAATATTTTTACTGACGCAGAAGTTGTTAAAAATGCTAATCAGTTAATTGAAAATGATGGAAACGCTGTCTGGTCAAAAGTACTTCATAATAGAAGAGTTTTGTACTCAATAGAGTATATAAAACATTACTTTGACAATTTGTCTCCAATGTTTTTGTTTATTAGAGGAGATGGTAATCCAAAGTTCTCAACTCAAGAAGTGGGTCAAATGTATATTTTTGACATTATATTTTTTGCAGCAGGATTGTTTTTATTATTTAGAAAGAAAGAAGGATATTATTGGTTAATTCCTTTGTGGCTTTTAATAGGTATTATTCCTGCAGCAACAGCAAGGGAAACACCCCATGCTTTAAGAATTGAGACAACTCTCCCTACTTTTCAAATATTAGCTGCGTATGGTTTTGTGCAATTGGTTGATTTACTAAAGAAAAGAAAGATTATTGTATCTATCGTTTTACTATTTTTATTATCATTAAACTTTGTTTATTTTGCTAATAATTATTTTAAACATTATAAATTAGATTATTCAGGCGAGTGGCAATATGGATATAAAGAATCGATTGCTTATGTAAAAGATGTTGAAAAAGATTATGATTTCATTCAAATTACAGATGCTTTAGGCAGGCCATATATTTATTATCTTTTCTATGGAAATATTACTCCCCAAGAGTTTAGAAAAAATTCTAAGATAGAAAGAGATCCATTTGGCTTTGTAACTGTTGAAAAAGTTGGTAAATATATTTTTCCAAGAAGTTTTAATTATGCAGTAAATAAAGATAAAAAAGTTTTATATATCAATACTCCCTACAATTTACCTGCAAATGTAAACATACTTAAAACATTCTATCTTTTGGATGGTAAACCAGTTTTAGTTGCTTATACATATGATTAATAAGAAGTTAGTTTTAATTTTAATCAGTTTAATTATTATCCTAGCTGGAGTTTTAAGAATTTATCAGTTGGGTAATGTTCCTCCGTCTCCAGATTGGGATGAAGTGGCTTTGGGTTATGATGCTTATTCAATAATTCATACAGGAAAAGACGAGTTTGGCAAATTTCTTCCAGTAGTTCTTAGATCATTTGATGATTATAAGCCAGCTCTATATGCCTACTTTATTATTCCTGCAATTTTTATGTTTGACCTAACTACTTTTGCCGTTAGATTTCCATCGGCTATTTTTGGAATAATCTCAGTTTTGGCTGTATTTTTACTTATTAGAGAAATATTTGAAAAGCACAAATATAGAGACTACTTTTCTATTATTTCTGCATTTTTACTAGCAATTAGCCCTTGGTCAATGCAATTTTCAAGAGTTGCATTTGAATCTCATGTTGGAGATGTCTTTAATCTTTTAACAGTACTCTTTTTTGTAAAAGGTCTTAAAAAACCTTGGTTACTAACTATCTCAGCTTTATTTGCAGGCCTTTCAATTTACATTTATCAAAGCGAAAAGGTCTTTACGCCACTTTTAGTTTTAGCTCTAATTATTATTTATTGGAAAGATATTTTTAGTTTGTCTAAAAAATATATGTTAGTAGCATTTATTACAGGAGTTTTAGTTATCTTACCGATGTTTTTATATATTGTAAACAATAGAGAAGCTTTGTTAAGAGTTACAGGAACAAGTATTTTTTCAAATCAAACTGAATTATTAAAAGATAATATTCAAAAGCTTGAAAGAGATAGAGAAAATAACGATAC
>JBBTVW010000012.1:0-14873 GCA_038063075.1 Patescibacteria group bacterium | reverse complement strand
GCATCAATTACAACGGGTGTTCCTCATGCAGTTAGAACCTTAAATTTCCTACCAACATTTCAAATATTATCTGCAATCGGTTTAGTTTACTCATTTGTTTATGTAAATAAGTACAGGAGATTAAAATATGCTGCTTTTATTGTCTTTGCTGTTATTTTTGTTTTTAACTTTTCATATTATCTAAATCAATATTTTGTACAACAAAATTATTATTATTCAGCTGATTGGCAATATGGTTATAGAGAGGCAGTTGAAGAAGTATTAGTGCAGCAAGATAAATACGATAAGATTATTATTTCAGACGATAATCCTTTGGATAAGTCTTATATGTTCTTCCTTTTTTATCTTAAATTTCCTCCAGAAGAGTATCAAAAGATTGGAGAAAATAGTTCTGGTAGTTTTGAATCGCATCATTCATTTGGAAGATATGAATTTAGAAGAATAGATTGGCAAAAAGACTCACAGAGTAAAAATACTTTACTTGTAGGCTCAACAAAAGAAATACCAGATGGAGCACCCATACTTAAAACAATATATAATTTAGATGGTAGTGTAGCTATTAGAATAGTAGGAACATGAAATTAAAAAACTTTAAATTTTCTAAATTTTTTAAAACTAATTACTTAGTTTTAGGTCTTATTGTTTTAGCTGGTTCATTTTTAAGGCTTCAGGGAGTATTGTCAAATTCATTTGCTTATACCTATGATGTTGGAAGAGATATGCTTGCTCTTTGGAATATTGTTGTAAACCACGACATAATGTTTATTGGTCCAACTACTGGCATTCAGGGAGTATTTTATGGTCCATGGTGGTATTACATGCTGTCTCCGTTTTTTGTAATCTTTAGTGGTAATCCAGCTGGAATTGCCCTAATAATGGCATTAGTTGGAATAGTCTCTATAATTTTAGGATATATTATTGGAGAAAAAATTGGCGGAAAATTTTTAGGGTTTTGTTTTGCTGCACTAGTTAGTGCCTCTCCTGTGTTAATTTCTTTATCAACCCAAATTTGGAATCCAAATATCGCACCTCTTTTTGTATTACTTTCTTTTATTTGTTTGTACAAAATATATTCTCTAGATAATACAAAGAATAATAAATACTTTTTCTTGTTAGGAATTATTCTTGCTCTAAATATCGATATAGAAATTTTTTGGGGAGTGTTATTTGCTATAGGAATAATTATTTCTCAGATTTTTATTATTGGTAAAAAAATTAAAATTAAACAAATATTGCTTCTTATCTTAGGCTTATTAATTGTTGCTTCTCCTAGAATAATTTTTGAATTAAAACACGGATTTATAATGACTAAATCATTCATTGCGTTTTTAGTAAGCAAAAATTCAGTAGAAGATCCAAAAACTTTTATCCAACTTTTAGAAAATAGAATAGATGCCTATATGGATTTATTTAGTACTTCGGTTGCTTTTAACAATGATATTGCGGCTTGGTTAATTTTTATATTTACTGTATTTTCAGTTGTTATCTTGTATAAGAGAGCACCAGAGATAGTTAAAAAATTTATCGTAATCTTATTATCAATTCTTAGTGTCTTTTTCGTAGGTACAATTGTTTTTGGTAGAGCTTTGTGGCCACATTACTTGGTTGGTCTTCCAATAATTTATATTCTTCTTTTTTCTATCAGTTTATTTTTGATTGCCAAAAAATTCTCTAATTTTAAAATTGCTTATTTAGTACTGATAGTTATTTTTCTCTTAAACTTTAATCCTCTAAAAGAAATTAATAACCTTTTTCTTCCACGTTGGGAAGGAAATATCTCTTTGTATAGAAATCAGTTAGCAGTAGTTGATTATGTTTACAAAGAAGCAAAGGGAAAAGATTTTAAATATGTTGTTTATACTCCACCAGTACATGATTATACGTATCAATATTTATTCAAGTGGTATGGGCCAAGGGAATATAAATACTTACCAAATATAGAGGCAAAAACAGCCTTTTTTATCATAGAACCAGACCCAGGATATGAAGATAGACCAAAGTGGTGGCTAAAAGACAGAGAAAATGATGGAAAGATAATAAAATCAGAAACACTTAAGGGTGGAGTAGTTATTCAGACTAGGGTTCACTAGTAAATTAAATGAATTTAAGGATTTATTAAATGTTTAAAAAATATATTTCTAAAAATATTGTTTTTATTAGCCTTTTTATTATTCTTGCTATTTTACCTGTAATTTCACTTCTTTATCCAGGCTTACCCGTTACTCATGATGGTCAAGATCATGTAGCAAGAATTGCTAATTTTTATCAAAACTTAACTGAGGGAAATTTGATTCCAAGATGGGCTGCAAATCTTAACTGGGGATACGGACATCCTATTTTGGAATTTCTTTACCCACTCCCTTCATATGTAGCATCTTTTTTTCACCTTGTTGGCTTTACGTTAGTTGATAGCGTCAAGATTGTTTTTGTTTTAAGTATGGTGTTACCCTTATTGTTTATGTATATATGGCTTTCTACTTTTCTTTCAAGGTATGCAGCTTTATTTGGCGCAGTATTGTACACCTATGCTCCATATAGATTTGTAGAGGTTTATGTAAGGGGGGATATTGGAGAAAATTTAGCCTTTGCATTTATTCCGCTTGTATTATTTTTCACTTATAAAATTTATAAAGAGAATGAATTTAAATATGTCATTTTTGGAGGTATTTCTCTAGCTTTATTAATTTTGTGTCACAATGCCATAAGCCTAATGTCAATTCCTTTTATAGGAATGTATGGGTTACTGTTATTTTTTTTAATAAAAGATAAAAAACCATATTTTATAAAATTATTTTCTTTAATAACTTTAGGTTTTTGTCTTTCAATGTTTTTCTGGTTACCAGCATTGATTGAAGGAAAATATACTTTAAGAAATATTGTTACTAAAGGTGGATATGTAGATAGATTTGTATCTATTAGCTCATTGCTTTATGGTCCATGGAACTATGGCATAACAGGTCAATTTACAGTTCAAATAGGTATATTTCAATGGGTTGGAATAATTTTATCTCCATTAATATTAAGGTTAGTAAGAAAAGATAAAGAGAAGTTTTATTTAGTTTTAATTTTAATAGCGTTTGTAATTGTTTCAATTTTTATTATGAATAAATCCTCAGAATTTATTTGGCAAAATATATTATTACTACAAAATTTTCAATTTCCTTGGAGATTTTTAGCTTTGGCAGTTTTTGCATCTTCGGTTTTAGGAGCATTTATTATTGAGATTATTTCAAAGAAATTTAGTTTTAAAGTTTTCCTACTGTTTACTACTGTAGTTATTGTTATTAGTAGTTTCTACTGGAATGCAAGAGAATATCAGCAAAAACCTGAAAGTTTTTATTCTGATGTTTATGAAAGCACAACAGATACTGGCGAAAGTGCTCCTATTTGGTCGGTTAGGTTTATGGAAAAAAGACCTACTGCTCCGATTGAAATTGTGGAAGGAAAAGGAGAAGTAAAAGAAGTAATTAGAAAATCTGCGTATAGAAAATTTGAGTTTAAAGGAGAAAATAGCGCAAAAATATTAGTAAATATTTTATATTTTCCAAATTGGACTATTTATGTAGATGGAAAAAGACAAATTACTCAGTTTCAAGACCCAAATTACAGGGGCCTAATGACATTTATTGTTACAGGTAGGCCACATACAATTGAAGCAGTCTATAAGAATACAAAGTTACGAACATTTTCAGATTTAGTTTCTTTGGTTAGTTTAATTGTGATAATAGGATTTTTTCTAATAAGGTTTACAAAATTTAAATTCCATAAGCTATAATAATTATATGAGAAAGACTTTATCAGTAGTACTTGCAACCTATAATGAAGAGAAAAATCTTGCTGCATGCTTAGAAAGTTTTAAGGATATAGCAGATGAGATAGTAATAGCAGATGGAACCTCAACTGATAAAACAGTAGAAATAGCTAAAAAGTTTGGAGCTAGAGTAAAAATTACCACAAATAAGCCTAATTTCCACATAAATAAACAAATGGCAATTGATATGGCAAAATCTGACTGGATCTTACAGATGGATGCTGATGAGCATGTAAGTGATGAAATGAAGAAAGAAATAAAGGATATTTTGGAAAATGATCCTAAAGAATTTAACGGATACTGGATGCCAAGAAAAAACTGGTTTTTAGGAAGATTTTTAATGAAAGGTGGTCAATATCCTGATTATACGCTAAGGCTTTATAGGAAAGGTAAAGGAAGGCTGCCAATGGTCCATGTTCATGAGCAAGCAGAGGTTGATGGTAAAGTGGGTTACTTAAAGTCCGCACTATTGCATTACCCATACGCTACCTTTGGTCACTATGTTAAAAAATGGGATTTTTATAACAATATTTTTGCAAGTCAAATAAAAGACCAGATGAAAGGAAAAAATATTTTGCAAAAGGCATTTTTTGCCTTTATGAACCTATTTGTATTACCAACACACTGGTTATTAACAACATTTATCAGGCATAAAGGTTTTGTTGACTCCTGGCAAGGTTTTACGTTTTCACTTTTTTCAGCTTTAAGATTTCCAGTTTCTTATATCAAATACATTGGTCCATATAAGTTTTGGTTTATAACTATTCTTGTTATCTCATTTATTATTCGTATTTGGGAATTTCCAAATAGATGGGGATTGAGTGGAGACGATGGAAGAGATGCAATGATTGCCTTAGAAGCTCTTAAAAGACACGAGTTGCCATTAATGGGGCCATTTAGTAGCGCAGGACCTTTTGTTTTTGGAGGAATTTATTATTGGCCAATAATGTTTGCTTATGCACTACTTCCATTTTTAATTAGCGCACCGTGGTTACTTTTGGAAGCATTAAGTGTTGCCACCGTTGGGCTTTTAATGTATCTAGGTAAACTTATAAAAGGAGAAAGGCTTTCAATAATACTTGGTCTTTTGGCTCTTTCATCCCCACAATTAGTTGTTAGAGCATTGTCTCTTGGTCCACATACTTTTATAGCAACACTTACAGCGTTAATTATGATTTTCTTTGTTTTACTCTGGCAGAAAAAGAATATGGCTTTTGCGTTTTTAATGGGCTTATTTTTAGGAATTGCAGTTTGGTTTCATTATCAAGCTGTAAATCTTTTAATATTTTTACCAATTTTATTTTTAGTTCCTCTGTCTTTTAAAAAGAGAATTAGTGCATTTATTTTAACCATCCTTGGATTTCTACTTGCTTCACTTCCGATTCTTTATTGGGATTATTTCCAGGGTTTTGCAAATATTAGAAATATTTTAGATTACTTATTTATCGGTCAGTATAGATTGTATGTTCCAAATAGCTGGAAGCTATTTGTCTTTAGCAATATTCCTTCATACTGGGGATTTGTAGTTGGTAATTTTTCAATTGTTGGATTAGTTTTATTTTTATCAAGTGTTTTAATCTTTTTATATTCTTTATTTAAGAAAAATATTCCTACTGTTTTTGGTGTATTAGGGATAATCTTTATGGTATTTTTATTTGTAAACAGATACTACAAGGGAGAAAGAAGTGAAGGCTATCTTTTATATCTACTCCCTTTTGTCCTTATCTTTACAGCTTTACTTATTAATCAAATTTTTGAATTTAAATCTAAATTATTAAAGTTTAGTGCAGTATTAATACTTACATTAATTGTTATTTTTAATTTCATATATGTAGTTAAAGTTCTACAGTTTAGAACAATGACTAAGGAAATGGAGAGAATTACACAAAAATTATACAATCAATATCCTGATACAAAATTTTCAATATATGATTATACGTATAAAATGTATACCTCAAGTATGCCCCTTTCTTTATACATGAGTTTTGATCGTAAAACAGACATAAATGGAAAGAAAATTGGCGTTGCTTGTTATGGATCTAAAGGTTGTCCTGGTAAGTTGCCTACGATAAATGAAGGATTTTATATTGTAGATTTGGATAAGATTCCAGGTGAAGATCTAGAAGTGTCTAAAAAAATATGGATTAATGTTAATCAGTCGGCTGTTTATGATGATTTAATAGGCTGGTTAAGCAAAAATCAATTAAAATCTACGTTTTCTCTTAAAAATTATCTAATAGAGAAGTTACCTTTATGAAAATACTTATTACAGGTGGAGCTGGATACATAGGAAGTTTTTTGGTAAAAGCCTTGGCTGATAGACAGAATGAAGTTGTTGTATTTGATAGCCTAGAAAGAGGAAGAAAAGAAGCCATTGATAGTCGTGCAGTACTTTTTCAAGGCGATTTAAAAGATAAAGCAGCACTTCAAAAGCTTTTTAGCGAACATAAATTTGATGCTCTAATGCATTTTGCAGGCTTTATTTCTGTTGAAGAATCAACCAAAAATCCTGATCTTTATTATCAAAATAACGTAGTAGGTTCACAAAATCTATTTGAAGTAGCAATAACAACAGGAGGAGTAACTAAGTTTATTTTTTCTTCATCAGCTGCAGTTTATGGTAATCCAACAAAAATTCCAATTCCCGAAGATCATGCTAAAAATCCAACCAGTGAATATGGTAAAAATAAGCTTGAAGTAGAAAAAATACTAAGTGATTTAAGGATTAAGCATCCTCATATTAGTTTTGCTGCCTTAAGGTATTTCAATGCCTGTGGAGCAGCCCTGGATGGCTCATTAGGTGAAGGGCATAATCCTGAAACACATATAATCCCTCTAGCTATTAAAGCAGCACTTTTGCAAAAAGATTTTTATCTTTTTGGTACAGACTATGATACACCTGATGGTACTTGCGTAAGAGATTATATTCACGTCTTAGATCTTGTTGATGCACATCTTCTTTCGCTTAAAAAGGTATCAGAGGATCCAAATGGATATTTTTATAATGTTGGAACAGGAAAGGGTTATTCTAATAGAGAGGTTATAGATGAGATTCAAAAGGCTAGTGGTATAAAGATAAATATTATAGAAAAAGAGAGAAGAGCAGGGGATGCAAATGAACTGATTGCAGATTCATCAAGTATTAGAAATGAAGTTGGTTTTTTGCCTAAATACTCAGATTTAGAAACGATAATTAAAACTGCATGGGAATGGCACAAAAAACAAAGTTAAAGTTTAATATTCAACAAATAAAATTTATTCTAATTTTTATTTTGTTTTTCTTTTTTGTCTTAACTTCTTCATCTTTTGCAAGTTCTAGCTACGTATTGCCATATCCTTCAGCAATGCCTGGAAATATATTTTATAAAATTAATTTATTAAAAGAAAAAGTAATGAAATATTGGTATTATGGGGACTTTGGTCAGTTTTTTTATAACCTTAAGCAATCGGATAAATATTTAGTTGAAGCAAAAACATTATTTGAATACAAGCAACACTTATTAGGTCTTGTCGCGCTTAAAAAATCAAATGAATATTTTGTGCAAATAAAGCCTAATTTATTAAGTGCTAAAGAAAATAATAAAGATATATCTGAAAACACAGATATTCTTTCAGAGGCGGCTTTAAAACATACGGAAGTTTTAGATGAACTTAAATTAGAACTTCCTGAGGTTTTTGTTTGGACACCTGAGAAGGATAATCCAACTACAATTAATTTCAAAGAAATTTTAGATGAGGCAATTAACATTAGGAACGAAAGCCAATGAAAAAAATATTATTTTTAACATATTCATTTTTTTTAGTATTTATTAGTTTTTTTTCATATCTTTTCTTGGATCCAAATCTAACTTATCTACATAATTTTTTTACTGGATTTTCATATTCTAATAGAGGAATTATTACACTAATTTATACAGCAATTGTATTTTTGTTTTTTGTTTTTTACATTTTATTTGTAAAATTACTTAATAAAGGAGTTTTAGTAAGAAAAGATATTTTAATCCTAATAGGAATAAGTGCACTTGGTTTATTATTTTCCTATCCAGCGATGGTTTCTTATGACATATTTAATTATGTAGCTACTGCAAAAGTAAGTTTTTATTATTTTGAAAATCCATATTTACTAATGCCAATTCAGTTTCTTAATGATCCTCTACTTTTGTTTATGCAAGCAGCTAATAAAACAGCTCTTTATGGTCCGTTTTGGATAATGTTAACGTCAATTCCTTTTCTTCTAGGCTTTGGTCAGTTTATTTTAATATTGTTTAACTTTAAGTTTTTCATATTTGTTTTTTATCTTCTTACAACATATCTACTTAATAAGTTAAATAGTGATGTTAAGAATCTAATTATCTTTGCTCTAAATCCATTAGTTCTCTTTGAATTATTTGTTGGTGGACATAATGATATTGTTATGATGTTTCTTGTGATTCTTAGTTTTTATTTACTTAAAAATAAAAAAATTCTTTTAGCATTAGTTTTCTTAACTCTTTCTATATTTATAAAGTTTGCTTCTTTATTTTTATTACCCATTATTATTTATATAGTTATCCAAAATATTAAGAAAAGAGAGATAAGTTGGGATAAGGTATTTGTTGCTTCATCAATTTTAATGTTTACTGTATTTTTACTTTCAACTTTTCGTGAGGAAATATACCCATGGTATGGAATATGGTTTTTAGCTTTTACACCTCTATTTAAAAATAAATTATTAAAAGGATTTTATCTTGCGTTATCCTTTGGATTACTTTTAAGATATATTCCATACATGTATTTAGCTACATATCTTAGTCCTACACCATTAATTAAAACAATACTAATGATTACGCCAGTAATCCTATATCTTATATACATGATTGTTTTTAGAAAATTAAAATTAAGAGTAAAAAAGTAAAATGAAGAAGTTATTTGATTTATTATTAAAATATAAATACTTGTTATTTGTATTAGTATTTGCCATTACCGCTGGTTTTAGTCTTTTACATAGTGGGCTACCTCCAACTCATGATGGTGAATACCACGTAGTTAGATTTTGGCAGTTTGATAAAGTCTTAAGAGATGGAGATTTATATCCAAGGTGGTCACCCGATCTAAATTATGGAGTTGGTGTGCCATTATTTAATTATGTATATCCATTACCTAACTATGTATCATCAGTATTTCATCTTTTTAATATAAGTTTTATTGATTCATTTAAGCTTAGTCTTTTTCTTGCAATAATTTTTGCAGCCCTATTTTCTTTTAATTGGCTAAAAATATTCTTTGGGAATTTAGGCGCAATGGTTGGTAGCGTGTTTTATTTATTTTCTCCTTATTTGTTTGTAGACGTTTATATTAGGGGATCAGTAGGTGAAGTCTTTGCATTATCTTTTTTTCCAGCATTCTTATGGGCAATTACAAGGCTAATATTAAATGGTGATAAAAAGTTTTTACCGATTGCCATAATTTTTTTAAGTTTAATTATTTTCTCTCATAACATTTTAGCCTTTATGTTTACACCTTTTGCCATAGTGTACAGTATTTTGCTAATTTTAACTTCAAAAGAAAAAAGAGAAAATTTTATAAACTTTTTAACAGTATTTGTAGTCTCCCTAGGATTATCAGCAATTTTTTGGCTACCAGCAATCTTAGAAACAAAATATACAGTTGGACTTCAAATATATGATTTTAAAAGAAACTTTCCAGATCTTTTTCAACTAATTGTTCCTTCTTGGGGATCAGGTTTTTTTGGAAGTTTTTATAATGAAATGTCTGTTCAGATTGGTATTGCCAATCTATTAGCTGTTTTACTAAGTTTTTTTGCTTTATTTAAATTTATTAAGAAGAAAGATAGCAAAAAAATAATTTTAAGTTTTTTTATTATTTCATTCTTTGTTGTTTTATTTTTAATGCAAGAAATATCTATTAATATATGGAATGTCGTTCCACTAATGAATTACTTTCAATTTCCTTGGAGATTTTTAAGCCTTATAATTCTTATCTGTTCGTTCTTAGCAGCAGCTAGTACAACTATATTTAAAAATAAGTATTTTAGTATATTTTTAATTTTCTTTGCAGTACTTTTAACATTTAATTATGCACATCCTGCATATTTTCTAGAAAGGGATGATACATATTATCAGACAAGACCTAATTTTATTGATGGCACAAATAGTATAGGAAACGTTTTTAATACTATTTGGATAAAAGGAAAGTTTAATAGAAAAAGTGAAAAAATAATTACCTCTGAAATGAGGGCTAAGATTAACATACAAGAAATTAAGTCAACTAAATATATATTTAATACAAAATCAGAAAAAGATTTTGTAGCCATAGTTAATAGTGCTTATTTTCCAGGTTGGATAGCTACGATTGATGGAAAAAAGACTGATCTTTTTATAACTAACGATGGATTAATTAAGCTTAATGTTCCAAAAGGTGAGCATGCAATACATGTTATATTTAAGGATACTTTAATTAGATCTCTTGCCTTACTTTTATCCTTAGCTTCACTTATTTTAGTTATTATACTAATGCTAAAAAACTGGTATATTAAATATAAATGAAAATAGCCATTGATATCTCCCCACTTTCTTCAGGACACAAGATTAGGGGAGTAGGATTCTATTTAGAGCATCTTAAAAACTCACTTGTAAAATACGATAAAGAAAATGAGTATTTATTTTTTGTTCCAGGGGAAAAATTGCCAAATGATATAGATCTAGTTCATTTTCCATACTTTGAACCATTTTTCTTAGCACTTCCTTTATATAACAAACATAAGACTGTAGTAACAGTGCATGATTTAACGCCAATAGTTTTTCCTGATGCTTTCCCAAGGGGTATAAAGGGAAAAATAAAGTGGCAAATGCAGAGATTTGCCCTAAAGAAAGCAAACAGGGTTATTACAGACTCACAGTGTTCCAAGGATGATGTGGTAAGGCTAGCAGGTGTAAAAAGAGATAATGTAGATGTAGTTTACTTGGCTGCAGGTGAAGATTTTAAGGTTATTAAAGATTCTGATTTAAAAATTCAAAGTTTAAAGAAGAAATATAATCTTCCCCAAAAGTTTGCATTATATGTAGGGGATGTAACGTGGAATAAAAATTTACCAAGATTAATAGATGCAATAAAAACAACTGACATTCCTTTGGTTATGATAGGAAAGAGTTTGGTAAACAAAGATTATGATAAAGAAAATCCTTGGAATCATGATTTAAATAGGGTAAATGAATTAGTTAATGGCGATAAAAATATAATAAGGCTTGGGTTTGTAGATTCAAGTGATTTAATTTCTATTTATAACATTGCAACTGTTTTTGTTATGCCCTCTTTATACGAGGGATTTGGATTGCCTATTTTAGAAGCTCAAGCATGTGGTTGTCCTGTCGTTACAACTAAAGAAGGGTCATTAAAAGAGGTTGCATCAAATAGTGCATATTTTGTAGATGGATATAACTTTGAAAGTATTGCTCAAGGAATTAAAAAAGTTTTTGATAGCGTTGATTTACAAAAAGAATTGCGTGAAAAAGGTTTTAAAAACGTTAGTAAATATTCTTGGCAAAAAACCGCACAAGATACAATTAGGGCATATCAAAAAACACTAGAATAATATGGGATTTATTAAAAGATTAATTGGTCATGAATTAGTTAGTGGTAGTTTTTACTTATTCTTAGGATCAATATTTGCAAACATTTTAGCATTTTTACTTAACCTCTTCTTAGCAAGAAATCTTTCATATATAGATTATGGAATTTTTGCAAGCCTTTTGTCTGTTATTACTCTTGCTTATATACCTGCAGGATCAATAAATACAATCATAGTTAAGTTTGCTACAAAATATTATTCTCAAAATGAAATGGATAAGGTTTCCAGCTTTTATTTTTTAAGTGGAAAATTTATTTTTATATTGGCGTTATTTTTATTTTTCTTATTTTTAACCTTAGCTTTTCCTCTAAATATCTTCTTACATTTAAATAATGTATGGTACGGTATTATTGTTGCTTTGGTAATTTCTATTTATTACCTTAATAGTTTAAATGTCGCATTTCTTCAGAGCCTTTTAAAATTTTCATTTATTTCTTTTATCAATACATTCGGTGGAGTAATAAAATTAGTTGTTGGTATAGTACTGGTTTATGCAGGCTTTAATGCGTTCTCGGGTCTTTGGGCAATATTTTTTATGACAGTTGGTTCATTTCTTGTAGCTTTTATTCCTTTAAGAACAATAATTGCACAAAAAAATGTAAAGAAAATAAATATTCCTACAAAAGAAATTATGAGTTATTCAATTCCTGCTTTCTTTACTATTCTTTTTCTTACTTCATTTACAGCAATGGATGTAATCTTAGTTAAGCATTTTTTTAGTTCACATGATGCAGGTTTTTATGCAGGCCTTTCGCTGATGGGAAAAGTTATTTTTTATTTTACATTTCCAATTCCTATGGTTATGTTTCCACTTCTTATTAAGAGGCATACATTAGGACTTGCATACAAAAAATTATTTTATCTTGCCCTTTTGTTAGTATTTTTACCAGGCATGTTGATTACTGGTTTTTATTACCTGTTTCCTCAAATCACAATTAATTTATTCTTAGGAGGGAGAGATTATTTAATGCTTTCTAAATATCTTGGTGTTTTTGGTTTATATCTAACAATATTTAGCCTTGTTAACGTTTGTGTTAATTTCTTTTTATCTTTTAATGAAACAAAAATTTCTTATTTTGTAATAATTGCAGCAGTTTTACAAATAGTCTTGATAAGTATCTTTCACGCTGATTTTTATCAAGTCATATATGTGTCACTGGCCACAGTGTCACTCTTACTTATAACTCTCTTGACTTACTACTTCAAAAAATTTAATTTATAGTGTAATATAAGCTCGATCTTATTTTTTATTCGTTAATGAAAAGTTTTAAGTATTTATCTTTAGTTGTTCCCGCATATAAACAAGAAAAGACGATCGCAAGAGATATTAAAAATCTTGATACTATTTTGTCTCATCTAAACATTAAATACGAAATAATTGTTGTTGTTGATGGTAATGTTGATAACACTTTTGAGAAGGCAAAATCAGTTAGTAAAAATAATATTAAGGTTTTAGGATATGAAAAAAATCAAGGAAAAGGTTACGCAGTAAAATTTGGAACATTAAGGGCAAAAGGAGATGTTATTGGTTTTATTGATGCAGGCATGGATATTGATCCATCTGAAATATCAATAATGCTTAATCTAATGGAATTTAATAATGCAGACATTGTTGTTGGTAGTAAGCTCCATCCTCAATCAAAAGTAAATTATCCAATTGCAAGAAAAATACTTTCATGGGGTTATAGAAACTTCACACATCTTCTTTTTGGATTTAATGTTAAAGATACTCAGGTTGGTTTTAAAATTTATACTAAAGAAGTTGCCGTGGATGTTTTTAAAAGGTTATTAGTTAAAAGATTTGCTTTCGATATAGAATTTTTAGCCGTAGCATATTTACTTGGATATAGAAAAATTTATGAATCTCCTATAAAGCTTGATTTTAAAGGTTATAGCTCGATATCTGCTTTTAATTTTTGGAAAACAATTATTAGGATGATGTGGGATAATCTAGCAGTATTTTATAGACTTAAGATTTTACATTATTATACAAAATGAATATTTTAATTCTAAATTGGAGAGACACAAAGCATGAGTGGGCAGGAGGAGGAGAAGTATATGTTTCAGAGCTTGCTAAAAGATGGGTTAAGATGGGTCACAGTGTTAGCCTTTTCTGCGGCCAAGATGTTAAAGGTGGCCTTAAAGATGAAGAAGTAATAAATGGTATTAAGGTTTATAGAAAAGGTGGAAGGTTTACTTTATATTTTTGGGCTTTTATTTATTATTTTAAGAAGTTTAGAAAAGATACAGATGTGGTTGTAGATGTACAGAATGGAATTCCATTTTTTACACCTTTATATATAAGAAAACCTAAAATAGCCGTTGTTTATCATGTTCATGGAAAACAATTTTTTATTGAGCTTCCTTTCCCTATTAATATAGTAGGATTTGTAATTGAAAAATATCTTTTTCCTCTTTTTTACATCAATACAAAAATTATTTCTATCTCAAAAACTACGAAAGACGATCTTATTAAATTAGGATTAAAGAGTAAGGGTATTGAGATTGTCTATTGTGGTATTAATAAAATTAAAGCAAACAACTCCTTAAATAAATTTTATAAACCAACAATCTTATATTTGGGAAGAATTAAAAAATATAAAAGAGTCGATTTACTAATTCGAGTAATGCCTGAAATATTGAAAAAAATTCCAAACGCAAATTTAATAATTGCAGGTTGGGGTACTGAAGCATCATCAATTACAGATATGACTATGAGAAGTATGTCGAGAAGAAAAGTAAAAATAATTGGTCCTGTAAGTGAAGCAGAAAAAAACCATTTACTCTCTAAAGCATGGGTATTTGTAAATCCTTCGATTGGAGAGGGTTGGGGAATTTCAGTTATTGAAGCAAACTTACATGGTGCTCCAACTGTTGCTTTTAATGTTGCAGGTCTCTCGGAGTCTGTAAAAGATAATCAAACAGGTTTTCTTGCAGAAAATGAAAGTGAATTTGTTGAAAAAGTATGTAGAGTATTAAGCGATAAAGAGTTAAGATTAAGATTGTCTAAGAATGCGAAAAAATGGGCAGATACGTTTGATTGGGAGAGTGCAGCTATAAAAAGTTTATCGGTAATTAAAAAAGTTGTAACAAATGGATAAGTTTTTATTTAAATTTAGATTTTTATTTTTAGCTTTAATATTAGTCTTAGGCCTAATACTTAGGTTTAATAATTTATATACATGGCCAAGGGCTGGATCTACTTTTGATGAATATGCTTGGACATGGCTTGGTATAAACCTTATTCAAAATCATACTCCTATATCGTGGTCACCTCATCCTCAATATACTGATAAAAAGCATGTAATCTATCAAAAAACTGATTTTTTTGTCGTAAAACCATATCTTGAGCATCCACCTGTGTTTGGTTTAGTTGCAGGTTCCTATGCGCTTATATCAGGCGTAAAGGATATGTATGATGTTGATATACAACAC
>JBBTVW010000011.1:0-7285 GCA_038063075.1 Patescibacteria group bacterium | reverse complement strand
TCACCTCCTCATTTATTATGCTCATATATTAATAAGCTTTGTCAATATAAATACTTTTTAGTTATTGACATAGTATTTACACTTAGGTTACCCTAAAAATATGGTTGGAATTATTAAAAATATTTTATTTGGACAAAGTGATGCGCAAATTACAAAGCGCCAATCCTCTCCTACTCCTCTTGCAACCTCAACTACCCCTCAAAACGATCCAAACCGCGAAAGAGAAATTCTAAGAAGAAGAGCTTTGCTTATACATCATCAAAAAGAAGAATAAACTGCAAAGATTATTTATCCTCTACCTTGTAACCTAATTCAATAATTTTTTCTCGCAATTTATCAGCCTCGTCGAATTTTTTCTCTCTTCTTAATTCTTGCCTATCTTCAAGCATTTTTTTAACCTCTAAGGGAATTTCTTGCTCAAAAACTTTAGTCAAAAGTTTTGAATCTTTTAAAGAAAGACCTAAAACTTCATCAAATTCAAACAGTGTTTTTGCTTTAGCAGAATTTGGATAATCAGATTTAACCACTTCCCACATAATCGACAATGCTTTTGACATATTTAAATCATCGTTTATTGCTTTTAAAAATCGTTCTTCGTATTCAGCACAGCCTATTTTAGAGTTTTCATAATTTGTTATTTCTCTCCATAACTTTTCCAATGCATTTTGTGCTCCAATAAGCGAATCCCATGTAAAATTCATTTCTTGTCTATAATGAGTCTGTAAATATAAATAACGAAGGGAAAGAGGATGTATTTTTTTAGCTTCTAAATCAGAAAGCGTATAGAAATTATGTAAACTTTTACTCATTTTTTTACCATCAACTAAAATGTGTGCTCCATGCACCCAGTATTTGACAAATGGTGATTCCCCAGTAAAGCTCTCCGATTGTGCAATCTCGTTTTCATGATGAGGAAAAATAAGATCAACTCCACCAGTGTGAATATCAAGTTTATTTCCTAAAAGCGTTTGACTCATTACAGAGCATTCAATATGCCAGCCTGGTCTTCCTTTTCCAAAAGGACTTTGGTACCCAAATTCTTTCTCATCTACAGATTTCCAGAGTGAGAAATCCTGTACATCATCTTTTGTATATTCATCTGATAAAATTCTTGTTCCTGTTTTTAACTCTCTTTTATCAACTCCTGATAATTTTCCATAATTTTTAAATTTTGAAATATCAAAATATACTGAACCGTCTTCCTCTTTGTAAGCAAAACCTTTTTCTATTAAGACTTTTACATATTCAATTATTTTATCTACATACTCTGTAGCTTTGGGCTGTGCTTTAAGATTTTTAGGATTAATATTTAACTTTCTTATATCTTGTAAGAAAAACTCTGTGTATTCTTTTGTGACATCTGAAATGGTCGTGTTATTATACGCAGCTTTTTTTATTATCTTGTCATCAATATCAGTTATATTTTGCACAGCAGAAACTCTAAAATGATTAAATCTTAGTGTTCTAAATAAAATATCTGAGAAAATAAAAGTGCGAAGATTACCTATGTGCATATGGTCATAAACCGTTGGACCACAGGTATACATAGTTACCTTTAAAGGATCGTTAGGTACAAATTCCTCAGCTTTGTTTGAAAGTGTATTATAAATTTTTAGCATTTATCCAGAAACCCCTCCTTTTATTTCAATTTGTCTTTGCGCTCTTTGGGTTGCAATATCTTGATCTTTTTTAGCTTGTTTTTCAACATGTTCTTGTAAATCATGCTGTTTCTCGTTTTCTGCAACTTCTGCTGGTCTTTCTTGTTGTTGGGTTGCTTGTTTTTGTTCATAGGCAATAAGAGGTTGGTAATATACCTCATCATGAAGCTCTTTATGTTTTTGTTTTTCTCCATCTAAATCTTGCCTTACTCTTGCAAGTTTTTGCTCATCTGTTTCAGTTGCCTCTGAAGAGTTAGGCTCTCCATTTTCGCTTGGAGAATAAAAACTACTTACAGCTTGTTTTGTATAATCTGTGTTATCTGCTTGTACTGGCTCTATCTGAGGTGGTAAATCTGGATTTTGATTTGGTAAGCTTTGAGAATTATTTTGACCACCTAAAACTTGAGTCCTAACTGTATTTGCAGTATCTTGCACAGAATTTGTAACAGTTGTTTGTCCTTTTTCTAATAATTCACCAATTTGTCCGTTTTTATCCATATTAATATTGACTCCTTCCCTCCATTGCTCTTTGCAGCGTTATATCATCAGCATACTCTAAATCTGCTCCTACGGGAAGACCTCTACCAATCCTTGTAATTTTTATGTCAGAACCTTGAGCTTTAATTTGTTTTGCTAAATACATTGCAGTTGCCTCCCCTTCCATTGTTGGATTAGTTGCAAGGATTACTTCTTTAAAGCTATCTTTTTTAAGTCTTACAAGTAATGAACTTATAAATATTTCATCTGGGCCGATATTATTAAGTGGATCAATCTTTCCATGTAAAACATGATACATTCCTTTAAAGTTTCCATTTTTCTCTAAAGCTAAAACATCTAATGGTTGCTCAACAACGCAGACAACTTCACTATCTCTTTGCTTATTTGAACAAATACTACAAGGATTTACTTCGTCAATCATGTTGCAAATCGAACAAATGATTGTATCTTTTTTTAAATTTGTTAAAGATGATGCAAAACCATCTAATTCACCTTGAGGAACATGTAATAAATAAAACGTAAGCCTTTGTGCTGTTTTTGGACCAACACCTGGAAGTTTTTCAAACGATTCAATTAATTTTTGTATTGTTTTTGGGATTTGCATTGTTTAAAAACTTTATTCTCTTAGAGCTTTACAGATTAAATCTGCAACAGAAATTATCTCAAGCTTTGGAAAAACCTTTTCGCCTGGAACTTGTATTGTATCTGTTACAAAAACTTTATCTATTTTAGAATTTTGTAAAACCTCATTTACCTTTCCTGCAAAAACAGGATGCGTAGTAAATGAATAAACTTTTACTGCTCCATTTTCAAGTAAAATCTCTGCAGCTCTTGCCTGAGTATTTCCGGTTGATAATATATCATCTACTATGACTGCGACTTTACCTTTAACATTACCATTTAATTTTGAGGCAGAAATCTCTGCAGTATCTAAATCTCTATCTTTTTCAATTGTTGCAAAAGGAATATTTCCTAATATTTCTGAAAGCAATTTAATTCTTCTTATTCCACCCATATCTGGAGAAACCAAAACATAATTTTCCATTTTCCCAATTTCTTTGGCAAAAAGCTCAAGCGCAGATAAATGAATAACAGAGGTTTTAAAAAATTCTGGAATCTTAATTGAATGAAAATCTAATGAAACAATCTTATCAATTCCAAGTGTTTCAAGAATTTTAATAATTACTAAAAGTGATACTTCCTCACCTTCTCTAAAAATATGATCTTGCCTACTGTAACCTAGATATGGAGCTACTAATGTAATTGATTTGGCGCCACTTCTTTTTAGAGCATCTAAAATAAAGAACAACTCCATATAATTTACGTCAGTTGGTATCCCTGTTGAGCAAACTATTACACAATCTTCCCCTAATACTTTTTCGTTTAGCTTTACTCTTTTTTCACCATCGGCAAAAACAAAAATTTCCATAGGAGAAATATCAACTCCTAGTTGTTTTGAAATTTTTAAAGTAAGTTCCTTACTTTGACTACCACTAAAAAGCTTCATAAATTATTGTCCTAAAAGACCTCCTAAGCCTCCTTGCATACTTGCTAATTTTCTTGCAGCTACTTCTTGAGACTGTTTAATTGCTTCATTTATTGCTTCTTTAATATCATTATCGCTTCTGTCGTTTGTTTTAATCTCTTGAACTTTTTGATCACCAGAGATGGTAATTTCTACACCATTTTTTTCAACATTTAAAATTTCCGCTTGAAGCTCTTTTTGTATTTTCATTGCTTGGTCTCTCATTTTTTTAAGTTCACCAAGTTGTCCAAATGGATTCATCATAAAATTCACCCCCTTAAAGTTATATGTATTTTTAAGTTTTTTTGCAACAGTTTATTTGTTACTTCATCTAAGATGATCATTGATTTTTGTTCTTCAAGTTTCTCTTTATGAAATTTTGAAATTGCAGAAATCTCTAAGCTTCCGTCTTTCCCCTCTTCTATCTCACAACTTCTTAAAACCCCAGCAATTAGGTGGTTATAATTTTTAACTTCATTAATAAAGTCATCTGCAAAAGTTGTTTTTGCAGAAACACTTGATTTAATAATTTGAGGTTTATCATCTAATGGTTTTTGTGGCAATACACTTTGTACTTCTTTTTCACTTCCACTCCACTCTACAATTAAAAGTTCTAAAGGAAGTTGTGGTAATACGCTAAATTTTGTTTCCTGATGGGCTTTTGCCAAAAGCTCAATAATTGTTTTTAAATCATTAAGACTAAATTCTAAATCAGCCTTTTTTGAACTACCAATTTTAGAAAGAAGCAATAAATGAAATCTGTCCATTAATTTTTCTATAAAAAACTTAAAATCTATTCCTTGATTGGCTAGTTTTGAACTTAATTCAAAACCCCTTTTTATATCTTTTAAAGAAAGTATTAAAACTACTTCATCAATAGCTTTTTCTATTCCTAAAGTATTATATTTCTCTCCTAATAGTTCTTTTGTAATTGTTTTTCTTCCACTAAAACTAACAAGTTCTTCTAGAATTTTTGCACTGTCTCTAAAGCTACCATCTGCCATTTTGGCAATCTCCAAAAGGACATCATCGTTTATTTTTATTTCTTCCGACTTTACCATTCTTTTTATAGATCTAACAATGTCTTCATTGGTTGCCTTTTTAAAATCAATCCTAAAACATCTTGAAATAATTGTTTGAGGAAGTTTATAACTTTCAGTTGTACAAAGAATAAAAACTGCATGAGCTGGAGGCTCTTCTAAGGTTTTTAAAAGAGCATTAAATGCCTCAGTAGTTAACATGTGCACCTCATCGATTATATAAACCTTTTTAAAAGACTTACTTGGGAGTAGATTTATCTTTTCTTTTAAATCTCTTATTTCATCAATTCCCCTATTTGATGCTCCATCAATTTCATAAACATCTAAATTTGTGCCATTTGTAATAGTTTCACACTGCAAGCATTTATCGCATGGTTCAATTTCTTTTTCATCTTTAAAAGTTTTTATATCTTGGTGTTTTTGGCAATTTATTACCTTAGCAATAATTCTTGCAGCTGATGTTTTACCAAGGCCTTTTGGCCCTGAAAAAAGAAAAGCATGTGGAATATCTTTTTTTGAAAATGTTGAGTATAAACTGTTCCTAACAGCTTGACTATCTAATTCTGAAATTTTCTGGGGTCTGTATTTTCTATAAAAAACCATAAGCTTATTCGTGATGTAAACCTAATAAATGCATTAACCCATGTTCTACTAATTGATCAACTTTATCATCAACAAGCATTTCATCTCTACTAGCATCTTTAATTACTTGTGGAAAAGACAATACAATATCTCCTAACATTAAAACATTGGTTGGATTTTTTATACCTTCACCTTCTGTTTGAGAAAAAGAAAGAATATTTCTAGTCTTGTCTTCTCCTTTATATTTTCTTGAAAGCTCGCGCATTTTTCTATCCCCAACAACAGCAATAGAAATTTCAACAGGTCCAAAGATTTGATTTGTAGACAAAACTTTTTCTACAACCTGCTTAATTTTCTTTCTATTTATTTTGTATCTGCTTTCAACAAAAATAGGAACACTAAGTTTATCCATTTATTTAAGCGGAATTTGACATTCTTCTTGCCTTTCTTTCATCTTGTTCTTTTTGTTTTTTAGCCTGGGAAGGTTTAAGATAAAACTCTCTTCTTTTTGCTTCCTGCAAAATTCCCTCGCTCATTACTTTACGAGAAAACTTTCTGATTAATGTTTCATCGCTATCTCCCGGCATTTTTTTAACAACTACCATAAAATAAAAACACCTCCTTTTAAATTACCTTTCTAATTTTTTCTGCAATTTCTTCTCTTGAATTTGTAATATCTCCACCAACAATTGATTGAATTACTCCTCCATTATCATTTTCAAATCTTGGAATAATGTGAACATGTAAATGTGGTACTCCTTTTTTCTCTAAATGATTAATGCCAATCGTTAAGGAATCAGCGCTAAAAGCTGTTTGAACTTTTTGAGAAACTAGACTTACCCCCATCATTAATTTACCAAGCTCTGATTCATTATAGTCTAATATACTTTTTCCGTGTTTTTTAAGAATTACCATTACATGACCCTCTACTGATTGATTTAATTCCAAAAATGAAATTACGTCTTCATTTTCAAAGACAATATTTGCTGGAATTTCTTTTTTTACTAATTTACAAAATACACAATTATCCATTTTATACCTCTTTTAATACTCCTATTATAGCATTTAGGGAAAGCGTGGTTGGCTTCATCTTAGGATTCTTAGGTGTTCCGTTTAGTAACATTTTTTTAGACACGTGTAAAAACCAAGATGCATTTGGATCCATTTTTTTAAGCTTTTCGCTAGTTAATGTTAAGTCAATTCCTTTTTCTCCCTCTAAATCTGGCTTTGCCTTAATTCTTACATATCCTTTTCTTGGATCTTTTCTTATAACAACCATATAGCCCATAAGTTGAGCCATTTTAACGACGGTGTCGTTAATTGTTTCAACTCCAAGACCTTTTCCCCATTTTGTTTCAAACTCTATTCCTTTTTCCTTAATTTCTGTTTCTGCCCAAACATTATTTTCTAATTCATGAACTAGTGCGTCTAGGCAAAGTGAGATAAATTCAACATAATATCTGTCATCATTTGGATGTTGATACTTAAGACCATCTAAAATATCTGTAATTGAGAAATTCTGATAATTGGCTAGAAGATCTTTTCTAAATACTTCTTTAAAATGATCAACTTCAACTACATAATTAACAATTCTTTGTAGTGCTTCAAGTTTCTCCGTGCTAAGTACGCCTTCATTTACGCTTTTTTTAATAAAATCAAAAGTTAAAGATGTGCCACAAACATTCTTATCTGATGTTTGATGATGATCTAATGGACCAAGTCCAGTGTCAACTTGCAAAACCTCAGCTCCATTAATTAGTTCAATTGGCTCTGTAAGCTTTACTGCTTGCTCAGGTGTTAAATTTCCCAACCTTTGTCCTGCGGGAACAAAGTTAACCTCAGCATTTTCCCAACCTGGAAGGAAACGCAATATTAACCACGTAGATGTAATTGCGTCCATATCAGGCGATGCATGGGTAACTACTTTTCTTATTACTTTATTCATTAGCCTAATTGTACCTTTTTTAGCTTCAAATTGAAAG
>JBBTVW010000010.1:0-4503 GCA_038063075.1 Patescibacteria group bacterium | reverse complement strand
AATGCTAGAATATAATTTATGAAGAAAATTTTACCTTTAATTCTACTTATTACAATACTTTTATTTAGTGCTTTAGTCTATTTTTTAGTATTTCCAAAAGAAGATATGGAAAAAGAGGTAGTAGTCTCCCCTATTCCTGATTTCTTAAGTATTATAAATAATAAAGAAGTTTCTTCTCTTTCTCTTTGGTTACCTGCTCTTAGTGATTTTATTACTGGTAAAGATAGTATTCCTAATATTACAGCTAAATCAGCACTTATCTTTGATATGGAAAATAAAAAAGTATTATTTGAGAAAAACCCAAAAGAAAGACTACCTATGGCTTCTTTAACCAAGATAATGACTGCAATTATTGCCTTAGAAAATCCTAAAAAAGACAATAAATACAGAGTAAGAGAAGAAGATTTAGTTGGAGAAAATTCAATGGGATTAACTTCTGGCGAAGTATTTTCATTAGAAGAACTCTTATACGGTCTTATTTTGCCCTCAGGAAATGATGCAGCAGAAGTATTGGCAAATAACTATAAAGATGGAAGAACTGCCTTTATTTTGGCAATGAATAATAAATCTAAAGCGCTTGGTATTAAAGACACTAACTTTACCAATCCAAGTGGTCTTGAAGGAGATGGAGAGCAATACAGCACTTCATACGACCTAATGGTAATGACTCACTATGCCCTAACTAACTTCCCTTTATTTGCAAAAGTAGTAGCTACTTATGAAAAACAAATTGAACAAACAAATACCCATAAAGGTTTTACTTTATATAATGAAACAAATTTAATAACAAGTTATCCAGGAGTTAAAGGAGTAAAGACAGGATATACACCAGAAGCTGGTTTTTGTCTTGTTACCTACTTAGATTATAAAGGAAATAAAATTATTGGAGTAATACTAGGTAGTGAAAATAGAAGACAGGAAATGAAAGATCTATTAGATTATTCTCTTAATTCTATTGGTACTGCCCCACCTCCTCATATCTAACTTATTGAATAAAACCTCGTTCTGGAGTAAAATTAGACTACGTCGGTCTCGGCCGTTGCCCAAGCTTTCATGCTTGGCCGAGTCTGTACGATAAATGGCCTGATGACAGGTAGAGATGATAGATTTAAATAGAGTGAGGCAGTCAGATTTATGGTATGCAATTGGATATATTGTAGCAGATGGTTGCCTTGCTAAAGACGGATGCCACATTGATATTACTTCAAAAGATAAAAAACATCTAATTTTACTTAAAAGAGCTCTTTATTTAAGAAATAAGATAGGTATTAAATACAGATCGAACGAGAGGATAAAACCTTATTACCGATTGCAGTTTGGAGATGTAAATTTTTATAAATACCTTCTTGGTATAGGGATTCACCAAAACAAATCTTTGAGTCTTGGAGAAATAAAGATAAATGACGCCTTTTTTACTGATTTTTTGCGAGGAATTATTGACGGGGATGGGAATATATCTACGTGGATTCATACAACTAACTACAACCGCCAGTGGTGTTTAAGAGTTTATTCCGCTTCTCCAATTTTTATTAAGTGGTTAGATGATGAAATTAAAAACCATTTTGGAATAGAAGGAAAGCTGTATAGTCTTAAGCATGATAATAAAGATAATATTATTTACAGACTTAAATACGGGAAAAAAGCCGCAGAAATAATATTAAAGAACATATACTACTTAGGATGTTTAGCCTTGGAAAGAAAAGCTTTGCAGGCTAAGGCATGTTTACAAAATTCCAATAAAATGATACATTAAGGTACATGCCCAGGTGCTGGAACGGTAGACAGTGCAGCCTTAAGAGCTGTTGCCCTTTATGGGCGTGAGGGTTCGAATCCCTCTCTGGGCACTGATCCTTAAAAGCACAATGAACAAAAAAAGAAGACTTGCGTCTTTAATAATTTGGTGGTGTGAAGGAACAAAAATACGTAAAGATAAACGTTGGAAAGATAGTTATAATTGTCCCATAGAGGTAACAAACACAGACCCTAAATTAATAAAAATTTTCATTGATTTCCTAAGACAAGACTTAGGTATAGAAGATAAAAAACTTAAAGCACAAGTACAAATACATAAAGGTGATAATCAAGCCGAAATAGAAAGCTTTTGGTCAAAAGTATCTAATATCCCTTTATCTCAATTTAATAAAACTATCATTAGGGAAACTGGGAAAAAGATTGGTAAAACAAAAGGAACTTTTAAAGTAAGAGTTTATAGTAAGAGTAAGTTTGAGGAGATGAAAGACTTACTGGAAGAAGAATTAAAAGAAGTAATTACCGGGGAATAGCTCAGTTGGTAGAGCGCGCCGTTTGGGACGGTGAGGTCGGAGGTTCGAGTCCTCTTTCCCCGACTAAAGAAGATTTGTGGGTTTTTAGTAACTCTTCAAATGGAGGTTTAAGCTGATAGGACGCCACTTTTTCATTATCAACTGTAAAGTTCAAGAAAATTAAACGGCAAATTGCATCTTTTACCACAGAATCTCCCATTTGGACTGCCTTAGAAGCATTTCTAGATAAGTTCAAGAATTGTTTTAAACTAATGGTTTCTTCTTCAGGATCTGTTATTTGATCTTTTAATTTAGCTACGTTTGCTTTTAATTCATCCACCTCTTTCTGATATTGCTCTAATCTTTCTTCATTGTTTTTTTTAACTACAGAGTCTTTATCAAACTGTAAAATTTTGTATGAAATATCCTTAATCTCCCCACTTAAATATCTTATTCGTGCTTCTTTACTATGAACTTCTATTAAAATATTTTCTCTTCTGTTTCCAGTAATTGTTGTCAGTGTATTAAGGTATTGTTGATATTCTTTTTCTGTAAAATTCAAACCTTCATCCAAGAATTTATAAATAAAATCAAAGACCACTTTGCTTCTTATAGACTTATTTTCTCTTTTACAATAATTTTTATCGCAACGATAATATAAATATTTTCTTCCAGACGAGCTTTTAGATGCTCCTGCATACATATGATTGCCACAGAAAGAACAAATAACCATCATTTTTAGAGGATAATAAGTAGCTCTCTTGGAGGCATAGGGTTTAATCTTGTTTCCTGATAGTTGTTGAACATTTATATATTCTTCCTCTGAAATCATTTGCTGGAAATCATAAATTTCTCTTAAATCTACTTTTTGATCTGCTTGTATAAGAATTCCATAATAAAAAGGATTTTTAAAAAGTTCAGCAAGAATCTGATTAGTTAAATAAATCTTTTTACCTGTTTTTGTTAATCTCACATACCCTTTTGAATTAATTGTTGTGGCTATTTCTTTTAAAGAAGTTCCTTGTAGTCTCATTTCCCACGCTTCACGAATAAGTTTAAAGTTATTACCATCAGGTCTATAAAGCTTATCTTCGCCTTGTACGTAGCCATGCTTAGGAGATGGTGTTTTTCCTTCGCTTAAATTACTCCTAACGCCTCTGGTGACGTCCTGAGATAGCTTATCTGAATATTGCTTAGAAAGAACAAAAGCCATACCTAGAAGCATTTTCCCATTAGCATCATCCGTAAAATGATGGGTAACAAATTTTAAGTCTTTTATCTGTTTCTCATCAATCATATCAATAATTTCTCCACCTTCCTTCATGTTTCTAGCTAATCTGTCTGGATTCCAAGCTATAATTCCATCATAAATTCCTTTTTTTATATCATTTAACATTTTAGTAAATAAAGGCCTCTGGTTTGGTTTCTTAGCAGATTTGTGTTCTTTTATGTATGGTTTTACTATTTTAAGGCTTAACCTATCTCCTAAGGCCTCACACTCGCTAATTTGGTCTTCAATGGAACTCAATTGTCTTTGGGGATCATCTGTAGATTTTCGGGCATATAAGGCATACCTAAGTTTAGTTGGATCTATTTCATTCTCCATTAGCTTGTATTGTAGAAGTGGGATACTAAAAGTTCAAGTGGCTTCTACTTATAAGATTATTCTTTTACCGTTGTTATCGCTAATACTAATTATATTAGCTTTTGCTTGTGGAGATTTTAAATTAACTCTATTGATAAGGCTAATAACTTCTGCAATTACTGCAAAATTTACATGCGATTTCATATTCTCATTGCTAGAGAATTTATTAGTTGTTTTATGAGGCATTTTTTTTGTTATCATAAGTGCTTTTTTCCACAAAAAAAACCGCTCTCGCCCTTTCGGGCCTAGCGGTTAAGAATTTCTTAACAACTCTACAAAAGCTATTTTATTAGCTTACTAACAACATGTCAGTATAAGTATTAAATTACAAAAGATTCATGATGTCAACTAAGCTTTTAGTATTACTTTTATATTCTGACTATAAACATCTAGCTATAAGTGTAACAAGCATAAAAAAATATTATATATAAATAAATGTCATTAAAAGTCATCAAAAGTCATTTAAAGAATGTCCTCAATTGTCCCTAAAAGTCATTTTAAAAGTGTATAAAAAGTGTTGATAAAAGTAGATAAAAGTAGATTTGAAAAAGTTCTTAAAAGATACTCATCTTTCTTCTTCAATCTTAATAGTCCAAT
>JBBTVW010000009.1:0-2473 GCA_038063075.1 Patescibacteria group bacterium | reverse complement strand
ATCATTTTTGCTCCGTATTTTTCTCCAGCATCACTCCATCCTTGTAAAAATCCAGGGTTATCTATAAGACCATCATTTTCCTGACCAAATACGAAAAGGACATATTTACCATCTTTATCTTTTAGAAAATATTTGCTTTTAAAAAAGTTTTCTTTAAAGTGAGCTAAATGCTCATCTTTCATATCCTGAGGAACATGTTTTAAATTAGAGTCTATTTCTAAGATTACTGTTGCCTTAAAATCCTTATATGGATTATCAGGTCTTTTCATAACCTCAAAAAAGAATTTAAGAAACTCATCTCTAACTTCACCTATATGATGCCAAGAAAAAGCTGCAAATTCTATGTTGGCTTCTTTCCACTCCCTTAGCTGTTTATAAATAAGATCAACATCAGCCTGACCATATTCTTTCCCATTTACAGGCAAAAAGCCATCTGCGATGTTACCCTTTTCCATAATCATTGCAGGCTCTCTGTGTCCATAGGCAAAAATGCCATATGTTTGGTCAAAATCTGCTGAGCTAGGACCAGAGGCTGTGCCTGAAAAAGTAATAGAAAAAGCGGTTGCAAGTGCTACTGCACGACGTGTCATAGGCCTTAACCTATCTTTGAGGGCAGGACGTCTTCCTTCTGGGCTCTGCACAAAGTGGATATTAGCAAAAAAGAGTATTTAAGACAATGATTGCTGTAAAAATTCTAACTTTAATAAATCTTTTAAGTTAGTTATTGTATATGTTGGTATACCAGTTACCTTGGTTGGTAATTCATTAGAAAATTTTCCTTTTTTAATCCAAATTGTTTTTGCTCCACGTTTATTTCCCCAAGCAATTCCTCTAATAACACGATCGTCAATTATTATAATTTCTTTGGGATTGAGATTCATTTTTTTCAATGTTTCAATGTACAATTTATCTTTATTATCTTGAGTAAATAGGATTGATTTAAAGTATTTTTCTAAATCGTAGTTTTTAATTATCTTCCATCTTTTTTCAAAATTTCCATCTGTAGCTAAGGAGACAATTGCAAGATTATATTTTTTTGATAAGTAATCTAAAACATCCTTAGTCTCGGAAAACAAAAATTCTTTTTCATTGTCATATAGTGTTCTTCCCCAATCGAAAATAATTCCCTTTATCATTAGTAAAAATATCGCAGATTATTTAAACGTAGTCAAGAATTAAGCCTGTTTTTGCAGGGACTAAGTAACTATGTTGGAACTTACTATTTTATTCGGTTATAATTGAAGCATGACTGAAATCATTAAACCTCCTACGCCTCTTCCGGAGGCAGGCAAAGTTTATCAAGAAATAATTAAACCAAATAACGCAGTTGCTGTTGTAGGACCAGCATATTCATTATTTAAGGATCCAGGACTTCTATTAGCTTCATTCCTTGTTCGCTCAGAAGGAAAGTTATATGTAGTAGATCCTGTTTCTAGAGAAAATCAAAGAGATTATGATCAATTAAGTGAAGGTGTCGGAGGAATAGTTACGGGAATTGGTAATATTGATCATTACTTAGAGGAAATTTCAAGCTTGAGAGGGCTAGGTGCCCCATTGAAAAATCCTGAATGGCTAGGAACTGATAGCGGAGCTCAGAATATAGCCCTTCCCGATGATTCCCTTGATGTTATTATAGATCATAATACATCAGTATTTTTAGCAGGTAAACCCGATACTAGTGCCCTACCTGAAAGACGAGCTGAATTAGAAAAAATTTATAGAGAATATCAACGTGTTTTAAGAGTAGGTGGAAAATTATTGCTTCAAACAGATAATATACGTTATGGCTTACAAGGAGATACCCCTCAAAAGGGACTAATTAATGAGGTCTTAAAGGATTTAGGATTTCAGGCTTCAGATATAGAAGTAAAAGATACTATAACTATACCCATAAGCGGGGATTTTTACAAAGCCGTTGCAGAATCTCATAGAGACGATGGAATTCTATGGTATTTGAGTTTAAGATTATCTGAAAAAAATGGAGCACATATGCTAACTTTTGAAAAACCCGATCATTACAGCCCCAATTTTTATATAGCCACTAAAATCTAGCAGGGACGCTCAGACTCGAACTGAGAAAAGCAGTTTTGGAGACTGCTGTGATAACCATTTCACCACGTCCCTATAAACGTAATTATACTTTAGATGGGAAAAGCTATCAACTATAAAGGAGACTTACTTACTTAAGTTTTTCGTTTTCTTTGTGATCTGTTACTTTTCTACAATGTCTACAAAACTTTTTAAGTAAAAGCTTCTCTACTGTATTAATTTTATTTCTAGTCGTAACATAATTCCTGTTTTTACAAACAGTACAAACTAGTCCTAATGTTGCTCTGTGATCTCCTTTTTTTGCCATAGCTTAGTATTATATATAACTTTGCCTCTTAATTCAATTGTTGAGATTAATATTGAGCCTGGAGCGAGAATCGGACTCGCGACCTTTTTCTTACCAAGAAAACGTTCTGCCACTGAA
>JBBTVW010000008.1:0-7733 GCA_038063075.1 Patescibacteria group bacterium | reverse complement strand
ATGCGATTCAGCACAAGCTTCTGAGACGTGCCTGTATACCAATTCCAGCATCTCGGCAGGTATCTCTCTCGATCCGTAATTAGTAGTATATCAAACTTGACTTAAAACTTTTAGTATGTCATTCTTAAGTCATAATAATTTATGTTAACTGAATT
This sequence comes from Patescibacteria group bacterium, assembly GCA_038063075.1. Classification (GTDB taxonomy): domain Bacteria; phylum Patescibacteriota; class Microgenomatia; order Levybacterales; family UBA12049; genus JACQHJ01. The sequence continues at coordinate 7,578 of JBBTVW010000008.1, read as the reverse complement.
AGATTATGAGGCTCGTCCCTCATTTGAATTTTGGAAAAATCTCTTTTTAGTTGTTGTTTTTTTTACAATTACACCAATTACACTAGGTATTAGTTTATTTTCAATTTTTTCACTTCAAAAAAGTAATGTAACTAATATTACAAATCCAATTTATGGTGGTGTAAAAATTTTCGCATCACTTCCTAGTGAACTACCACAAATATCTGGTCAATTCACTGCACAAGACGCAAGACCTGAACTAATTCGTCAGTACTTAATCAGATATAATTCGCCATTATTGGGACTTGAAAATTATATGGTTTATAAGGCAGATGAGTATGGGTTAGATTACAGACTGATACCTGCAATAGCTCAACAAGAATCAAATCTTTGTAAGATAATTCCACCAAAGACATACAATTGTTGGGGCTGGGGAATACACAGTAAAGGAACTCTTGGATTTCAATCATATGAAGAAGCAATTGATACTGTTATGACAGGACTAAAAAAAGAGTATATAGATAAAGGATTAACAACACCTGACACTATTTGGACTAAATATACTCCAAATTCTCCTGACGGCGCATGGGCAAAAGGTGTCAATCAGTTTATGACCGCAATGCAGTGATACTAATGCTGTATAATATCTTCTACAATGCCAGCAGCATATGATAGCTATGATTACCCTGTCTTTTGGAAGGGTAGAGACTATGAACATAAATCAGAATTTTTGGCAATAAGAAAACTTATTTCAAAAATATCCCAGATTGGAAAAGTTATTGAAATCGGTGCAGGCTTTGGAAGGCTTCTTCCTTCATATCACTTCAGAAGCAAAAAAGTTGTCTTAACTGATCCATCTGCAAAATTACTCTCAAAAGCCTCAAAAAAATACTCTAGATTTAAAAATGTAGAAACTGTTCAACTAAAACTCCAAAATTTAAATGATAGGCGAGAATTTAGAAACTTCGATTTATGTATTATGGTTAGAGCGTTGCATCACATTGAAGATATTGATGAGGCGTTTAAAATAATATCTAAACTACTAACAAAAAAGGGCTATTTTATACTTGAGTTTCCAAATAAAAGTCATCTTAAGGCAAGTATCAGACATATTTTAAAAGGTGATTTAACATTTCCTATTAATATTTTCCCGCTTGATTTAAGAAGCAAGAAATCAATCAAAAGGGGAGTACTTCCTTTCATAAATTATCATCCTTACCAAATTATAGAAAAGTTAAAAGAATATAATTTTGAAATTATCGAAGTTAGATCTGTTTCAAACATTAGGTCTACATTTCTTAAGAGATTATTTCCTATAAATACTTTAATTGATATAGAGAACATATTGCAAGTACCTCTTGCAAAGGTCAACTTTGGGCCTTCTTTTTTTGTACTAGCTAGAAAAAGGGGATAGATATTAATAAAACTTGACAATCCTATAATTACTTGCTATAGTACTAATTACGTTCCGAGGCTTTCACTGCTTGCAGTGTAAGGCGTTAGAATTTTTACAAGTCCCCTCGCAAGAGGGGGCTTTTTTTTACCTCGGCTGCTCATAGCAGACGGGTTACCTTAACTCATTTTATGAGGCAGATTATCATAAGCAGACGGATTGATGTTATTTTGATATTATTTGATAATGTTCTACGTTTATATATTACGAAGCATTAATTTCCAAAAGACTTATACTGGAATAACATTTGATTTAACTAAAAGAATAAAGGCACATAATTCAGGTGGTTCAGGAAAATACACCCAAAGGTATAAACCTTGGGAAATTATATACTCTGAATTATCAGAAAATTCTATACAGGCTAGAAAAAGAGAGAAGTATCTAAAATCCTCTGCCGGCAGAAAATGGATTAAAAGAAATATATTTAGTAGAATAGGTAAGTATTGTAAATTAGGCAAGCCTTGAAATATTAGTCAGTCTCGTATAACGAGCCTAGACGAGTCGGGATGGCCTGCCCGCAATGCTTTTAGCATAGCTAATGCAGGCGGGCGAAATTGGATTATGTTTTTCTATACGTACGTATTAAAAAGTTTAAAAGACAATAATTTGTACATAGGTTGGACAAATAATTTAAAATTACGTGTTCAAAAACATAATTTAGGAAAAGTTGAATCAACCAAAAACAGACGTCCTTTAGATTTAATTTACTATGAAGTATGTAAAAATAAAGACAAAGCAATAACAAGAGAGAAAACATTGAAAACAGGATTTGGAAGAAAATATATAAAAAATAGACTATAAATGTCGGGATGGCGAAATTGGTAGACGCGCAAGTTTTAGGAACTTGTGGAGCAATCCTTGCAGGTTCGATTCCTGTTCCCGACACAAAACAAATTTTGTAGTATTATTATATTATGCAGGCAATCCATACACTCAAGAAAAAGGATAGAGATGTTTTGACTGTCTTTTTGCTTTTTATCCCAATTGTAGTTTTTTTCACAACTCTTGCAATTTTAATCGAGATTATATAGTATAAGTTATATGCAGTTTGTTAAATTATTTTGTGTAGTTAGTTTTTTGTTTTTTACACAGGCTGTAACTTCAAATGTCAAAGCCTCAGAACCTATACGAGAGAATCGAAAACTAGAACAAAAAGAAAGAATAAGTGCAGTCAAAAGGGAGAAGATTTTAAACTTTTCAAATAAAATGATTGTTCGTTTAGAAGCTACAGTCGAGCGAATCGAAAAACTTATAACAAGAATTGAGACAAGAATTAAAAAAATAGAAACAGATAGCAAAAACATAAATGTTGAGGAAGCTAAAGAATCACTTGACAGTGCAAAACAAAAACTGGCCTTAATTAAAATTGAAATTAATACTCTTAAAGATGATGTTCTCAAAATGGTTGAATCAGATAGTCCAAAGCTTGTTTTTGAGAAGGTTAAAATCTCACTTGATAAAATAAAGGAAGGATTAAAAGAAGTACATCAATTGCTTGTTAAAATAATTGGGGACATTAAAGGATTAAGGAGTACTAAATGAAAAACAGATTAGTAATTTCACTTTTGGCAGTTTTAGCAATTGTTTTAGGTTTTCTGGCTGTTATTTTATCGGATAGAAATATTGTTTCTCCTGAAAACTATGAGGCTGAAATTTCAAAAGTTGAAAAAGCATCAAATTCTGATGATCTCGATTCAATTGAAGAAGACTTAGATCAAACAGAACTAGATAATCTTGACATTGAGTTAACTAATATTCAAACAGAATTAAATTAATGTTTAAGTCAATTTTCCTTCCTATTATCGCAGTTTGCGCCTTCATAATTTTAGTAGGTCTCCTAAATCAAGGAAAACTAAATAGATTTATAAAAACAGAAGATACAAATAGCACAACTGACAAAATGATTGTTATTAACGACAAGGAAATCAAAGTTGAAGTGGCAAAAACAAATGAGGAACGAGCTAAAGGACTTTCAAATAGAAACAGCTTGGATGAAAATTCTGGCATGATTTTTGTATTTAACATAAACAGTAAACCTTCATTTTGGATGAAAGACACTAAAGTTCCACTTGATATTATATGGATTAATGACGACAAAATTGTTTCTATCAATAAAAATGTAGAACCAGAACCTAACAAAAAGGATAGTCAGCTTAAAAAATACCCAGCTCCATCTGAGATTGATTATGTTTTAGAGGTAAATGGAGGCTTTAGTGACAAACATGGAATAAAGGCAGGTTCTACAGTCCAAAAGCTATCCGATCTTTAACGATATCTTTCGTGTTAATCATCCTTGCAGGGTAAATTGTGTAGTCCCCATATTTAGTATTAATAAAGTCCAAAGAATTTGTTAGTTTATCCTTTTTTAAAACATTACTGAATATCTCAAGTTGCAAACTATTCTTTGGTTTTAGATTGAAAGTTGAAATAGCCACATGACGGAGGTTGTCTTTAATTGGGCTAATTGAAAGTAAATTATTCATTTCTTTATATATATCATTGGAGTTAAAAATATCTCTGTCTAATTTTCTTCCCATATGCCAAGAGTTATCATCTCTATCCTGCAAAAATAAATGTACACCAGAAGCTTTGAGGTTTGCGTTTCTAAGTCTTAATCCAGTTTTTTCTGATAACTTAGATAGTATTTCTAAGGTCATATTTGCTTTATTTGGAGGTGGAGCAAACGAATTACCATACATACCCCTTTTTGATTTAAAATCGCCAGCCTCGTCGAGTCTAGGCGGGCCTATTTCCATTCCATGAAGTCTAAGGTACCAATATAAACCACCAATACCACCAAAGGCGAGTTTAAGTTTAGAAACTGGGGCATCAAGAAAGTCTGAAGTAGTTTTAATTCCATATAAATTAAGTCTTTTTGAATTTCCTGATTTTATTCCTGTTAAATCAGTCAATTTAAGCTTGGAAAAAATATTTTTGATATTATCTTTGTTTATCTCAGAGAGACCGTCAGGTTTTTGTAAATTACTGGCTACTTTTGCAAGATATCTATTTGTTGATATGCCAATAGATACAGTTATATATTCCCCAACTTCATTTTTAATACGCTTTTTAATATCCATAGAAACCTGCCTTGGACAAGCTTCGCTTGGCAAGTCGAGGTGAAACACAAACTCATCTATAGATTTTGGCGTAACATCGAAGGAGTAACTTTTTAGTATCTTTTTAATTTTATTATGAACATATCTATATTTTGGAGGATCAGGAGGAAGAACTACTACTTTAGGGTAAATTAGTTTTACATCCATTACTCTCATTCCAGTTTTAATTCCAAGCCTTTTAGCTGTTACAGAAGCAGCCAAAACACAACCAGAGTTAGTAGTATAAGCTGCAACAACCACAGGTTTATCGCGCAATATCGGATTTGCCTGCTGTTCAATAGTTGCAAAGCAAGAGTTGATATCAAGATGAACTATTCTTGGTGTAATTTGATTAAAAATCATGGCGTATATTGACAACTTCTGGTATAATACAATTAACAAATAATTCCTCGTATGTGGGCTTCCGGATGGTTGCTCGTAAATAGCATACGGGGTTTTGTTATTTATATAACTTGTTTTCCTCAACTACTAAATCTTTAATTACCCTGTAGTATTCAAAATCTCCAAATTCATATTTCCTAAAAATAGCCCAACTAACAAAGTCTACAACTTGGAGAGATTTTTCCTCTGACGGAGTTTTAATTAAGACATCAATATCTAATTTGTGGTTATTTTTAATTACACTTTTTAAATAATCTCTAAAGTTTAAGTTTAGATATTTATTTGTTTCCCTCTTAGAAGCTATCAAGGTTATGTTTTTATCTTTATCTATTAACTTTTTAGTAAATATCCTATTTATTAAGATATTTGTAATATAGTTATATAAAATATGCTTTTCATTTTGTAGATCTGTATAAACTTTTGACTTATCAAGACAGATTACCATGATTGATAACTCTAGTTTTAAAAGTAATTTCAACAGTCTTTTCCTTGTTGCTGGTTTTTCTTTTACAGAATGTAAAACTCCACCTCCTATTGCTTTGATTTTCTTTCGTAAAGTTGAATAAACCTTTTTAACTATTTTCTCTAAAGGTTTCTTTTCTGGTATAAAAAGTGCTGTAATTATAAAATATTTAGAATTATATTTTTCTTTATCAAATCCTAAGTCTCCCGATTCATCAATAAAAATATATGACATAATTTATATTATATACTCTCAAAAGTTTCTAACAGAACCCATGATAGATGTTTAGTATTAAGCTTTAGTTTTAAAAACAAGTCATTAGAAAGAACAGAAAAAATATGAATTAATGTTTTTCCTTCTAGATAAGTGTGACGAAGTCCAACTTTAGTAATTTTGTAATCCCTGTTTCTCCAACAAACAGATAGGGGAATATTATTAGCCAAAACTACGTCTACCTTTTCGGATATTGTTTGCATATACAATATTAAATATATGCCGAAGTTTTACCAGAGTCAATAAGTGATTGACTTGCATATAAAAGTATATAAAATATCAACATGTCGGAAAAACGCAAAAGACAAAGAATAGAACTTGATCCTGATGAGTTCCAGAAGAACCCTGTAATAGAATTAAAAAGGTTAATGCCTGATTCAAGGATTGAACAAACAGCATTGATAGACTTCACAAAGAAGAGGATGCTGTATTTTTCTTAAAAGAGTATGTAAATTTTACAAAAGAACATCTTCTTAGAGAACTTTTAGAGTCTGGCGGACCTGAAAATCTTGTTTTGTCAAACATGTCTAGACTTCTATCCTTAGGTTGTTCAGAAGAAACTCAGACACTATGGTCAAATGCTATCAAAAGGGCTGAGATTTTTGACTATTTATTGAAATGATTTGATCAGGGAGTAGAGATTTTAGAATATTTGCAACTTCAAGGCCTTCATCTTTAGCAACAATATTTGCCTTTTCACCTCTTAAATGTTTTGCAATAAGCTCTGCTTTTTCCTGTACATCAAATTTACTGTTTTTGTCTGTCCAGTGCATCCAGTAAAAAGGCCTAATAACGCCAGTTGAGCTCGTTGTACCTTCTACTTTTAAATTCCTTACAGTTTCATCAACCCACTCTTTGTTTGATGCTGAGTATCCCGGAAGAATCAACGTTTGCATATTAATTTATTATATAATAAATATATGAAATATGAAGTTGATCAATCTGCCAAAACAGAACAAACAAACAAAGATACTATTATTTCTATTGCCAATAAAGACTTATTTTATACACTTAAAATAAATTCAAAAATTAAACAATCGCTTCAAAAATATTTTAATAAAATCAAGAAACCTAAATTGTTTGCCGTCTATGTATTTACATCTGGACTTATTTTGCTTATCAAGCAAACCAAACTTAAAAATACAACTGTAATTATCGATTTAGAATATTATGGTTACAACAGTCTTATTCATAGAGAGCTAAATAAGCACCTAAATCAAAATCTTGAGTTCAGGTTTTCAAGTATAGGCAAAAAATCTCCGGCACACGATTCAGCATACAAAGTATTCAAGAAAAAAGTTAAACCTAATTATTTAGTTAATAGATTAGAATTGGAAAAATTAGTATTACAAATGTTAAAGATGTAAAAACAAAGAGGAGCTGCTGCACCTCGGACTGAGTACCGCGGATTCACAACTCCCTCAATGATTAGTAATCATAACACAGAAATGGTTAATTTGTCAATTAAAAAATCGTTATACACAATTCTATATTCTTTGTTCTTCTTTATGATTGGTTGGTGGGGAAATGATTATTATAATTCAAAATTAATCAGTTATCCTGATCCTATTTCTATTATTAAACCGAAACCTTTGGAAAAATATACAGTTGAAAATCTTTCAAAAACTGAGGTTAAACCTGTAAAATTAATATTGAGGATAATATTTTTAACTTTGAATTTGATCCTACATTAGAATACAAAAAGGGAAATGAACCCAAAAAGGTAACAGGCCTTGTCAATATCCCTAAAACATATGGCATATACCCTATGGCAATCTTGCTCCGAGGCTATGTCGATCAGTCAATTTACCAAACAGGAATGGGAACAAAAAGAGTGGGAGAATATTTTGCTAACAGTAGATACCCACGTCTAAAGACGTGGCACTAACACATAACCACATTACAAACCC
>JBBTVW010000007.1:0-27343 GCA_038063075.1 Patescibacteria group bacterium | reverse complement strand
ATTTGTTTTCTTAGTTGGTCCAACTGGATCTTGAAAAACATCCCTTTTAAGGCTTTTGATAAGAGTTTCTTTGCCATCTGAAGGAAATATTTTTATCAACGAGTTTGACTTAGTAAAGTTTCCTAAGGGTAAGCTTTCTGCTTTTAGAAAAAAAATTGGAGTGGTGTTTCAGGATTTAAAGCTTTTAGCAGATCGAACTATTTTTGAAAATGTTGTTTTACCCCTTGAAGTCTCCGGAGAAAATTCAAAAAATGCAGCACAAAAAGTAGAAGAAGTATTAAGACAGGTCGGTTTAATAGAGCATAAAGATAAATTTCCTATTCAACTTTCAGGAGGAGAGCTTCAAAGAACTGCTATAGCAAGAGCTTTAATTTTATCCCCAGAGATTTTGCTTGCAGATGAGCCAACGGGAAACTTAGATGCTGCAACTTCATGGGAGATAGTTAAGCTTCTTTCAGATATAAATAAAACTGGCACAACAATTATTATGGCAACCCACAATATAGATATTGTTAAAAGTATGAATAAAAGAGTGGTTCATCTAGAAAAAGGAAGAATAGTAAAAGAAGAAAAAGGTCATCATGAAGAGAAAAAACACGTAGAGAAAAAAGATGAAGATGAGAGCAAAGAAGAGGTAGTAGAAAAAAAAGAAGATAAGCATGAAAAAGAGGAACATGATAAAGTTGAAGTTGATAAGGAAAAGTTGGAAAAGGAGGATAATAAATGAAGTTTTTTAGTACAGCCTGGAGAAATATAAGAAGATCACCCTATCAAGCACTTGCTGCTATCTTAATAATGACATTAACCTTTTTGGTTGTATCATTTTTTACCTTTTTACTAGTTGGATCTTCAAAGATAGTTAACTTTTTTGAATCAAAACCTCAGGTAACAGCGTTTTTCAAAAATGATGCTCCTCAAGCAGATATTAATACTTTAGAGAATCAACTATCTCAAAGTGGAAAAGTAGCTTCGATTAAATATATTTCCAAGGAAAATGCATTAAGTATTTATAAAGAGCAAAATAAAGATGATCCTCTGCTTTTAGATTTAGTAACAGCAGATATTTTGCCTGCATCTTTTGAGATATCAGCAATACAAATAGAGGATTTAGGTGAAATATCAGATGCTTTGAAAAAATCTTCAATTGTTTCTGAGGTAATTTATCAAAAAGATGTTGTTTCAGCTCTAACTTCATGGACAAACGCAATTAGGCAAATTGGTATTGCCTTAATAGTTCTTCTTTCTTTAGTTTCAATTTTTATTATGGTTACAATTATTAGTATAAAAATATCTCATAAAAAAGAAGATATAGAAATTATGAAACTAATTGGAGCAACGAGTTGGTATATAAGGTGGCCTTTTATAATTGAAGGTATATTTTATGGAGTAGTGGGAGCATTAATTGGTTGGTCAATTTCTACAGGAACTCTTTTATATGCAACGCCATTTTTAGAATCATTCTTAAAAGGTATTCCAATTATTCCTGTTCCAGCACTTGATCTTCTTATGCTTTTAGGTTTTGAGCTAATACTAGCTACAATACTTGGAGTAATATCTAGCTTTCTTGCCGTACTTAGATATCTTAAATGAGTTTATGCTCTATGAATTTCTTAAAAAAATCAATATTTCTTTCCACTATTCTTTTGGTCTTAATTTTTGCTAAGGGTTTTTCTCTTGCGCAAACTCAAACTCCAACACCTACTCCTTCATCTTCAACAGCAGCAACAATTCCAGAATGCGCAGATCAAAAATTAAACAATGACCAGTGTATAGAATTTCTTAAAAGTAAAATTAATGAAAAAGAGGGAGAGAAAAAAACTCTTTCTTCACAAATTGCTGTAACAGATAACCAAATAAAACTAACTGAATATCAAATTGCTTCAACCCAGCAACAGATAACAGATATAACCTTAGATATCGATACGGCAACAAAAAAAATATCAGGTTTGGAGAAATCTTTAAGCGCATTAGTGGAAGTACTTCTTGGCAGGGTGGTCGCAACTTATGAAATTGGAACAATTCAGCCACTTCAAATTTTACTTACGTCAACTGATGCAACTGATTTCTTATCGAGGTTGAATTATTTAAGATTAGCTCAGGCTCATGATAAGCAGCTTATTTATCAAACACAGCAAGCAAAAGTAGATTATGCAAACCAGAAAGAAATTTTTGAAGAGAAAAAAACAAAAGTAGAGGCATTAAAAATTCAACTAGAAACATATACGAGTAAGCTTGAGCAGGATAAGAAAAGCAAAGTAGAATTATTAAATGTTACAAGAAATGATGAAGCAAAATATCAGAGATTATTGCAGCAAGCGCAGGCTGAAAGAGCAATTATCTTTGGTGGTGGAACAGATTCATACATGCGAGACGTAAACCAAGGAGATTCAATTGGTTCGGTAGCTTCCCATAGTGTAAGTCCTGGTTGTTCATCAGGAGCTCATCTACATTTCGAGGTTCAAAGTGGAGGATCAATTCAAGATCCTAATAGTTATTTAGGTTCAGCTAGTTATTCCTATTCATACTCATCAGATAGTTATGGTTACTATGGTACAGTAAATCCAACTGGTAATTTGCCATGGCCATTAAATGAGCCAATAACGATTAATCAGGGCTATGGTTCACATGGGTATGCAAAATCATTTTATTCAGGTGGTGTTCATACTGGAATAGATATGGATTCATCTTCTTCCACTGTTAAATCAGTTAAAGCAGGTAAATTGTATGGTGGATCATATAGTTGTAAAAATGGTAAATTATATTATGCAAAGGTAGTTCATGATGGAGGATTAACAACTTGGTATTTACACATGATACCAAATTAAATGATTCAAAATATTAGAATTTATTTATGAAAGCAATAATATTCTTAGTTGCTTTTGTATTATTATCGAACATATTTTGCCAGCCTAGTTTGGCCGCTACTTTTACTTTTAGCGGAGCTCCATCTACCCTTAATGAATCAGAGACGCTCTTAGTAAATGTTAATCTGCAAATAAATAATTCTTCAGGAAATATCTATTATATTAAAGGAGTTTTTGCTCATACTGATACTCCAAGCTCATATCTTGGTTATACAAAAAATAATAATGGTGATTGGCAAAATGATGATCAAAGCGATACAACGCAATATTATAAAGTCACAATGGATTCAGATAATCAATGGAGTGGGCAAATTGAGTTTAAATTAGATACCCAAGACTCAAGTTTTAAAGGTAGTGGAAATTACAATTTTAAATTAGGTAGATATACAGAAACTGGTACAAATGTAACGTGGTGTTTAAGTGAATCAACTCCATGTGAATCTGTAGTTATTAATGTCGTTGCTCCAACGCCTACTTTAACACCTACTTTAACTCCAACACCAATACCTACTAATACCCTAACCCCAACCAAATCTCCAACGCCTACTCCAACTATAAAACCAACTACCACAATAACACCAACGTCAGTTCCAAGCTCAACAAAAACTCCTACGCCTAAAACAACGTCTAGCCCAACTCCAACAATTACAAGCGTTTTAGATATATCACAAAGCCCCAGTCAGTCTGTTTTAGGAGATAGTGATAATGAGAAACCAACCCAAACTAAGGTAACTGTTCTAGGTGAGGGAAAAAGCAAGATAATAGGCATAGTGTTTATATTTTTTGGAGTTATTTTTCTCATTCTTTGTGGTATAGTATTTTTTTGGTCATATAGAAATAATTTAAAAACAAATGAATCCTAATATCGTTAACACGCAAAGCTTAAAAGAAACTCAGGAATTTGCATCAAACTTTGCTAAAAATCTTAAGGCTGGAGATATTCTTTGTCTTTATGGTGATTTAGGAAGTGGTAAGACTAGTTTTGTACAAGGACTTGCTAAAGGCTTAGGCATTGAGGGAAGAATTATTTCTCCAACCTTTATAATAGCAAGGCAATATGAGATGGGTAATTTAAATTTTTATCATATTGATCTTTATAGAACTCAAACTATGCATGATCTTTATAGTATTGGCTTAGATGAGATTTTAGAAAATAAAAATAACATTGTTGCGATTGAATGGTCTGAAAAGCTTTTAGAGCTACTCCCTAAAAAGAGAATTGATTTAAAATTTGAATATATTGACCAAGATAAAAGAAAAATAATAATTGAAACTTATGAATAATATTGATAAAGCAGTAGAGATTTTAGAAAAAGGTGGTGTAATAGTATTCCCAACAGATACTGCTTTTGGAATTGGATGTAGAATTGATAGGCTAGAAGCAATTGAAAGATTATTTAAGATTAGAAAAAGACCTTTCGATATGGCTACTCCAGTTTTAGTATCAGATTTAGAGATGGCAAAGCCTTATTGGGATAGTGATACAAAAGAGATTGAAGAGAAATTAATAAGTAATTATTGGCCAGGCGCTTTAACAATTATTTTAAAAGCAAATAAAAAGTTAGTCCCATCACTTGTTAGAGGTGGAGGAGAAAATATTGGTATTCGGATGCCAGCAAATGATTTGATCTTAGAAATTATTAAAAAAAGTGGTGTTCCAATCCTTGCACCATCAGCAAATTTGCATGGTGAACAAACTCCTTACTCAATAAATGACCTGAATAAATATATTGTTCAATCAGTTGATTTAGTCTTAGAGGGTGAAACTCATTTTAAAAATGCTTCTACAGTTATTGATTGTACAAAAAAGCCATGGCAAATTTTGCGTCAAGGAGCTTTAAGCGTTAATATATAGTTATGGCAAATATTTTACTTATTGATACTTCAGATAATAAAAAGATAAAAATTGGATTAAGCATAAATGGTAAAGAAGAAATTATTATTTCTGATTCAAAGAATTTAAAATCTCAAACATGCTTAATTTTAATTAACAAAGTCTTAAAAGAAAAAAATCTAAAGCCAACAGATTTATCAAAAATAGAAATTGTTAAGGGCCCAGGATCATTTACAGGCTTAAGGGTCGGTATAGCAATAGCAAATGCATTGTCTTCGTTATTAAATATTCCTATAAATGATAAACCGATTGGAGATTTGGAAGAGCCAGTATATAATTAGATTATGCTTAAATACTTACATCACTTATTTACTCCACAAATAACTAATAATTACAGAGCTAGAATTTTACACCACAAAATTATTGCATTATTTATAGTCTTTTTTTTCACAGCTGGTATTTTAATGTCAGTAACTAAAACAAATTTCCCACAAGTTTTGGGTATTTCTTCTGATGTTTCTATAGATCAGCTTTTAATCCTAACTAATCAAAAAAGACAAGAGAGCGGACTTGGCCTTTTAAGCTTAGATGAAAGACTAAATCAGGCTGCGCAAAACAAAGGAAACGATATGTTAGCAAAGGGATATTGGGCACATATTTCTCCTGATGGGGTTACGCCATGGGTTTTTATTAAAGGCGCTGGATATGCATATACATATGCTGGGGAAAACCTAGCAAGGGGTTATACCAATTCATCAGATGTAGTTAATGCATGGATGGCAAGTGATTCTCATAGGCAAAACATGCTTTCAGGTAATTACTCAAACGTTGGTTTTGCTGTTGTTTCAGGTAGTTTAAATGGGGAAGATACGGTATTAGTTGTTCAAATGCTAGGAACATCTAATTTAGCTAGTGCACTAGTTAGTGAGGAAAGTGAAAAAATAACTGAGGTAGCAGAGGTTAGTCAAAATCTAGCAACTGAACCCGTTGTTGTGACAGAAGATATAAAAGATACAGTAGAGGCAGAAAAAGAAACTCCAAAAACTGTTGCTAGACAAACAACCCCAGAGGTAAAACCTCTTATTAATGCAGAAACTTTTTCATCTAATATTGCACAAATAGCAATTACAATATTTATATTTGTGTTTATACTGGATATGGTAATAATTGAAAGAAAAAAGATTTTAAGATTTGTAGGACATAATTTAGATCATATAATGTTTTTAGGTCTTATCTTAGCTTTGATCTTAGTTTTATTGAAAGGATACATAATCTAAATGACAAAGAAATTATTTAAACATCTAAATTACTATTTAATGCTTTTTATTATCTTTACAGTTGGAGTTATTACGACTGTTTTTGCTTCTCCAAATAAAAATTTACAAATTATTACAATTGTTGCAACAATAATCTTGTACGTTATTTGGGGAATTTTACATCACAAAATAAATCATGAGTTAACAAAAAAAATAACTACAGAGTATTTGTTAATTGGTCTTCTTGGTCTTTCTATAATATTTTTTATATTTACCGGAGGAATTTAAATGCTTATTTCTATTATCACCTTAAATTATAAAAAGGAAAATTTAACTATTGCTTGCATGGAGTCTTTATATATCCAATTTAAAGAAGAGTTTGAAAAAGACTTAGTAGAGTTAATTATCGTTGACAATGCATCCTTAGGGGAAAGTGTAAATATAATACGAGATAATATTTCAAAAAAGAAATATCAAAATATTAAATTAATTGAAAGTAGTGAAAACGGAGGCTTTGGTAAGGGATGTAATTTAGGAGCTCAAAAGGCAGAGGGAGAATATTTACTTTTCTTAAATAACGACACAGTTGTTAAAGATTCTGGTATTTTAAAAATGGCAAAATATTTAGGTAATAATCCAAATGTTTCTATATTAGGAGGACAACTTAGAAATGTTGATGGTTCTCTTCAGGCAAGCGCAGGAGCTTTTTATACATTATTTAAGGCAATAATGTTACTTTTAGGTATGCAAAAGTTGGGCTTACTTGATAAAAGCCCTAAGGAAATAAGTAAGGTGGATTGGGTAAAAGGTGGACTTTTAATGATAAGAAAAAATATATTTGAAAAACTAAAAGGATTTGATGAGAAAATTTTTATGTATACAGAAGATATGGAGCTTTGTTACAGAGCAAAGCTAAAGGGATATCAAACCTTTTTTTATCCAAATACTTATGTTTTGCACGCTGAGCATGGTAGTACCAACAGAACTTTTGCCATAGTTAATATTTATAAAAACCTTTTATATTTTTATAAAAAGCATAGAAGTTTTTTAGAATACTTAATATTAAAAACCTTACTTATGTTAAAAGCCTATTTATTAATTACTATTGGCATTTTAAAAAATAATAAATACTTAAAGGAAACTTATAGAGAAGCACTTTTAGCAATTAAATAATATGGCAGACAATTTAAACGTAGACTTATCAATAATTATTTTAACCTATAACACAAAAGAGATTACAGCTGAAGCTGTTTCCTCTATTGAAGAAAATTATTTAGAAGAGGTAAGTAGTGGCAAATATGAAGTAATAGTAGCGGATAACAGGTCAACTGATGGTAGCTTAGAATATTTTAAAGAATATAAAAATAAAACTAAAATAAAAACCTTTCATATCATTGATAACGGAGGAAATTTAGGTTTTTCAAAAGGAAATAATACGGGAGTTAAATATGCTAAAGGAAAATATGTCTTATTTTTAAACCCCGATACTATTGTTTATAAAGATACCCTAAATTATATGATTGATTTTATGAATGCACATTCAGAGGTTGGTAGTGCATCATGTAAATTAATTAATAAGGATGGACAAATTGATTTTAATTGCCACAGAGGATTTCCAACCCCATGGAATGCATTTTGTTATTTTTTGGGATTGCAAAGAATTTTTCCTAAAAGCAAAATATTTGCTGGCTATACAAGAGGATGGGAAGATATGGACACAACCCATGAAGTTGATGCAATAGAAGGAGCTTTTATGATTATGTCAAGAAGTATTGGAGAAAAAGTTGGTTGGTGGGATGAGGATTATTTTTTCTACGGAGAAGATTTACAGTTTTGTTACAACATTAAAAACTTAGGATATAAAATATATTATGTTGGAGAAAAAAGCATAATGCATATTGGTGGTGCATCCAGTGGAATTAAGAAAAAAGCAGCTGATATTACAACTGCAAATATCGAAACTAAAAAAAGATTACAGAAAGAAAGATTTAATGCTATGAGAATTTTTTATAGGAAAAATTATAAAAATAAATATCCACCCCTTTTGTATTATTTAATTGATAAGGCAGTAGCATTTTTAGAAAGTAGAGCTTTAGGAAGTATTAAGGTAGCTTCGTAGAATTATTCTTCTTTTAACCAGGGGAATTTTGAGAAATCAATCTGTTCTCCAAATTTTTCTTTTAATGTGGGATAGCTTTGATCTTTTTCACTTACAATTGGGTTTTCTACTGGCCATCCTCCAAACTGTTTTGTAAGAACAGGATCTTTATATGAAACTGCTGGAGTTGGTTTTCCTTCGAAATAATCAGTTATCATATACATGTATTCTGTGTCCGTGTCTCCTAAGGAACAAAAACCATTTCCCATTCCAAGGGGTAAATAAATAGTGTTTCTATTATTTTCTCCAAGTGGTATTTTAACTACTTTTCCAAAGGTTGGGGAGTCAATTCTAAAATCAACAATTACCGCTAGGGCATTTCCTTTTGCAACATAAATTATCTTTTCCCATGGTTCAGAGTGAAAACCTCTTATAACATTTGGTATAGATTTGGAATGATTCCATTGTTTTACGTTAATGGTCTTACCTAAAACTTTTTCAAGATCTCTAAGTTCAACAACTTCTTTAAAAAAACCTCTATTGTCCTCATTTTCATCTCTTTGATAAATTAATAAACCTGGGATTTCCGTTGCTTGAATCATTTTGGGAAAGTCTGGATCGTTTGGAGAAATTGCAAGCTTGTATTTATCGTTCATAAAATTAAATATAGCACAAAACAGGTTGTCTTGACAAACAATACATGATAAGATTAATGGGTTAATATGAAGCTTTTGGTAACAGGTGGAGCGGGTTTTATAGGCTCCCATTTTATTCTCTACTGGATGAAAAATCATCCAAATGACATCATCGTAAATATAGATAAGCTTACTTATGCAGGAAATATTGTAAATCTTGAGGGTGTCCAAGAAAATCCTAATTATTCTTTTGTTTGCGCTGATGTTTGCGATAGTGAAAAAGTAGATGAGGTAATGAAAGGCGTAGATATTGTAGTTCATTTTGCTGCAGAAACACACGTAGATAGATCGATAATGGATCCAAAGCCTTTTATTCATTCTAATTTTGTTGGCACTTATGTTTTACTTGAATCTGCCAAAAAACATGGTGTTAAAAGATTCCATCATATTTCTACAGATGAAGTATTTGGAAGTATTGCCCTAGATAATCCTGCACAGTTTAACGAGGATACAAAATATGATCCATCAAGTCCTTATTCAGCAACAAAGGCTGCCGCAGACCATTTAGTTAGAGCATATTATCATACGTATGGATTGCCTATCACTATTAGCAATTGTTCAAATAACTATGGTCCAGCAATGTATCCAGAAAAGCTAATTCCAATTGCAATTACAAATCTTTTAGAGGATAAAAAAGTTCCACTTCATGGAGATGGAAAAAATATCAGAGATTGGTTGTATGTTGAAGATCATGTTAGAGCAATTGAACTTATTTTAGAAAAAGGCAAAATTGGAGAAACATATTTAGTTGGTGGAATGAATAAAGGCATTTCAAATCTAGAAGTAGTTAAGCGGATATTAAGTATAATGGGAAAGTCAGAGGACTATATCCATTTTGTAAAAGATAGAGCAGGGAATGATCGAAAATATGATGTTGACTGGACAAAAATAAATAAGGAGCTTGGCTGGAAACCATTACATGATTTTGATAAGTGGTTAGAAAAAACGATTGACTGGTATATTGAAAATAAAAGTTGGTGGGAAGCAATAAAAGCAGAAGATTATAAAGATATCCTGCATAATAACTTGGGAGGAAATGTTGATCAATTGTGAAAATTTTAGGAACTGGATTAAATGGCTTAATAGGATCAAGAATCACCCAGCTTTTAGATAATAAGTATGAGTTTGAAAATATAAGTAGGTCAACAGGTGTTGATATCGTAAACTACGAATCTGTTTTTAAAGCAATTTCTTCTTCAGATGCACAAATTGTATTTCACGCAGCAGCCTATACAGATGTAAAAATGGCGGAAAAAGAAAAAGATTTAAAAGAAAATAGTCAGTGTTGGAAAATAAACGTAGTTGGTACGTGGAATGTTGCAAAAGCTTGCAGTCAAACTGGAAAAAAATTAATTCATCTCTCAACTGATATGGTAGTTGGAGGAGATACTATGCCAGAAGATGGTTTTAAGGAAGATGCTCCATATAATCCTTTAAGTTTTTATGCTATTACAAAAGCTGAGGCAGAAAAAGTAGTACAAAATCTTTCAACACCCTGGTTAATTATGAGAACTGCATATCCTTATAGGGCAGCCTTTACTAAGCCTGATTTTGTAAGCTTTTTTAAAGAATGGCTTTCTGGTGGTAAGAAAATTTCAGTATTAGAAGATAGAATTATTTCTCCAACATTTATTGATGATTTAGCAATAGCTTTTGATGCATTAGTTGAAAAAAATGGAACAGGAATTTACCATACAGTTGGTAGTGAGATGCTTAGCGTTTACGAAGCTGTAATATTAGTTGCAAAAGCATTTAATCTTGATACCAATTTAGTAAGTAAGACAACAAGGCAAGAGTTTTTAGTTGGTCGTCCACCTGAGCCCTTTTCATCAGCCTTAAACAATGATAAAATTAGGGAGCTTGGTGTAGTAATGCACACATTTACAGAAGGTTTAGAAATTATTAAAACACAAATATGACAATAACTTTTATTGGGCATGGATATGTAGGATTAGTTACAGCAGCAGTCTTTGCAGATTTAGGAAATACGGTTTGGGTTATTGGTCATACTGAAGAAAAAATTAAAAATCTTCAAAAAGGAATAATCCCTATTTATGAACCAGGTCTTGCTGAGATTGTTCAAAGAAATGTAGCAGCAGGAAGACTTTTGTTTACTTTGGATTATGATAAGGCAATCCCTGATTCAAAGGTAATATTTATTGCAGTTGGAACTCCACCTAAAGAAAATGGCGAAGCAGATCTTTCTGTTGTTTTTAAAGTAGCAGAGGAGCTTGGAAAACAC
Organism: Patescibacteria group bacterium; assembly: GCA_038063075.1. Classification (GTDB taxonomy): domain Bacteria; phylum Patescibacteriota; class Microgenomatia; order Levybacterales; family UBA12049; genus JACQHJ01. The sequence continues at coordinate 16,354 of JBBTVW010000007.1, read as the reverse complement.
TTAGATGGGTATAGCGTTGTTGTAACCAAAAGTACAGTTCCTGTTGGCACAAATAAAAAGACAAGAGAAATTATCGAAAGCGTAAAAAATGAAAAAGCAGAATTTGATCTTGGATCAGTTCCTGAGTTTTTAAGAGAAGGAACTGCAATTTCAGATACACTTCATCCAGATAGAATCGTAATTGGAACTGATAATCAAAAAGCACAAGATATTCTTATAGAACTTCATGAGCCAATTGATGGAAGTTATGTTTTGTCAAATATTGAAACAGCAGAAATGATTAAATATGCTGCAAATGCATTTCTTGCTACAAAAATTTCTTTTTCAAATGCAATTGCAAAATTAAGTGAGTTGTCAGATGCCGATGGATTAAAAGTGCTGGAAGGAATTGGTCTTGATAAAAGAATTGGCAATCAATTTCTTTCTCCTGGAGCAGGATATGGTGGAAGTTGTTTTCCTAAAGATGTTAAGGCATTAATAGTAATCGCTAATTCTTATGGCTATGATTTTTCTTTGCTTAAAGATGTAGATAAAGTAAATCAAGATGCAATGGATGACGTGGTTAAGAAAGCTAAAAAACTTTTAGCAGAAAAGTTAGATGATAAAGTTATTGCAGTACTTGGTTTATCTTTTAAACCAAATACAGATGATATGAGAGATGCTCCATCAATATCTATTATTAATGATTTGAAAAAATTAGGAGCAAAAATAAAAGCTTATGATCCGGTTTCAATGGAAAACGCCAAAAGAATTTTACCAGGAATTGAGCTTTGTGCTGATTCGTATTCAGCCGCAAAAGATGCTGATCTTTTAATAGTTGTAACTGAGTGGAATGAGTTTAAACAATTAGATTTATCAAGAATAAAAAATGTTATGAAAGCCCCAATAATATTAGATGCAAGAAATATTTATAACCCTTTGGAAGTTAAAAGGTTAGATTTTACATATCAAGGTGTAGGAAGATAATGAATAAAAAAATTCTTATCACAGGCATTTCAGGCTTTGTAGGAAATTATCTTGCACGCTTACTTGTTAATAAGGAAGGTGTTAGATTAGCTGGTACATATCATAGTGAAATAGGAGCTTCCCTTGCAGACATTTCTTCTAATATCGAGCTATATAGGTTAGACTTAATGGATTTTGAAAAAGTAGTTGAGGTAATTGAAAAATGTAAGCCTGATGAAATTTATCATCTTGCAGCACTTGCTTCAGCAGCTAAAAGTTTTGAAAACCCTTCTTTAGTTGTAACAAATAATATAACTTCTCAATTAAATCTATTAGAGGCAGTAAGAAAGGGTAACATAAATCCTAAAATAATGATCATTTCATCGGCCGAAGTTTATGGAATTGTTAGCCCAAGCGATATTCCAGTAGACGAACAAACGCCATTAAAGCCAGCAAGTCCTTATGCAATATCAAAAATTGCTCAAGATTATATGGGTCTTCAATATAACATCTCATACAATTTAAATATTATTAGAGTAAGACCTTTTAATCATATAGGACCTGGTCAAACAGACCAATTTGCAACTAGCGCGTTTGCTAAAAAAGTTGCCGAAATAGAAAGTGGCAAAAGAGAACCAATACTTACAGTTGGAAATTTGGAAGCTAAAAGAGATTTTACCAACGTAAAAGATATGGTAAGAGCATATGTACTACTTATGGAAAAGGGAATTGCGGGAGAGGTTTATAATATTGGTTCTGGAAAATCTTATAAAATGTCAGATGTTTTAAATATTCTTCTTTCTTTTAGTAATGCAAAAATTAAAGTGGAAGTTGATCCAAAGCTTCTTCGTCCAAGCGATAATCCTGAGCTTTTATGTGACAACACTAAGTTTAAAAATCTAACAAATTGGACTGCGGAAATATCGATTGAGAAAACCCTAGAAGAAATACTTGAGTTTTGGAGAAAAAACGTTTAATTAGTGGTTTTTAAAACGTTCTAAATCTGCATCAACCATTATTTTCATTAAATCTTTAAATGATGTTTTTGGTTCCCAACCAAGGTCTTTTTTAGCCAAAGAATAATCTCCTTTTAATTCTTTAATTTCGGTTGGTCTTAGTAATTTTTCGTTTGAGATAACATGATCTTCCCAGTTTAATCCAACATGTGCAAATGCAATTCTACAAGCATCTTTTACAGAATAGGTAGTATTTGTTCCAATAACATAATCTTTTGGTTTATCAGCTTGAAGCATAAGCCACATAGCTTCTACATAATCTTTTGCATATCCCCAGTCTCTTTGTGCATCTAGATATCCTAAATGTAATTTGCCATCTTTATCAACTAATGGTTCTCCAAGTTCATTTAGTGGAGGATTTTTAACTCCATTTTTAATACAGGCAACTGCGGCTGTAATTTTTCTTGTTACAAAATGTAAACTTCTTCTTGGGCTTTCATGGTTAAAAAGGATTCCTCCACAAGTAAACATTCCATAGGATTCCCTATAGCATCTTGTCATCATATAGGCATAGGCTTTGGCAATTCCATAAGGATTATTTGCATCACAAAGAGTTTCTTCAGTTGCACTCTCTGCTGCTATATTTCCATAAATTTCTCTGCTTGTTGCTTGATAGAATCTGGCATTTGGAGCAAAATGCCTTGTAGCTTCCATAGCTCTTACTGGGCCAAGAGCTGTTACCTCGCCAGTATAAAAAGGATGAGTCCAGCTGTCAGCTGGAATACTTTGAGCTGCAATATTGTAAACTTCATCTGGCTTACTTTTTCTAACAACGCTTGCAATGCTTTCCATGTCAATTAAATCTGCAGCTTCGATATTAATTTTTCCATATAGATGTGTAACATTTTCGTGGTAGAAATTTGTGGTGCGTCTTATTGTTCCCGTAACGTCGTAACCTTTTTCTAATAAAAGGTCTGCAAGGTATGAACCATCTTGTGAAGAAACTCCAATTATAAGTGCCTTTTTTGCCATAGGTGTAATCTAAATATTACTTTATCAAAAACTCATGCTTTTCACAAGAGCAATTTTAAGCTACAATTAATTTAGCTTAATATGGATACATGTTTGGTTGCCGGAGGCGCAGGTTTTATAGGAATACATCTTTGTAAAAGACTTCTTGAAAAAAATTTAAAAGTCATTTGTGTGGATAATTTTGTAAGTAGCTCAAGAGACAATATTAAATCCTTAAGTCAAAATCCCAATTTCACTTTCATAGAGCATGATGTAATAAAACCTTTATCTGAGGATATAAAAGCAGATTTTGTTTTTCACTTAGCATCTCCTGCCTCCCCAAATCATCACAGTAAAATTAGCTATCACGCTCTTCCTTTAGAAACAATGCTTGTTAATACGGCTGGAACACTTGAGCTTTTAAAATTTACCAAGAAGAATAACGCTAAATTTTTATTTACTTCAACATCTGAGATCTACGGTGATCCACTTGAGCATCCTCAAAATGAAGAATACAGAGGAAATGTCTCAACAATGGGTCCTCGTTCAGTTTATGATGAAGCAAAAAGATTTGGAGAAACAATTACTGCATATTTTGTAAGAGAGGCAAATGTTGATGCTAGAATTGCAAGAATTTTTAATACTTATGGCCCAGGCATGATGAGGGAAGATAGAAGAATGATTGTTGATTTTATAAATCAAGCCTTGGAAGGAAAGCCATTAACTGTATTTGGTGATGGAAATCAAACAAGGTCACTTTGTTTTGTAGATGATTTAGTTGAGGGTCTTATGTTTTTAATGTTTAACGAGAATACTAAAGGCGAGGCTGTAAACTTAGGATCAGAGGATGAGCATAGTGTTTTAGAATATGCAAATCTTGTTAAAAAATTAACTAATTCAGCCTCAGAAGTGATTCTTTCAGAAAGCTTGCCAGTTGATGATCCTCATAAAAGAAAACCTGACATTGCAAAAGCAAAAAGGTTATTAGCTTGGTCTCCAAAGGTTAGTTTAGAAGATGGACTTTTACAAACAATAGAATATTTCAAGAGTTTGTGATTTAATTAAGTATACGATGAATGTAGTTATTGTAATTCCCACATATAATGAAGAAGGTAATATTGAGCGCCTAATTGAAATTTTAGAAAAAGATGTTTTCCCTCTAGTTAAAAATCATAAGATGTCTATTTTGGTTGCTGATGATAGTTCCCCTGATAAGACAGAAAGTATTGTTAGGGAGTTCATGCAGAAATATGACAATATTGATCTTTCTATCGGTAAAAAAGAAGGACTTGGTGCAGCCTATCTTAGGGGAATGAATGTAGCTGTTGAAAAAATGAATGCAGATATTTTGTTTGAAATGGATGCAGATTTATTTCATGATCCATTTAAGATTCCAGAATTTTTAGCAAAAATTGATCAAGGTTTTGATTTTGTGGTTGGTACTCGTTATAGCCAGGGTGGATCAATTCCAAAAGATTGGGGAATTCATAGAAAAATAATGTCTGTTTATGGAAACATGTTTATCCGTTTATTATTTGGAAGAAAAGAGATACATGATTGGACTGGTGGATACAGAGCAATTAAAAGAGAAGTATTTTTAGCTGAAAGGTCAAAGCTTGATCAATTTACCGGATATACATTTCAAGTTGGGTTTTTATATAACGCAGTTATTGATGGATTTAGAATTGCAGAGGTTCCATTTGCTGCAAAAGACAGAACAAAAGGTAAATCTAAAATACCAGGCATAGAAACTATTATAAAAACACTAGTTTTTGTTATTAAAGTAAGACTTGTCCATGGATCATTTGGAAAGTTTTTAATTGTTGGGGGAATTGGTTTTTTACTGCAGCTTATTGTTTATAGATTATTAATTAATTCAACACTTCCTCTTGGAGTATCAAATCAGCTTTCTGCTCAACTTGCAATATTTTCAAATTACAATTTAAATAATCTTTGGACTTTTAATAAAGAAAAATCAAAAAGTTCATCCTCTTATCTTAAAAAAATGGCAGCTTTTTTTGCTACTTCAAATACTGGTGTATTTTTTATCCAGTCAGGCCTTATTCAGCTTGGTGAAATATTATTTGGTAGAGAATTCCCACTTCCATATGTTTATTTTGTCTTAGCAACAGGAGTATTACTTATTTATAATTTTACAATGTATAGGTTTGTAATCTGGCGCAAAAAACCTCATAAATGAACAAAATCAAATCGATTTTCAATTTTTTAAAAACTCTAAATGGTTTATCTTTAATTGCAATTTTAATCGTGGCTGCTTTTTATAGACTATATAAAATTGCTGATTACATGACTTTCTTAGGCGATGAAGGAAGAGATGTATTAAAAGTTTATGAAATTTTGCACGGTAAACTGACACTTCTTGGTCCTACATCTTCAGTTGGAGGATTTTTCCTTGGCTCAATCTACTACTATTTTATGGCTCCTTTCTTATTATTATTTAATTATAATCCAGTTGGTCCTGCAGTTATGGTAGCTTTATTTGGGATTGCAACGGTTATTCTTTTATATTTTGTAGTCTTGAGATTTTTTGATAAAAAGATGGCAATTTTTGCATCCCTTCTTTATGCGATCTCTCCATTAATAGTATCTTATTCAAGATCATCTTGGAATCCAAATCCATTTCCTTTTTTCTCACTCCTGACGCTTTTTTTAATCTTAGAGGCATTAAGAAGGAACAATTTTAAACTATTTTTAGTGTCAGGCGTATTGCTTGGTATCTCAATGCAGCTGCATTACCTAGCACTTTTCTTAGGAGTAGTAGTTTTTGTCTATGTATTATTTACAACGCTTTTTAAATCATTTAATAGACAAGCTTTTACTAATTTATTAAAAAGATATTTAACTATATTTTTAGGTTTTTTAATAGGTTGGTCTCCATTTATAATTTTTGAACTAAGACATAACTTCTTAAATTTTAGAAACATATTTGAATTCGTTTTGCATTCAGGAAATACAGGAACCAATGAAGGATTTTTTAAAGTAATTGCTGATGTATTCTTTAGACTTTTTGGGAGAAGTGTTTTTGCTTTTCCATTACCAGAGCACTTGAGTAGATTTAATTCATTAGCAATAAACCTTTGGACGATTTTTATAATAGTAATGGCAGTTTTATCTATTACCTTACTAGTCTATAAGTTCTATAAATCTTTAAAAGAAAAAAATATCCAGTTTTATATTTATTCCCTTTTAATTTTTTGGTTTTTTGTTTCAATCTTGCTCTTTGGATTTTATAAAAAACCAATTTATGATTATTATTTTGCTTTTCTTTTTCCTCTCCCATTTATTTTGGTTTCCTTATTGCTTAAGTTTATTTGGGAAAACAAAAAATATCTTAAAAGTTTTTCTAAGGGTTTTGCCTTAGTAATATTCATAGTAATCTTTTTAATTAATTTACAAGGTATTCCTTTTAGGTATCCTCCAAACAGACAATTAAATCAAATGAGAAGTATTACTGATTTTATAATGACAAAGACAAATGCAAAACCATTTAATTTTGCCATAATTACTGGTGGAAATAGTGATCATACTTATAGATATTTCTTTACTATTTGGAATCATCCTCCAACAACAATTGAATATGAAGGAGTTGATCCAGAAAGAAAATCTGTTACAGATCAATTATTTGTAATTTGTGAAAGTGTTCCATGTGAGCCAATTGGCCACTCTTTATGGGAAATTGCTGGATTTGGAAGAGCGGAGATTGAAAATAGTTGGGACGTTTCAGTAGTTAAGGTGTATAAGCTTGTACACTATGAAGAAAAGTAAAAAGACAAGAGAAGGTTTAAGAACCAAGTCTTGCCCCGTATGTCAATCTCAAATGGGAGATATGCCAGGAAGTAGAGATGCTTATTGCCAAACTTGTGGATATAAAGATCCCTGTTGTGAATAGTTTTCCTTACAAAAAACCCCTTCCAAATTGGCGAGGGGTTTTTTATTATCTCATTAAGACGAGAAATTCTATGCAGCTCCGATCTTATACATTCCTGTACCACAGACTGGACACTTTCCTTTAAGAGCTGGTTTACCATTTTTCATGGTTACTTTCTCTGCGTTAGGATCGTCTCTTTTTTCTCTGCATTTAACACAATACATTGTTGCCATAGGTTAGTCACCTCCTTTCAAATTAATAAGATATACCTGGAATCTTAATCAAATGTGTTTTTAAAGAAATGAATAGTAAGATTTGTACTCCAATGATTGAGGCAGTGAGGATAAAGGTTTTTGTTAAATCTTTAGCAAGATATGGATAGCTTGAATAGGTTGTTATAGTAGGCTTTTTTGCTGAAATTTTTGTAAAAGAGGACTTTGTCTCAAGGGTATTGAGAATATTTTGATGTGTAAAAGTATGGCGTAAATCTGCGAGTTTTTTGTCTTCTCTTGTTTTTCTCTTTTTAGCCATGTATAGAGGCTAGATTACACTATTGACATCATGGCTGTCAAGAGGCTAATATAAGTAAATATTATGCCAACAAATCTCCTCTTTTTAAGTATCGCTGTTATTTTTGTATGGCTTACCGCTTTGACATTTTTTTTCGCAAGAATTTTGTCTCATTATAATAGGATAACAAAAGGAGTAACGAGTAAAAGTTTAAAAACAGTACTTGAGGAATTGCTTAAAGAGAACGAAGTGCATAAAAAGGATATTGACTATTTAAAGCAGTATTCATTAAAATTGGAAAAGGATGGCTTTTTACACATTCAAAGAGTTGGTCTTTTAAGATTTAATCCTTTTAAAGATACAGGAGGAGATCAAAGTTTTATCCTTTCTTTAGTAGATAATGATAACACTGGGGTAATAATCTCAGCCCTCTATTCAAGATCCGGTACAAGATGGTATGCTAAAAGAGTAAAGAGTGGAAAAGGAGTAGGAGTAGATTTATCCCAAGAAGAGAAAAAAGCCTTGAACGATTCACAAACTGCCAAATGAAAATAAAAAAGAATACATTATTATTTTTACTTAGCGCATTAGCATTATATTTTCTTTCCGCTGGGGCTTCATATTTAATATTCTCCCAAACAATTGCAAAAAGTATTATGAGTGCTCCTGTTCCTGTGCCAGTTGTAGGTGGCAATGGTCAGGTTGCTTTTGATCAGTCTCTTCCAAAAACACAAGAATGTCCTCTTAATGGAGTTAAGTATTCAAAGCAACAAGAAGCATGGTGGCAAAAACATAGACCACTTGGGGTTATGATAGAAAATCATCAGGAAGCAAGGCCTCAATCTGGACTTTCTGGAGCAGATATTGTTTATGAAGCAATAGCAGAAGGTGGAATTACGAGATTTTTATCAGTATTTTATTGTCAGGATGCAGGAGTACTTGGACCAATTAGAAGTGCTAGGACTTATTTCTTAGATTTTATCTCTGAATATGGTGATTATCCTCTGTATGCTCATGTAGGCGGTGCAAATCAACCAGGACCAGCTGATGCTATATCTCAGATAGCAGACTACGGTTGGAGTGGCTACAACGATTTAGATCAATTTGGTGCATCTGCTCCAACATACTTAAGAGATGATTCTAGGCTTCCTGATGTTGCTACAGAGCATCAAATGTATTCATCTGTAAGCAAGTTATTAACTTATGCAGCAAATAAGAGAAAATTAGTAGATGTAAATGAAGAAGGAGAATCATGGGATGAAAAATTTGTTCAATATAAGTTTACTGAAGATGCTAAAGCTTCTGAAAGAGGAACTAGCCAATCACTTAATTTAGCTTTTTGGGATAATGCACAATATACAGTAGATTGGAAATATGATCCAAAAACAAATGATTATAAAAGAAGTAATGGTGGAAAGCCTCATCTTGATTTAAATAACAAAAAACAACTTAGTGCAAAAAATATAGTCATTTTGCTTATGAAAGAGTCAAGTGCAAATGATGGATATGAAAATAATGTTCATCTTTTGTATCAAACAAAAGGAAGCGGAAAAGCCATAGTTTTAATGAATGGAAAAAGAACTGATGCAACCTGGAAAAAAGCAAATAGAACAGCAAGGACAATTTTAACTGATAGTAGCGGCAAAGAGATTGAATTTAATAGAGGATTAATTTGGTTTGAAATCTATGCAGCAGATGGTGATTTTAGTATAAAGTAGATAATAGAATATATTTACAATCGCCACTCTTTATTGTATAGTATCCTCAAGGCTGCCATCTAAAAAGAACAACTTATGTTTTCAGATTTAATTACATCAAAATCTCGGGTAAAACTTTTGAACGTTTTCTTAGCAAACTCTTCTGATATGTTTCATGTAAGAGAATTAGTTAGAAGAACCCACGATGAAATAAACGCAGTTAGAAGAGAACTTTCTTTTCTAGAAGGTAAAGGAATTTTAACTAGAGAGCCAAGAGCAAACAGAGTTTATTATTCTCTTTCCAAAAATTATCCATTTTACTTTGATCTTCTTAAGATTGGTTCTAAAAATATTGGCCTTGGTGAACAAATCTTAAAAAATAGAGTAAAACTTGGTAAGATAAAGTATGCTATGTTTTCGGGAAGGTTTTTAAGAAAGATAAAAGAACAGCCCGATGAAGTAGATTTAGTAATTGTAGGGACAATTGTTTTACCAGAACTAGCCCTATTAGTTAGAGAGGAAGAAAAAAGGCTTAGTACAGAAATTAATTATACAGTTATGACAGAAGAAGAGTTTGATTTTAGAAAGAAAAAAAGAGATCCATTTATACTTTCAATCCTTTCAGGTTCAAGAGTAATGCTTATTGGTGACGAAGAAAGCATGCTATAAATAAATGAATAAAAACCCTCGCTACTTACTGTGGCTCATTATTGGTTTAACGATTTTTGCGGTATTTATTAACCTCCCTAAAATTGGTAATTTTGATCCAAATATACTTTTTCAAAAAATAAATATCCCACAGGAGCTAATTTTTAGAAAAGGTTTAGATTTAGAAGGTGGTACAAGTCTTGTCTTACAAGCTGATACGTCTACTATTGCAAAAGATCAAAAAACTTCAGCTTTAGAAAGCGCAAAAACTGTTATTGATAAAAGAGTAAATCTATTTGGTGTATCTGAACCAATTGTGCAAACATCTATTGCAGGAGAAGATTATAGAATCATCGTTGAGCTTCCAGGTCTTACAGATACTGAAAAAGTAAGAGAATTAATTGGTACTACAGCTCAGCTTACATTTTGGGAACAAGATGCAAGTGCGTCAGCTAAGACCGCAAGTCCATCTGCAGAGCTAGGATTTAAGCAGACTAATTTAACAGGAGCAGATCTTAAGCAAACAAGTGTTTCATTTGATTCAAATACAGGAAAACCACAAGTACAACTTCAATTTACTTCTGAGGGAACAAAAAAGTTTGCCGATATTACAAAAAGAAATATTGGAAAGCCTGTAGCAATCGTATTGGATAATCAATTGATTGAACAGCCAACAGTGCAGCAAGCAATACTCACAGGGGATGCTGTTATAACGGGTAATTTTACAGTTGAAACAGCAAATCAATTAAGTACCCAGTTAAATGCTGGAGCTTTACCAATTCCACTTAAAATTTTATCAAGTAATATTATTGAGCCAACCTTGGGAACAGCTTCACTTGAGAAGAGTCTTTTTGCTGGAATTGTTGGTTTTATAATAATAGTAGTCTTTATGTGTGTCTTATATGGAAAACTTGGTGTTGTTGCCAGCGTTGCTCTTATTTTATATACATTGTTTAATTTAGCAATCTTTAAACTTAGTTCAATCACTCCATATGGTATTACCTTAACCCTTTCAGGTATCGCAGGATTCATTCTTTCTATTGGTATGGCAGTTGATGCCAATATCTTAATTTTTGAAAGAATGAAAGAAGAATTAAGAGAGGGAAAATCTATTCATACCGCAATTGAGCTTGGTTTTTCAAGAGCATGGACCTCTATAAGAGATTCAAATGTTTCAACGCTTATTACTAGTTTTGTTTTATACTCTTTTGGTACAGGAATAGTTAAAGGTTTTGCGCTAGTTTTAGCAATTGGTGTTTTAGTCTCAATGTTTTCAGCAATTGTTGTTACAAGAACATTTTTAAGATTAGTTTATAAACAAATATGAATATAATTGGCAAAAAATATTGGTATCTACTAATTTCACTAATAGTTATAGTTCCTGGAATTATATCCTTAATTTTATTTGGTTTAAATCTATCAATTGAGTTTACTGGAGGAAGTAGATTAACCTTATCGTTTGAAAAAAATGTTACTGATGAGCAGATTAAAGGAATAAAAGATATTTTTGCAGAAAAGAAAATTAAAGTATCAACTGTTGAAAGATCAAAGAATAATGTATTTATTAGAACTAGTCCAATAAGTGAAAAAGATGATGTCTTTTTGGTAAAAGATTTAAAGAAAAGAGTGGGAGATTTTAAACAATCTCAATATGAGACTGTTGGGCCTACGATGGGTAGTGAAATTACCCTAAATGCAGTAAAAGCACTCGGTGTTTCGTCACTATTAATTGTTTTATATATTACTTGGTCATTTAGAAAAGTACCAAAACCAACAAGCAGTTTTAGGTTTGGAATTGCAGCAATCATTGCCTTAATTCATGACGTTTTACTTTTAATTGGTGTATTTTCACTTTTAGGACATTTCTTTGGAGTTGAGATAGACAGCTTATTTGTAACAGCAGTTCTAACAGTTATTGGTTTTTCCGTTCATGACACAATTGTTGTATTCGATAGAATTAGAGAGAATCTTAAAAAAGTTGGAGGTCAGGATTTTGAACAAACAGTTAATAATTCAATATTGCAAACCCTAGATAGATCATTTAATACATCCTTTACTGTAGTTTTGGTTTTAGTTGCAATGCTTTTATTTGGAGGAGAAACAATTAGATGGTTTGTAGTAGCACTTTTAATTGGAATAATTTCAGGAACATACTCCTCAATATTTAATGCAGCTCCAATATTGGTAATTTGGCAAGACTTAGTAGATAGAAGAAAAAAATAATTTTATTTTAAATCCTTATACCACTTAGCAAAATCTTCCCATAGTTTATCTTCTTCTAGGGCTGATGGATCTTTTTCAATTTTTTGTGCAACTGAAAGTCCATCTTTTGTTAAGGAAATTACCGTAAAACCAACAAATCCTTTTCCTTGAGATTGTTTTAAAACTGTTCCCGTGTGACTTTGCTTAAATGTTTTCATAGTATTTTTGTCGATATAACAAAGCATCTCTGTTAGTATTGCTTGTCTATTCTTTTTACTAGCCATTAAATTTAGGAGATCTTTGGGTTTGAACCATTTATTAATATGTTTCATATATGCTCCTGGAAAACCACCAAGGGCTGGTATTGACCAGAAATGATCACTAACAAATAAAGGTTTTTTAAATTTTGAGAAAGCATCTTTTGCTTTATGAATTACAACTTCTTCTATTGAGTCGGATTGTAGTTCCAAAGCACTTAAGTCTTTAGGTATAAATGAAATATCATATTTACTTAAAAACTTTTTAGCAACATCAATTTTATTTTTGTTTCCAGTTATGTAATATAACATGAGGTAATTATAGTGAAAACTTATTTAGCTAACAAGTTAAGAAGTAAGAGCTTGTTTTACTAAGTTACTAACTAAGCTTCCATCTGCTTTTCCTTTGACTTTTGGCATTAAGATTCCCATTACTTTTCCCATATCTTGGATTGTTGTTGCGCCACTTTGAGAGACTGCTTCTTCAACTAATTGCTTAACCTCTTCTTCGCTCATCTGCTCTGGCATATAAGTTTGTAGTATTTCTAATTCTTGTTGTTCTTTTTGAGCAAGTTCTGGACGATTTGCTTTGGTATATTCTTCAATAGAATCTCTCCTTTGTTTTACTTGTGATCCAATCATTGAGAGTACATCTTCTGCTGTTGCGCTATATCCAGCTCCACCTTTTTGAATCTCGTAATAATTAACTGCAGAGATAAGCATTCTTAAAACTGAGGTTTTAAGTTCGTTTTTAGCAAGCATTGATTGTTTTAATTCTTCTTGTAATTTTACTTTATCCATTATTTAAATTAGTCTACCAAGCCCCATCTTTTTACTTTTTTTGAATGAGAAAACAAATAGACTAATTGATAATACCAAAAATATAGCATTTAATGCAAAACTTATTATGATTTTATCCATAGAAATGGTATTTGTAAAAATATGTTGTCTCATTGCTTCAAAAATATAACTTGATGGAAAAATTAAAGCAATTTTTTGTGCCCAATCAGGGAGTACTGATAATGGGTAATAAAGTGCTGAAAAAGGCGCAATTAAATATGCTCCTGCCCAGGCTATAGTTTGTACCTTCATGCCAAATCTAATAATGATTGCAGCAACTACAAAGCCTGAGGCCCAACCAGTAATAACAAGATTAATAATAATTGGGAATAACCACCAACCAAATTGGAAAAATGCATATTGGTAAATTAAGTAGGCAAGACCTGCAGAGAATAAAAGACTAATAATCATTTTTAATCCACCAAAAATTATTACTGAAGTAATCCATTCGCAAACTGTTAGAGGCGAAGCGAAAATATTAACAAGATTCCTGTCCCACATTTCTGAAAGTAAGTTAGTTGTTATTTCATATTGTGCTCTCCAGGTAACAATCCAAAAGATTATTCCAGTAAGTAAAATTGTTGTTGCATTACTTGAATCAGGAGATAACTTTGCAAAATATAGACCAGTAAGTCCCCAGATTAATAGATCCATTAAGGGCCAATAAAACATATCAGTTAACCTGTCGTAACTGTGTTTAGTGTTATAGTAATATCTTTGCACCATTGCCATTATTCTTTTTATATTCATATTTTTCTCCTTTGTGACATTTTAAGAAAATAATCCTCCAAGTTTGGTTTATTAATGCTTATATCTTCATATTCAATTTTTTCAGTTGCCATAAGTGTAATAAATTTAGAAATCTCTTTAGTTTTTATACTAATCTCAAATGTTTTTTTATTTTGTGTAAAAGAAATTTTTTGAGATTCTAAGAAATTTTTTGCTTTTACTGTATCCTTTGTCATAAATTCAATCTCTGATTCCGGAATCTGCTTAGAGAGATTTTCCGGTTTATCTTTTGCAATAATTTTTCCATTATTTAAAAATACAATGTTGTCACACATTTCTTCAACTTCAGCCATATTGTGTGAAGTAAATAACATGCTAACGTTATATTCTTTTCTTTGTTTTCTTAAAAAGTCTCTAATTTTAACTGCAATATCTGGATCAAGGGAGGCTGTTGGTTCATCTAGGAGAATAATTTTTGGATAATTGATAAAAGCTTTTGTAAGAAGTAATCTTGCCATTTCTCCAGCTGAAAGCATATGAACCTTTTTCTTTTTTAAATGTTCTATTTCAAATTCTTGCAGTAATCTTTTAATTCTAGAATTTTTATTTGGCACTTCATAAAGGTTTGCATAAACTTTTAATATTTCTTCAACAGTAAATAACCAAGGTAAAGAAATATAAGCAGATGAGAAATTAATATTTTTTAATATTTCACTTCTATGACTTTTAAAAGATTTACCAAAATAAGAAATGCTTCCATTAGTGGGTTCCATAACATCAAGTAGCATGTGAATAGTAGTAGTTTTTCCGGCGCCATTTGGACCAAGCAATCCTAATATTTCTCCTTCGTTTATATCAAATGAAATATTATCTATGGCATTAAAATCTTTAAATTTTTTTGTAAGGTTTTTAACCTCAAGAACTTTTTGTGACATATCATTAGAACAGATTAGGCTAGATCCTTGATGCGGCCTTGGAGATATTCTTTATTATTTTTAGATAAATTTTCGTCTACCTCTTCAAATAACTTCTGTAATATGTCCCCGATTTTGGGACCTGGTTTTATCTGTAGTAATTTCATTATATCATTTCCGTTTACTTTTAAATCATTTATTGAAAATGGTGCTGGTTTAAGTTCTTTTTCAACCTTTTCTTTAAATAGTTTTAATCTCCAGCTCTCAGCAGTTTGTGTTCCTCCGCCTAATCTATCTCCAACTCTTAAATCCATCATGTCTTTTACGTTTTCTACTCCAATTCTTCTAATAAATCTTCTAACTCCAGCATCTGATAAGTTTTCATTAACGCTAAACATATGCCATCTTATTAGAGTCACAACTTTTTCTCTGTCTTTCTTTGAAAACTTAAGTCTTTGACAAATATCTTGGGCAATTCTTGATCCAACAATCTCGTGGTTATAAAAAATAACTAAACCATCTTTATCTTTGGATAACGACTTTGGTTTGCCTATGTCGTGAATTAGAGTTGCGAATTTAACGATCTCGTTTTTTGATGGACAAAATTTTAAAGAAAGAACGTTATGAGTAAAAACATCTTCTGTATGATGCCTGCCTGGTCTTTTTTGAGAAACTCCAACACCTTCTAATAACTCTGGAAGTATATATCTTAAAAGACCACTAGTATGTAAAAGCATGATCCCATCATATGCATTATCATTTTTTAGAATTCTAAGTAGTTCAGTTTGGATTCTCTCTTTAGATATATGTTCTAAAAGTAAGGCATCTTCTGTTATTTTTTCAAATGTCTTACTTTCTATTTTAAATTCAAGTTCTGTTGCAATCCTAATTGCTCTAAGAAGTCTTAGGGCATCTTCTTTAAATCTTTGATTTGGATCTCCAACTGCTTTTAATATTTTCTTCTTTAAATCTTTTTCTCCAGAGTATGGATCAATCATCTCAAATGAGTTTGATTTTCCAACTAGTCTTAGGGCAATTGCATTAATTGTAAAATCTCTTCTAGCTAAATCTTCTTCAATTGTTTTTCCCCATAAAACCTTATCAGGTTTATGAGTTGGATTTGTGCTTTTTTCAGTTCTAAATGTAGTTATTTCCGCAACTTTTTTATCTTCCCTAATTTTATAAGGAACACCTACTGTGCCAAAATCATTATCGTAAAATCCATTTGGAAAGATTTTTAGTATATCCTCTGGCGTTGCATTTGTAGTTAAGTCCCAGTCTTTAACGTCTTTTTTTAAAAGTAGGTTCCTAACGCTTCCTCCTACGAAATAAACTTCAAAGCCAGCGTCCTCTATTTTTTTGTATATAAGTAAAACTTCTTCTGGAATCATTTTTGCCTTCTTGGTATAGTATAGCAAAGTAAAGATATAAAAAGAATTTATGAAGAAATGGAATGTGCTAAGTAGCATAAAACAATTAACAGAAGAGAAACTATTAACAATTCTTTTAGAAAATAGGAAAATTACCACAAAAGTTCAAAAAGAAAGGTTTTTAACACCAAAGCTTAGTGATGTAACAATAGAAAGTGTAAAAATTGATAAACAAGAGCTTAAAAAGAGTGTAGAAAGAATAAATAAAGCTATTAAAGAGAAGAAACAAATTATCGTCTTTGGAGATTATGATGTAGATGGAATTTGTGGTAGCGCAATACTTTGGGAAACATTAAATGATTTAGGAGCAAATGTTTTACCGTATA
>JBBTVW010000006.1:0-8538 GCA_038063075.1 Patescibacteria group bacterium | reverse complement strand
GATCTTGCAAAACTTAGATCTGAACTTCCAAAATCTCTAGCTGATAAAGCAAAAAGTGACATATCAGCAAAAGTAAGTTCTGGAAGAACTGTACTTCCTCAATTTATTGATACAGATTTAAGTAATGAAAAGTTTGATAAAAAAGAAGAAGAACAAACGGATAAAGTTTCCCTAAGCGCAACTGTTGCATTTAATTTTCTGTCATATGATAACTCAGATGTAATTAAACTTTCAGAAAAACTTTTTGATAATTCTAGTTTTTCAATTGAAAAAAGCAGATTAGATGTTAATGCAGAAAATATAAAAGTTGAAAAAAATGATGATATTACTGCAGACTTAGTAATTAATGCAAAACTTTTTCCAAAAATAAACACCGAGGACTTAATAAAACAAATTGCAGGAGAAGATACAACGAAAACCAAAAATATGCTTTTAAATCTTACAAATGTAAAAAATGCTGAAATTAAGATTTCACCAAATCTTCCATTCTTATCATCTTCGCTTCCTAAAAACCCTAAAAACATAACTATAGATATATCTTCAAATTAAATGGTTAAAGTTTATAAAAAAAGCAGAACGATTGAGAAGAAAAAATTTTTAAGACTTGTTAGTCTGTTAATTATTTCTATGGGAGTTTTAATTGCAGGTTATGTTTTTTTTCCTCTTTTATCTTGGCAATTATATTTTGCTCCAGTATTTGCTAATTCAGAGATTAATTCACCAATTCCAAAAAGTACAATTGTCTCCCAAAACTCAATTGCAACCCTACTTCAAGGCGCATCTCAAACACTATCGGGAATTGATTATACAAATGCCCAAAATTGGTTTCCAAATTATAAATATGATAAATCAACAAATCTAAAAACATCAACCTATACAATATCTATTCCAAAAATAAATATTAATGAAGCAAAAGTTTCAGCAGTTGACACTGATCTCTTAAAACACTTAGTAAATTATGGGGGAACAGCAGTTCCACCTGAAAATGGAAATGCAGTAATTTTCGGACACTCAACACTTCCTCAACTTTATGAAGAAGGAAATTACAAAACTGTTTTTAGTCATCTTTATAAACTAATAGTTGGAGACGAAATAATTGTAACTGTTGGAAATGTTACCTATAAATACAGAATTGAAAGTATTAATGTTGTAGACCCAGATAACACATCTGTTTTAGAGCAAAGTTTTGACGATAGCTATATAACACTAATCACTTGTACTCCTCCTGGAACAATTTGGAAAAGACTAGCAATTAAAGCAAGGCTTGTTAAAAACTAATATGTACAACAATAGACTTTATATTTTTTTAAAAAACATTTGGCCAAATGTTTATAGAATAATTAACAATTGGTTTTCATTTATCCTAAGAGTTTTAAAGCAAACATTTGCTATTGCAGTCAAACAAATAAGGCCTTAAATATATGGATGAGAAACATTTGGCAATAAATGCTGTAAGAAAAAAACTTCTAGGAAAAACTTTAAACTATGAAGAAATATATGCAATCATGGATGAAATCTCTAAGAAAAAATTTGGTGATGTTTTAACAACCTATTTTGCTGCCTCTGGCTACTCAAAAGGCTTTAGCGATCAAGAACTTTACTACCTAACAAAAGCTATGGTAGAAACAGGAGAAAAATTATCTTTTCCTGGAATTGTTGCAGATAAACACTCAATTGGCGGAGTACCCGCAACAAGAACAACGCCAATCGTTGTTTCCATAATTGCTGCAGCAGGATTTAAAATACCAAAAAGCTCATCAAGAGCAATCACTAGTCCAGATGGAACAGCAGATGATATGGAAGTACTAGCTCCAGTTAATTTAACAAAAGAAAAAATTCTTGATGTAATAAAAAAAACTAATGCCTGTATTGTTTGGGGAGGAAGCTTTCATCTTGCACCTGCCGATGACATTATTATTCAAGTTGAAAAACCACTTATTTTTGAATCCTATGATAAAGTAGTCGTTTCCATAATGGCAAAGAAAATTGCTTTTGGTTCTAATCATATTGTTATAGATCTTCCCTATGGAAAGCATGTTAAAGTGCATACCCTTGAAGATGCAAAAACATTAAGTAAAAAATTTGAGATGTTAGCAAAAAAATTTAAAATAAAAATTAAAGTATTAATTTATAAAACAGATGAACCAGCAGGACGAGGCATTGGTCCTGTATTAGAAATTAGAGATAGTCTTAAAGTGCTTGAACAAACAAAGGATAGACCAATAGATCTTGAGGTAAGAAGCTTAACTATTGCAACAGCCCTACTTGAACTGTGTTTCGAGGACAGTCCAAATAAAGAAAAAATGTTAAAAGATTTTGGAAACCCATATAACCTTGCCTTAACAATCTTACAGAAAAAAATTGCTCTAGAAAAGTTTAAGCAAATAATAAAAGCTCAAGGAGGAAATCCAAATATAACTAGCAATAAATTAATACTAGGCAAACATATTTATGAAGAAAAGGCTACAAAGCCTGGCATAATTAATGAATTAAATATTAAAAATATAACTCATATAGCTAAAATACTTGGTGCTCCAGAAATGAAAAAAGCAGGAATATATTTAAATAAAAAAATTGGGGAAAGTGTTGAGGTGGGAGATGTTTTATATACACTTTTTAGCGAAAAAGTGTATAATCTTAAGGAAGGAAAAGAGTCTTTAAAAAACTTTCCGATTGAAGTTTACGAATGAAAAGAATTATAACAGTTGTAGTTTTAATTTTAGTATTTGTTATAATTTCCGTCTTCTGGTGGCAAAACGGTGTTCTTCCAGTTAACTCCCAAAATAACTCACCTAAAATCTTTGTTGTAGAAAATGGCCAAGGAGTAAGGGAAATTGCCAATAGCCTAAAAAAAGAAGGTCTTATAAGAGATCCTGTTATTTTTTTCTTAATTACAAAACAGACTGGACTTGATAAAAAAATTCAAGCTGGAGACTTTAGGCTTAATCCCTCTATGAATGCTTACGAAATAGCTGAAAGCTTAACCCATGGAACTCTAGATATCTGGGTAACAATTCCTGAAGGATATAGAGCAGAAGAAATTGCAGATATGTTAGAGGAAAAAATGCCAAACTACGATCAGAGCTGGAGACAAACTCTAAATCAAAACGAAGGTTATCTTTTTCCTGACACCTATTTAATGCCTAGAGATGCTGACGTTGACACAATAATTTCAATTTTTAAGAATAACTTTCAAACGAAATATGATAGCGTTAAAAGTCTAAAAACAAACAACTTGCCAGAATCACAAACTCTTATTCTTGCATCCTTAGTTGAAAGAGAAGCAAGGCTTGAAGAAGATAGGCCTTTGGTTGCTTCAGTAATTTACAATAGACTAAGTATTGGAATGAAACTAGATATTGATGCAACGCTGCAATATATCCTTGGCTACCAAGAGGATGAAAAAAGATGGTGGAAAAAAGGACTTACAAATGAAGATAAAAAAATAAATTCACCATTTAATACTTATACAAATCCAAGCCTTCCACCAAGACCTATTTCAAACCCAGGACTTTCCGCAATTAAAGCAGCTTTAAATCCTGCAGAAACTAATTACCTGTATTACATTACTGACCAAAATGGAAAGAATAGGTACGCAACTTCACTTGAAGAACACAACGCAAATATTGAAAAATACGGCCTTTAATTAAGCAGCTTTATATAAACCTCTTACTTCTCTTTGAGAAATTAAAGGTAACTCTCTTGGTGCCCCTGGTAACTTACGAATTCTCAAAGCTACTGTTGATCCGTATTGATTGCTATGATATATACCCTGTTTTACATCAATAGTTCCTAAAGATTCTTCTCTTGCAGCATCAACCCATAAAGAAGCTAACTTTGTAGCAAATTTTGGTACTTGAATAAACATAATTCCACCCTCAGAAAGCATATCGTATAATACACTAAATTGTTTTTGTAGAAAATGTAAGTCATGAGGAATTTCATCTAGACCCCCCATCATACGCTCAATTATCAAATCTACTTTTTTTCCACCTAACCATCTGTCAACTGATTCTCTTGTCTTATCTGTTGTTATATCACCAACAATAACTCCATGATTAGATACTGTGTCATCCGTGCATTGAAGCATACTTCTTGAATCAAATAAAACCACTCCTTGAGTTTTTGCAAAAAAACCTTTAGGAAAATCAGCAAAAAGTCTTGAGCCCAACCCGCCAAGATCAATTCCAATAGCTTCTCCTTTTCTATCACCCAAAACTCCTACTATATCTGTTTTTAAATTTGTTCCTTCTGGAAGAACACTCCTAAATGTTGCATGATAAGAATATTCTTCACCTAATATAAAACGATCCAAACGACGAGGTAATAATGGAGAATCTTGTACCTCCCATCCATGTTTTTCCTCTCTAGTAAAATGAGCTTGGGGTCTAGTAAAATGAATTCTTTCTTTATCTATAACAGACTGTACATGAAAAGCATAAAGCTCTAAGCCTTTTGCTCTTTGGGGTTTTGTTGTTAAATACTTTGGTCTTTCCATAAGGTGAAATTATATCAAAAAAATGTCTAAAAATCAAACTATGGGACTAATAAATAGGGGGTTAAATTAATTTCTTAATCTTTTAAAAAATCTCTTTTTAGGAGCTTTTTCTACTTGCTCTTCTACCTCTTCTTTTATGCTATGGATAGCTTCTTTAACCTCTTGTTGTGGTTGATGATTATTGCTTACTGTATGTTTTACTGGCTCTGGTTCCATTTCTTCCTCTTGCTCAAACTCTTGTCCTAAATCAGCAAGACCATGTTCTTTCATGAGGTTTGATATACCCTCAAGGCCTTCTTCTGAGAGAATTTTCATTAAATTTTTACCTGATTTTGTACCAAAAAGAAAAACACCTAAAGCACCCACTATAATACCTAGCATAAAGCCGTCTAAGAATCTACTGTTTCCATTATTATTCATCTTTTTTATTGTGGTGTTTACTAGTACCCTGGAATATCTTTGCAATCGTTGCACCTGTTTTTAAACCCATTGCAAGGGTAGAAAAAGAAGAAATGGGCTTACTTACGCTTTCTGTAATAACAGATGTATCGTCTAAAACTTTATTTACCTTATCAATTGTTTTACGAAGCTCACGAAGAATGAAAAATACCTGGGCACCTAATACCACAAGAAGTACAGTTAGGATTAAGATTACTAAAAACAACGCTAATTGGGCAGGATCTGTCATATCAATAAACTATCTCAAATTGACTAAAAGGTCAATAGGCAGGTTGTATATCAACCGTTCTTTTAACTTCTGAAGTTTTACCGAACTTATTAATTGCTTTTATATCAATTGTAAATTTACCAGGAAAAACACTTAAAGTTTTTTCAAAATTACCATTTTTTTCTACAGTTACCACATTTTTATTAATATAAATTGTTGAATCAGGCTCTGTTTTTCCTAAAATAGTAATTTTGGAAGATTTGATTACCTGATTTTGTTGAGGTGAATTAATGTCTAGAGGGGGACTTATAAACGCATATCTATATTGAAAAAGTATATAACCAATAAATAAGATAAAAATAAATAGGCCTACGAAAGCAGTCTGTTTTACCTTAAATCCTCTTAATGGGAATTCTTCTTTTATGTCAAAACCTTTAGGTAATACCCTATACGCTGTATCTGAATCAAACTCTCTTCGAAAAAGAGCCAATATTTCTTTTTCATTCAACCCTAAAAACTTTGCATAATTACTGACAAAACCATGTGCATAAGAAACCGAAGGAAGCTTACTATACTCCCCTTTTTCAATATATTCTAGATAAACAGCTTTTATTTTTGTATTTTGAGCTATTTCCTCAAGACTAAGATCTTTTTCAAGTCTTACTTCCTTAAGTTTTTCACTTGCTTTAACCATAAGAAGAAAATTACGTCTGACTTACGTTCGAGATGAATTCTTCAGCGTTTGTAATCAGTACATCTCGTGGTTTACTTCCTTCAGCTCTTCCAACTGCACCAACCGCCTCAAGTTGATCTAATATTCTTGCTGCTCTTGAATAGCCAATTGATAATCTTCTTTGCAAAAGCGAAGCTGATGCTTTATCATGTTGGCAAATTATTCTAATTGATTCATCAAATAATGCGTCTTTTCCATCTCCGCCCATTGAAGCAAGTCCTTTTTTAGCTGCAACTAATGGCTCAGCTAATACTTCTTCTGTGTATTGCACTGGTGGATTTTCATTCTTTAGAAAATCTACAAGTCCTCTTACTTCTTTTTCTGAAACAAAAGCTCCTTGAATACGAGTAGGCTTGGCTTGATCTGGAGGAATAAATAACATGTCTCCACGACCTAAGAGCTTTTCAGCACCAGGCGTATCAATAATAACACGTGAATCAATCATTGACGATACGTTAAAAGCAATACGACATGGTATATTTGCTTTAATAAGACCAGTGATAACATCAACAGATGGTCTTTGAGTTGCAACTACTAAGTGTATTCCAGTTGCTCTTGCCATTTGAGCTAATCTTGCAATAGCATCTTCAACCTCAACTGGAGCATATGCCATTAAATCTGCGAGTTCATCAACAAAAATAACAATATATGGAAGTCTTTGAAAACCAGCGAGCTCATTATACGAATCAACATTTCTTACCCCATGCTCTGCAAAGGTCTTATATCTTCTGTCCATCTCTCCCATTGCCCATTTTAAAGAAGCTAATATTTTGTCTACCTCAACAATTACAGGTGTCATTAAATGAGGTATACCATTATATCCTGTTAACTCAACTCTTTTAGGATCGATCATAATAAGCCTTATCTCATCTGGTGTTGCTCTAAACAGCAATGAAGCAATAAAGCTATTTACCATAACAGATTTTCCACTTCCAGTTGTACCTGCAATCAACACATGGGGCATTTTACCTATATCTGCAACTAAAGGATTTCCAGAAACATCAAGGCCTAATGATACTGCAAGTTTTGATTTACTTTTTCTCATTTGATCTGAACTTAACATTGTTCTTAAAGAGACTACTTCAAGTGATTTATTTGGTATCTCAACACCAATTAAGTTTCTTCCAGGAATTGGAGCTTCAATTCTGATTTGCCCTGTTGGGGCTTCAGTACTTAGGGCTAAATCATTTGAAAGATTAGTAATCTTAGATACCTTTGTTCCAAGAGGAATCTGAAGAGCATATTGTGTAACTGCTGGGCCAAGATTAACCTCAACAACCTTTGCTCCAATTCCAAAGCTTTGCAAAGTATCTTCAATTTTTGCAGCAATTTTCTTAACATCTCCCCTGTCTGCTTTTTGAGATGTATCACTTGATAAAAGATCCATTGGCGGAAGCTTCCAAACACCAGGTTTTCCTAAGGTATTCATAACAAGCTTATCTGAAATAAGAGGTTCGTCTTTTTTAGGTAAATTAGAATTAATTTTCATTTCCTTATTGCCTAAATCTTTATCACCCATTCCTTTTATAACCATTTCTCTGTTCCCCATAGCAGGTATTTGTTTCTTTTGAAAGAATGATAAAATTTTTGATGGGAAAAGTTTTGGTAAAAAACCTACAATTGCAGATAAAATTTGCATGACTTCATCAATTGATGTATCAAATAAAACTATTAAACCAACAAATACTCCAGCAAGATAAACTGCAAATGCTCCAAAGCCTGATAATACTTCTGCAATAAGTTGATTTAAATATCCACCAACCATACCCTCTCTTGTTAAACCAAGTAAGGAGAGAAAGAGAATAAAGAAACCAACTGAAACATTTGGCTTTGAGATAAACATTTTAAGTCTTAAAAAGAAAAAGCCTAAAATTATTAAAAATAGGGGGAGCAAGAATGATAATAATCCAAAGTAATAATTAATATAATCATTTATTGTTGTTAGTGATGGACCTGTTTTTGCAAATGAAGAACCTAGTAAAATTCCTGAAAGTATTACGCCAAAAGCAAAAATAGAATAAACAGTATTTTTCTTAAGCTTAACTTTAAACTTTTGTTTTTGATAATGTCTTCTTTTTGCCATACATCTTATTATAGGAAGTTTGAGGCCTAACTACAAGTCAATTAAACTTCTATAACAATTGGTAAAACCATGGGGCGTTTTCTGTAAGCTCTAAAGATATGTTTTTCAGATACTTCACCAATTAAGCGTCTTATGTATATCCAGTTTGTAACTGGTTGTTTTTTACGCGAAAGTGCACTCCTTAACTCTTTTGATAAATTAGTTGAAAGATCCTGAGCATCTTGAGTAGAATATCCTCTAGCTATTATATTTGGATTATCTACTATTTGACCAGTTTCCTGATCAACTTCGCAAATTACAACTACAACTCCTTCTTTAGCAATTTTTTGCCTATCCATTAAAACAAAACTTTCAACCTCTTCGCCTGATATTTGATCTACAAAAACGTTTTTAAGAGTAAGTTTTCTGCCAAAATGAGATCCTGATTTACTAAAAACAACTTCTTGTCCATTTCCTCCTACAAAAATATTTTTGTCATCAAAACCCTGTTTTTTAGCAAGAGCCTTATAAGCTACCATATGCCTATATGTTCCACCTATTGGCAGCACATTTTGAGG
>JBBTVW010000005.1:0-3997 GCA_038063075.1 Patescibacteria group bacterium | reverse complement strand
ACAAATATATCCTTAATGGATTGTTTTAACACTATTCCGCAACAGGTCTAATATAAATTTTATTTTTCTGGGTACTTATAACGACAGAAAAAATCAACTCTATCTCTTAAAAGTATTTAAAAATCTTCCCAATAAATATCAGTTAAATTTATACGGCAAAAAGGAAACAGGAGGAGAATATTTGATTAAGTTAGATAATTATTTAAAGAAAAATATTATGACAAATGCTAAATTAAATGACTTTTCAAATGATATTACTTCTGTTTTTAAAAATAATGATTTTTTAATTTCTGCCTCAAAAAAAGAGGCACAAAGTTTAGTAGTCTTACAATCCATGGCAGCTGGAAAACCTATTATAGGACTTGAAAATGAAACGATTAATGAATTAATTAATAATAGTAATGGTTTAAAAATAAAACACGATACAAAACCAATTGTTTTTGCTAAAAAAATAACCAAATTTGTCGAAACTTGTGATTATGTTAATTTAAGTAAAAATATTAGAAGAGATTCTAAAAAATTTGGTATTGAATTAGTTGCTTCAAAAATTGAAAAGTTTTACAAATCCATTTGCAATTCCCACGGTAAAAAAAGTAGAAGGAATATTGGCAAGTATTACCAAGAGATACTTAAAAGGGTAGTTATTAAGAAGTAGTCTTGCAGTAAGTGAAGAAAAAACTGGACCTCCAATTGCTCCAATTACAAAAGTCCCCAATACTTTACCATGGTGTAAATATTTTTTTAAGTATTTCTTTTCGTTTTTTGCTTCCTGTTTTTCAATGTCTTTTGCAAATGGGAAAAAATTCTCATGGGAAAATATAAATAAAAATAAACATGCAAAAAATACTCCAAATAAATATAATTGCAAAAAACTTAAAATTAATGTTTCTTTTGTCAAAGCGTTAACTAAATTTACTTTAGATAAAATAAAATAACCTCCTAAGATAAACACTGCTATTAAATGAATCCAATGGATATGATAACGGTTTTTCATAATTTTGACACCCCGCCCAGCGGGGTAATAGTCAAGCTAAGCTTGACATGTTTTGCACCAATACGTTCCTCTACCACCTAAGAAAAATTTTTCAATTTTAGTTTTTTTGCAATTAGAACATAATTGCCCTGTGTGACCATAGACCAAAGTGTGGTTTTGGTATTCTCCCTCTTTCCCATCAGGTGTAACAAAGGCAAGTTCTGATGCTCCGCCATATTTTAGACCTGCTTTTAAGACTATTTCAATTGTCTTATAAAGAAGCTTAGTTTCTTGGTTACTTAGTGAGTTAGAAGCACGTTTTGGACTAATTCTAGACAACCATAGTGCATCATTTGCATATATGTTCCCCACCCCACCAATTTTTGATTGATCCATCAAAAGAACTTTAATATTTCTTTTTGATTTAGACAATAAGGTGGTAAAATATTCTAAAGTTAAATCTTTAAAAGGTTCGGGTGCAAAATTGTTAATTATTAATTCTTCACTCTTAATTAACTTAATCCATCCAAACTGCCTTACATCGTTGTAATATAAGTCACCGTCATTTAAGTGAAAAATCACGTGAGTATGCTTGCCTCCCAAACCGCCTATTACCTTTGAACTCAATCCTCTTTCCTCAATCCTCTTTCCTTTATACAAAAGTTGCCCTGTCATTTTTACATGAATCATTATTGAATAATCATTATCAAGATCTATTGAAAGTTGCTTTGCAAACCGTCTAATATTTAAGATTTTTGAATTTAAAATTTTTGATTTGTTTAGAATTTCGTACTTCGGATTTCGTATTTCAATATCAACTATCTTTGACCCTTTGATGTATTTCTCAAGTTGTAATTTAATTGTCTCAGCTTCTGGTAATTCTGGCATACTAACATGTAGTATGCAGTATGTAGAATGCAGAATGCAAGACAAAAGCTAAACTCGCTTTAAACTTTTAATTAATCCTGTTAGTAATTTATGGACAGTAATTGTCTGATTCCAAATTTCATTAAATAAACTATCATTTATATACTCAACATCTTTGGCAATAATAATTTGATTTTGAACTTCAGACAAAGACGCTTGCGCTAGATAATAAAATTGAATTTTTTCCTTAATTCCATGCCTACCGAATCCTTCAGCTATATTGCTCGTAATTGATACTACTGCTCTGATAATTTGATCAACAAGCGCAAAAGTTTCATTTTTAGGAAAGGTCTTGGTAATTTTATAAATCATAAGTACTAATTTATGACCTTCGCTCCAAGAGTATAAATCCCTAAATGTTTTTATTTTGTTTTCCATATTTTGCATACTACCTACTACATCCTACTTTCTACAAATTCTCTGATTTCTTTTTTAAATCTTTCTTTACTAAATTTCTTAGCTTGGTTGATACAATCTTCAGATTTAAACTGCATTTTTTCGAATTTCAAAACAGCCTTAGCTAAGGACTCGGGAGTTCTTTCATCAAAAAATAGTCCTGTTTTACCATCAACTACTGTTTCTTTTACACCTCCTTGGTTTAAAGCTATCACGGGGGTTCCTGCAGCCATGGCCTCAACTGGTATTATTCCAAAATCTTCTTGTTCAGATGGAAAAATGAAACACTTTGCGTTTCTCATTAATTCCCATTTTTCTTTCTCACTAACTTCACCTAAGAACTCGATATTTTTGCCAGCATCTTTTTTGAATTGATCAAGACCATATGATGCAAACGTACCACCAAAAACTTTGAGTGGAAGTCCTAATTTTGTAAAGGCTTTAATTGCAATGTCATGACCTTTATGCCTTGAAACTCTTCCTCCAATTAAATAATATGAACGCAAGTGATTAGAGATTAGAGTATAGTGATTAGCTTCAACTGGTGGATATATAACTTTTGCATCTCTTCTGTAGAATTTGTTTATTCTTGCTTTTACTTCATTTGAATTACAAAGTAGATATTTTGGAATCTGTGCTGATTTAAAATCTAAAATCCTTAAAAAATGCATTGGTATTTGACCAAGCACTAACAAAATTCTTCGGAACCAGTTATTGGTCCAATCATTTGCAACAGGATATCCATACAAATATCTAGGTGGTGTGTGGTAGTACGAAATAAACAAAGTTTTCTTGCCTACTTTTACAAAATTTGGAGATGTATAAGTTCCTGCATTTGAAGTAATAACAACATCATACTTTGAAAGATCTGTAAAATAAAAAACTATTGGTGCAACAAATCTAAATAAACTAATTAACTTTGCTTTAAAAGGTACATACTGTATAAACGATGTTTTGATATTCCACTTCTCAACTCTTTCTCTATGTGGTCCTGCATATTTAGGTAAAAAAACAGATGTATAAACAGGAGCATTTGGCCAAACTTCAAGTAAAGCTTCAACAACTTTTTCAGCTCCCCCAAATTCCTTAAGATAGTCGTGAACGATAGCTATTTTCATATAAATAAATTTCCCTGCTTTTCAAATTCTAACCGCTGACCTAATTCCTCAATTCTTTTCTTCAAAGTTTTGAAACCGTAGTCCTGAAATAAGTTCAGGACCTGACTTGAAACCAAATCCCATTTATCCGCATCTTTTATATTAAATCTTACTGGTACATCTCTAACAATCGTTGCTAATTTGAAAGATAAATACGCTGATTCTTTGCCGTTAATAAGTTTAACTTTTAACTTCTCCGGAACTTCATTAATGTGTTCATAAATAGAACTTAATGTCTTATATTTGGTTAATAAACTAACCGCCGTTTTTGGTCCAATTCCTGTAATTCCAAAGTAATTATCCGAAAGGTCACCAACTAATGCTTTATAATCTGGAATTTGATTTGGCAAAACTCCCATTCGCTCAAATGTCTCTTTTTCCGCAAAAATCTTTCCATTTGATAAGCCACCAATTGGCATAAAGAGTTTTATATTTTTCCTGTCATCAACTAATTGGAGTATGTCCCTGTCCCCCGTAACAATAACTGTCTCGTTAATCAGTGACGGGTTACGGGTTACGAGTTCGGCAAGAGTCCCTATTACGT
>JBBTVW010000004.1:0-10245 GCA_038063075.1 Patescibacteria group bacterium | reverse complement strand
AAACCAAAGAAAATGGAAGATGAACTTTTTAGCGAAAAGTTCGCATGTCCAGTTTGTAATATTTTTCTTTCTGAAATAGAACCTAGAATCTTTTCTTTTAATACTCCTCATGGAGCATGCCCAACCTGCAGCGGTCTTGGGACAATCTTAAATGTTGATAGAGATTTGGTATTTAACGAAAATTTAACAATTGCAGAAGGCGGGATTACTCCATACTTTAATCTTTTATCCCACGATACCTGGTTTTCCAGAACTTTTAAGATATTTTGTGAAGAAAATGATATTTCTCTAAAAACAAAACTTTCTGAACTATCAGAAACAAAGAAGGATTTATTGCTTTTTGGAACAGGAGATAAAAGATATACAGTAGAGGGAGAAAACAGATGGGGTAGAAATACAACCATTGAAGAAAAATTTGAAGGAATACTTAACGATCTAAGGACAAGACATCAATCATCAGATTCAATGTTTGTTAGGTCTCAAATTGAAAAATTTATGAGATTTGAGACATGCAGTCAGTGTAAAGGAGCAAGACTTAAAAAAGAAGCACTTTCTGTAACTATTAATCAAAAATCTATTGTTGACGTTTCCGATATGTCAATTGCAAATTGCTTTAATTTTACAGATGATTTAGAAAAAAATGGAAATGGTAGAGAACTGCAAATTGCAAAATTAATCTTAAAAGAAATAAAACAAAGATTGTCATTTTTACTTGACGTTGGACTTGATTATTTAACTCTTTCAAGAAGTGCCCAAACACTTGCAGGCGGAGAAGCACAAAGAATTAGATTAGCATCACAAATTGGTAGTGGCTTAACCGGCGTTTTATATGTATTAGATGAACCCTCAATTGGACTTCACCAAAGAGATAACCAAAAACTAATCGATACACTAAAAACCTTAAGAGATTTAGGAAATACAGTCTTAGTTGTAGAACACGATGAAGAAACAATGGAGCAAGCTGATTATATTTTTGACTTTGGTCCTGGGGCTGGAGAAAATGGCGGAAAAATTATTGCCAAAGGAACTGTTGATGAAATTAAGAAAGATCCAAATTCAATTACAGGACTTTATCTTTCAGGCAAGAAAAAAATAGTTAGTCAGCCCTCAAAACCATTGTCTGAAAAAGACGCAGCCAAAAAGCTTATTATTGAAGGAGCAATAGAGCACAATCTAAAAAACATTACTGCAGAGTTTCCACTTGGAAAATTAATTGTTGTAACTGGGGTTTCAGGCAGTGGTAAATCCACCTTGATTAACGACATTTTATATCACGCGCTAATGCAAAAGAATAACCCATATCACAGACAAAAACCTGGAAAACATAAATCAATCACAGGATTTGAACACATTAAAAATATTTACATGATTGACCAGTCTCCAATTGGCAGAACACCAAGATCAAATCCTGCAACATATATCGGAGCTTTTAATTACATAAGAGAACTTTTTGCAAAAACTAAAGAAGCAAAAATAAAAGGCTATGGACCAGGTAGATTTTCTTTTAACGTAAAAGGTGGTAGATGTGAAGCTTGTGAAGGAGAAGGAAGAATAAAAATTGAAATGCAATTTCTTCCTGATGTTTATATTACCTGTGAGGTTTGTAACGGACTTCAATATAACGAGGAAGCGCTGCAAATTAAATATAACAATAAAAATATTGCTGATATTTTACAAATGAGCGTTGGAGAAGCAGTTAACTTTTTTATAAACGTTGGTGGTCTTTCCCATAAACTTCAAACATTAAATGACGTAGGCCTTTCATACATTAAAGTCGGACAGCCTGCACCGACCTTATCAGGCGGAGAAGCTCAAAGAGTAAAACTTGCTGCAGAACTATCTAAAAGAGGACAAAACTCACTCTACCTTCTTGACGAACCAACAACAGGCCTTCATTTTGCTGACTTAGAGAAGCTTTTACTTGTTTTAAGAAAACTAGTTGACGCTGGAAATACAGTAATAGTTATTGAACATAACCTTGAGGTTATTAAAAATGCAGATTACATAATAGATCTAGGTCCCGAAGGTGGAGAAAAAGGTGGAGAAATTGTAGCAACAGGTTCACCAGCAGAAATAATGCCAAACAAATCTTCATACACTGGTCAATTTTTAAGTAAAAGTAGATTGAAATAATATATAATATCTTAATGAAGAAGATATTTGGATTCTTAATAGCCTTTATTTTATTCTTTACTCTTGTCTCTTCAACTTTTGCAGCTAAAAACTTCTCAACTGACTATAGTGTTACCTATAACATCCAAGGCTCGTCTGATACTAATGTAAAACTAAACGTTACCCTTACTAACCTTACAGATAATTTCTATGCATCTTCCTACGATATTGCAGTTGGATTTAATGACATTAGAAACCCACAAGCATCTGACAATGAAGGCAAAATTACTCCTGTTATTAAAAAAACAAACGAGGGAAGTACTATACAGGTTCCTTTTAACAGTAAAGTATTAGGGCTAAATAATAAGTTAAATTTTACAATCTCTTTTAATACAAGTGAGATAGCACAAGATTTAGAAAGCGTTTGGGATGTAAACATTCCAGGTATATCAAGCTCAAATGATTTTGACAATTTTAATGTTACTGTAGTTTATCCAAGTTTTTTAGGTAAACCCACTTTTATAAAACCTGGCTTAACTCATGCCTTACAAAATGTTTTGGGTAATACAATTAATTTTACAAGGCAAGATCTTGGTGAGTCAGGAATTTCACTTGCTTTTGGAAAGTTTCAAGTTTATGACTTTGATTTAACATATCACTTAGAAAACTCAAATGTTTTTCCGGCAAAAACTGAAATTGCACTTCCTCCAACAACAAACTATCAAGACGTGGCTATTAAAAGTATTAATCCAAAACCTGTCAACGTAACAATTGATAATGATGGAAACTGGCTTGCTCAATATACTTTATCTGCTTCAAAAAAAATTGAAGTAAAAGTAAAAGGCCAAACAAAAGTATATTTAAATCCTAAAGAGCAAGAGCTAACCAATAAGCAAAAAGCAACCTATTTAAAATCAGATAAATACTGGGAAAGTGAAAACCCCAAAATTAAAAAATTGGCTAATGAATTAAAAACTCCTAAGAAAATCTATGAATACGTTGTTAATAAGTTAAGTTATGATTTTTCAAGAGTAGAATCAAATAGTCCAAGACTTGGAGCAGTTGAGTCTTTAAAAAATCCTGATTCAGCAGTTTGTCTTGAATTTTCAGATCTTTTTATAGCAATTGCAAGAAGCGCTGGTATTCCAACAAGACAAATTAATGGCTATGCATACACGGATAACTCAACCCAGAGACCATTATCATTTGTAAAAGATATTTTACATGCTTGGCCAGAGTATTATGACTTTGATAAAAAAGCCTGGATTATGGTAGATCCAACCTGGGGAAATACTACTAGGGGAGTAGACTATTTTGATCTTTTAGATTTTGATCATTTTACTTTTATAATAAGTGGTGAGAACAGCTCATACCCAATTCCAGCAGGAGGATATAAATCTGCTAGCGATTTAAATAAAAAGGACGTTAATGTAAAAATTGCTAAAAACTATTTATCAAATGGGTATTTGCTTAAACCAAAATTAAATATTGCAGCAAACTTTATTGCTGGTTTTCCAATAGAAGCCTCTGTGGTAATTGAAAACACAGGTGATACTATTTCTCCACAAACACAAACCTTAGTTACTTCAGAAAAGCTATTACCTTCGCAGCAAACCTTAATAACAAAACCTATACCTCCTTTTGGTAAAGAAGAAATTTCCTTTTCTTTTGACAAAACTTCATTTTTGACAAACAAAACAGATATAGTTAGAATTGCTGTTGCAAATAGTAACGCATTTAAAAGCGTTAAGATTGCCCCATTTTTTCTAAATAAATGGGTTTTAATTGGAGGTGTTTTTCTTGGAAGTACAATCCTTCTCATATCGATTATTATCACAGGATACAGGCGTATATCTCTTTATAGACAACAAAGGGACAATAATTTACGTGGGCAAGGCGATCAACCTCCGCAAAAGAGTATCTAGTTACTTTGCAAATAAAGATCTTGGTGAAAAAACAAAAGCTCTTGTTGCCCAAATAGATAAAATTAAAACAATTAGCGTACAAAGTGAAGTAGAGGCTTTTTTACTTGAAGAAAGATTAATAAAAAAATATAATCCACACTTTAACATTGCCCTAAAGGACGATAAATCCTATCCACTTATTAAAATTACTGTTAAGCAAAAATACCCTGCTGTTTTAATTGTAAGAAAAAAAGATGATGCAAAAGCCCTATATTTTGGTCCTTATACAAGTGCAACTTCTTTAAGAACAGTTTTAAAACTTCTTAGAAAAATATTTCCCTACAAATCAGTTGAGAATCATAGTAAAAGAGTTTGTCTTTATAATCACTTAGGTCTTTGTCCATGTCCAGAGGCTACAAATGACTTAGGTTATAAAAATACAGTTAAGTATATTATTAACTTTTTAAATGGAAATACTAAGAAGGTAATAAAAGATTTAGAGAAAGAGAGAGAAAGTAACAGTAAGACACTGGACTTTGAAAATGCAAGTAAAATTCAAAGAAAAATTGATGCTATCCATCTTATTACAAGTCCATTTTACAAACCATTTGTCTATGAAGAAAATCCTAACTTTAGATCTGACCTATTAGAACAACAACTAAACTCTTTAATTGAAATTCTAAATAAAAATAATGTAAAGGTTAAAAAATTAGAAAGAATAGAATGTTATGACATTTCAAACATTTCCGGAAAAAATGCTACAGGGTCTATGGTGGTTTTAAAAAATGGAGAAAAAGATACAGACTCATATAGAAGATTTAAGATAAAAGGTTTTTATAATAACAAAGCTAATGACTTTGCTATGCATCAAGAACTAATAAGAAGAAGGCTGGGGCATAGTGAATGGCCAATGCCTGATTTAATCGTAACTGATGGAGGCAAAGGCCAGGTATCTTCTGTACTAAAAGTATTAAATGAGTTAAATATTGATATTCCACTTGTAGGTCTTGCTAAAAGAGAAGAAACAATTGTAACTTCCAATCTTTTGGAAATAAAATTACCTAAAGATTCAAAAGCACTTCTTTTAATAATTAAAATAAGAGATGAGGCACACAGATTTGCAATTACATATCACAAAAAACTAAGAAGTAAATTTATCTTCGAGTAACTTCAAAACTGTAGGAGAACAAGATAAAACTTGCAGGAGAATCATCTAAGAGATATTTCTGGAAATCAGAATAAATCTTTTTTCGTTCATTAACATCTATTGTCTGTCTTCCATCTTCTAAAAGCTTATCAATTCTAAGATTTTTATAGCCTGTGATATTACTTACCTGATCTGAATGCCAGAGAATATATTGATCTGGGTCTTTTGGCACTTTAAAATCTCCTAAAAACATTTCAAAAGTTTCTGGAAAAGTATCAACAGTTGTAATACTGACCTTAATGCCAACCTTTTCCCAGGACTCTTTAATTTTTTGGGCAATTGCTTTATATTTTGGAAATGTTTTAAGCTCAAACTTTAAGTTTTTGTTTGATTTAAAAGAATCAGATTCAGATAAAAGTAATTTTGAATGATCAAAGTCTTGATTATAGGTAGTAAGTCCTCCATGAGAAACCCAAGAATTTGGAGAGAATGAACCATAATTTCTTTTTCCCTGTAAAAATTCATCAGGTATTGCGTAAGAAAGTGCTGCTCTTAATCTTTTATCAGAAAGATTTTTATCTCTTGTGTTATAGAAAACCGTAACTAAATTTTGGTCATCTAATCTTTTTTGAACTAAAACATCAGGATATTTAGTAAATGAGGTATTTTCAAAATCTATATCTGTAAGACCTAAGGCCTTATCTATTTCACCAAGTGCAAAAGCAGTTTTTAATGCTTCCTGGGTTGGGTAGAACTGATAAGTTATTACTTTATTTTGCTCTTTTAGAGATCTAAGACTTACGGATTGAACAAAGTCTCCATTTAAATCAATTGATTGAACTTTGTAATCACCAATACCAACAAATCCATTTTTAAAGATTGGTCGTGTAACAGTAACTAAGAATGGGGAATAACTATCTTTTAACTTAAAAATAATAGTATTTTTATTGGGAGTTTGTGTAACTGCATCTGTAAAATCATATTTAATAAGTTCTGAGGTAAGTTTTGTTTTATCGCTAAAACGATAATTATCATCTAGGTAGAAAATATAAGTCTTACCGTTATCTCTTACTTCCCATCTTTTAGCTGCAGCCGGAACTACATTATAGTTTTTATCAAGCTTTGTTAAGCCAACTGATACTTTAGAAAGAATAGTTGGTGGTAAGTCCTCAAGCGCATATGCTCCTTCAATACCTATCTTTTCCTCTGTTACAAAAGGAAGAAGGGGAATAAAATAATTTACACCGTAGCGAAGAAGAAAAAATCCCAACAGTCCAATTACAAATGAGATTAAGATGGTTTTTCTCCACCTTTTAAGGTAGGCTTTCAAAAGCCAAAAGACTAATCTTTTTCTTTTAAGAAAAATCATAAATACCTAGCGTGGCAATAGAAGGATTAAAGAAATAATTGCAAAAGCTACTGTAAAAACAACAGTTGCTTTTATTAACAATTTTTCTATACTTCTTTTGCTTCTATAAAACTCTCCAGCGCCTCCGAAAGAACTTGAAAGTCCGCTTCCTTGCATTTGTAGAAGAATTAAGCCTATTAATACTGCGGCAATTATAATTTCAAGAATTTGAAAAATTATCATTTATCCATTATATCCTTTTAAGGCTTACTTTTCAAACCTAGTCTTCCATAAGCCAGTTTAAGAAGGAAACACAAATTGATTGTAAAAAGGAAACAATTAGGAAAGCAAAGAGAGTGTTAAAGTAAATCTTGGGTATTACAAAACCAAAGTAGGAAATACCTGGAAAATGAAAACTAGAAATTGATATGCCTGTAACTAATACTGTTAAAAGATAAAAAATTATAATATTGGAAATAAAAGAGAAAAATCCTAAAGTTAGAATATTAAATGGAAGGGCAAGGAGATTTAAAACAGGCTTAAGTAGCACTAAAAGCAGTGTTAATGCAAGGCCACCAAGTAGAAAGGTAAACAAGCCTCCACTTACTTTTACACCAGGAAGTACTTGAGATAAGAAAAATATCGAAAATGAATTAAAAAGACAGTTTCTAAAAAAGTTTTTCATTTACTATTAAAATGCTAGCAGAGAAATTTTTTATAGTCAATTAAATATTGAAAATATAAGTCCTAAAGCGTATTATAGAAATCTAATGGATAACATCATTTGTCCTCATTGTGGAAAAGACGTAGAGCTTTCTGAAGCTATAATTCATCAATTATCGCAAAAAGTGAGAGAGGAAGAAAAAGAAAAACAAAAAATTGAACTGGAAAAAGCTGTTGCAGAGGAAAAATTAACCTCTGAAAAAAGAATTAGAGAACAGTTCGAAGCAGAAAACAAAGAGTCTCAAAAAGAATTAGAAAAAGCAAAAGAAGATAAAAAACTTCTCTTAGAAAGACTTGAAAAGGAAGAAAAAGAAAAGGGAGAAAGAGAGGAAAAGATAAAGCTTCAAGCTCAAAAAGAAGCTATGGACGCGTCACGCTTTGAGAAAAAAGAATATGAGAAAAAAATTGAAGACATGCAAAAAGCATTGGAAGACGCTCAAAGAAAATCAAAACAAGGCTCTCAGCAACTTCAAGGTGAAGTCTTAGAGTTAGAACTTGAAGAAAGACTTAGAAAAGCTTTTCCAAATGATGAATTTTTACCAGTTCCAAAAGGAGTAGAAGGAGCTGATATTTGGCAAAAAATTAAATACAAAGAAAAAATTGTTGGATCAATACTTTGGGAAACAAAAAGAACTAAATCATGGAGTAACTCTTGGGTAACTAAATTAAAAGATGATATGGGTAAGGTTGCAGCCAGTGAAGCAATTATTGTTTCTCAAGCGCTCCCAGATGAAGTAACAAACTTTGATAGAAAAGATGGAGTTTGGATAACTTTTTATGAACACGCCATTAGCCTTGCAAGAATGATTAGATTTTTAATTACAAGTGTTGCTAGTATTAAGTCATCAACATCTCAAACAGACGAAGAATGGGGACAGATTCGTGATTATATGCTTTCTGACTCATTTAAGCACAGGATGCAGGCTCACTTTGATGGAGTTAAAGCTTTAAGAGAAAACTTAGATAGTGAAAAAAGAAATACTGTATTAAGATGGAAAAGACAAGAAGTTCTAATAGAAAAATTAGACAGCAATACTTTAAACTTCTATGGTGAACTAAAAGCTATTGCTTCAGACCTTCCAGAAATTGATAATATTGAAACTATCTTAATTGCTGAAACTAATGAAGAACAAAACCCTCTCCTTTAACTACGAATTAAATCTTTATAAAAACTTTGATGTTGTTTTTGGTATTGATGAAGTAGGTCGTGGCTCTTTTGCAGGACCATTAGTTGCAAGTTGTGTTTATTTTGAAAAAGAACATAAGTGGTTTAAAGAAATAAATGATTCCAAACTATTAACCGCTAAGAAACGCGAAGAACTTGCAAAGCTTATCTTAGAGAATTCAGTTTATTTTATTGAAGAGATAGAGGTAGAGCTAATTAATAAAATTGGAATTGGTAGAGCTAATAAACTTATCTTTGAAAATTTAATTACTAAAATTAAAAATAGATTTAAGGATAAGAATGTTTATTTTTTAATTGATGGAAATAATTTTGATTTTGAAATAAAAAACATTGAATATATTATAAAAGGGGATAGTAAACATATTTCTATAGCAGCTGCTTCAATCATTGCAAAGGTGCATAGAGATAAACTTATGACAAAACTTGACATAAAATACCCAGGCTATTACTTTTTATTAAATAAAGGTTATGGAACAAAGATGCACAGAGAATCTTTAAAAAAGCATGGATTATCGTCAATACACAGAACTTCTTTTAATTTAGATAAATATCTATAGAACTAGCTAGAAGCTTCTTCTACCTTTGGCGGAATATCTGTAAAAAGTCCTGCCATTTCAATAGCATCAATGCACATTCGCTCACCTTGATCATCTAATCCTCCACTATATGCAACTGCTCCAACAAACTCTTGTCTTTCTTTATCAGCAAAAACTGCTACGCCATCATCTAAGTCAGTAAGCAATTCCCCTGTAGAACTTAGTGGGCGAATTCCTCTTGCAGCCATCGTTTCTCTTTGTACACGATTTGATTTATGTGCATCTACAACTTTTTTTAGTTTTCCTAAAACCGAGGGAACAGTTGCACCTATTAATCCATCACCATCTGTTACCTGAAGACACAAAGGCATACCTGTTCTATCAGCAATAGCAACAACACCTTTTAAGCCAGCACTAAAAGCAAGAACCGTATCTCTTATCTCAACTGCTTTGCCAACTGATAGTTTTAATTCTGATACTAGTCCTTCAGGAGCTCTTGCTGCATATTCTACACTTGCCATGTGGGGAATTCTACTATTTTGTATAAATAAAATCAAATTAGAACTTTAACTGTGCCCCGTGTAGGATTCGCACCCACGACCCTCTGTTCCGAAGACAGATGCTCTATCTACTGAGCTAACGGGGCAATAATGCTTTTTTCCATTCAAGCTCTATTGCCGTTTTTCGTCTATGACAATTTGCGCAACGAACATCGCATTTTTCTATTTCTTGTTTAACTTTAGTTGGACTAATCCTATCTTTAATCATTTTTGAAACTAATCCACTCTTATCTCTTAGATGATCAAATTCTAATACAACAATATCCTGTTCTCCGCAATCAACGCATGGATGCGTTAATAGATATTTCCAAACATATTTGCGTATTTTTTTGAATACTATTTCGTTGCGCTTCTTTGCCTTACTTAGATAGTATTCTTTATTATTATAATAATGTTCTTTTGATAATCTATTTTGACAAATTTTACAATATGACTGCCTTATAATCTTAGCTTTTATCTTCCATGGAAACTCTTCAATATTCTTGGTTGTTTGGCATAATTTACAAAACTTAGATTCCATAGTGTAAGCATACTATGCTTACTTCGAATTTACAAATACTATTCGAATTCTTAGATTCCATATCCAAGCTACAGGCGCAAATTTATTGTCTTATAACCTTCATTATAGTATACTTTACATGTTTTATCACTTAGGGCCGCTAGCTCAATTGGCAGAGCATCTCCCTCTTAAGGAGACGGTTCGGCGTTCGATTCGCCGGCGGCTCACAA
>JBBTVW010000003.1:8999-11659 GCA_038063075.1 Patescibacteria group bacterium | reverse complement strand
GGCCGCTAAGTACCTCTTCGCATTGACCATTGTTAATAAATTCTTCTTCTGTTCCATTTTGTTTAGTTCCGCAAGGAGTTTTGATAACTACATTTTCGGTGCAAACAAATTTATCATCCTTTTTTTGGCAAGAAGAGTTTACGCATTGCTGACCCGTATATACGCTTCCTTGAGCTTCTGGGAGACAAACCTCTCCACTAGTTGGTGGCTTAAGACAAGTTCTATGTTGGGTTGTATCCAAGTTTTTATAAGCACAGTATGTGCCAGTAGCACATTTAAGGCGACTAAATTCGCAATCATCCCCTACTTTGAGCGGTGGTAGTTCAGATGTTGTAACGGAAAAAGTGGGAGCTGGATCATCTACCTCATATGTACATACTCCTTTAACTGGAGGATTAGCATCTAGTTCGTCAGCGTTTGTTAAATGTATTCGGTATGTTTTTTCTGGACTAAATCCACTTGTTTGGATAAATCTGCTTTCTTGTGAGCTAGGAAATTTGATGCCTGTTGTACTTACTCTTTGTCCATCTGGGCTAAAAATCGTTATATATAAATCAGGCGCTTCAATCCTCCATGATTCATCAAATTCCTGACTAGGTATTAAATCCCAACGTACAGTTATAGTTACTCTTCCGCCTTCAACCTCTGTTTCTAAGGGTACTGCGGGTCTACTTGGGCAGGCAGCAATTGCCTTATTTGGATTGGAGGTGAGTATAAAAAAGATAGTTAATAATATTGAGATGATTAGGGTTATTTTTCTTAACACATCTTTATCCTAGCTCAAAAATAGAATTAAATGCAAGTAATTTAATTTCCAAATTTAAATCCTCTCCCTTTTATAGTTTGAACATATTGGGGTAGGTTTGGATTATCTTCAATTTTCTTTCTTAATCTAAAGATTAATTGATCAAGGGCTTGATCTGTTACTCCTAAAACAGTTTTTTGATCTCCCCAGACTGCATTTATTATTTCCTCTTTTTCTATAATTCTATCTTTATTTTCAATTAAGAATTTTAATAGTTTAAACTCCAAAGAGGTTAATCTATCAGAAAAATTAATGTCTCCTTTTACAATTTCTCCAAATTCATTAATTTGTATTTGCTGATTATTAAGTAAAGAAGATTTTTCTTTTACATAATCACTAAATAAAGATATTGTTACAACGCCATCTTTAATAAGCTCGGTATTTTCTAGATGATTTAAACCTTTTAGATTATTTGTTGCAAATGAAATTTGCTCAGCTGGAGTTAAGTGATTCCAGATGCCAAAAAGGGCGCTTCTAATAGACTTTTGTTCTAGGAAAAAGCGTCTGAGCTCTAATTTATTTTCAAATTCTTGCTTTGCAGAGAGAGAACTTTCAGCACAAAGTCTCATCAAATTACTATGACCAGCAGTTAAGTCAAAAATATCATCTAAAAGATTTTTATTTATTTTCTTATTAGTAATTTTTTCTAAATATGAAATTCTAAAATCCATGCCAATTTTGTCATAAAGAGGAATGTAGACAATTTTTCCAGCAACAAATTCGTAAAAATCTGACATTAAAGTTGCTTCAAGTGTTTCCTCAAGAGGACGATTAAGAGAAAAAATAACGCTAAATTTATATTTTGCTCTGTTTCTAAGTACTCTTAGGTTTGCAAAAAATTCACTATCTAAAACGGAAATATATTCTTCAAATCTATCAAAAAGGAAAACAATATTTAGATTTTTTTCTAAAGCAAGGTAATCAATAGTTTTTTTAA
This sequence comes from Patescibacteria group bacterium, assembly GCA_038063075.1. Taxonomy (GTDB): domain Bacteria; phylum Patescibacteriota; class Microgenomatia; order Levybacterales; family UBA12049; genus JACQHJ01. Next base: position 9,917 of record JBBTVW010000003.1, on the reverse strand, counting down.
GCCCAGAAAAAATCACCAACTCATCTTTTACCTGCATACTATCTTTGAATATGTTATTAACTATTTCATATTCTTTAAGCATCTTTCTTTCTCTTAAAGAGTCAATTAAGCTAAGAAAAATAAATTTAGTTGCTTCAACCAAAGGTTTTTTCTTAATTTCTGAAAAGTTTAAATAAACAAAATGAAAGTTTTTTTGATTTTCTCCCAGATGCTTTTCTCTTACTTTTGTATTGTAGGCAAGTAACCCTAAAAGATTTGACCTGCCAACGCCAGGAATTGAAACAATTTGACAAGAATTGCCTTCTTTTACAAAGGAAAGAATTTTCTCTATTTCTACAAATCTTGTATCTTCTGGGTAAAGCGATTCAAAGTGTTCGATATCCATATGTTAATTGTAATTTTTTTATAAGGTAAATATCAAGCTAATTTTATCAAATACCCTTAAACTGCGCTTATTATGAGAGAGCGAGATGGAGTTCCAAAACCAGTTCAAACAGAATTGACAACTGAGGCCCTAAATCCTACACTAATTGCAGGAGATATATTTATGCCAGACGAAAGAAATGAAAGCCCAATTCCACCACCTAATAGAGATCAAGCATTGGGAGACTTAGCACATGCAGATATAGATGTGGGCGTTAGAAGAGCAGCTGCAGATACCCAAGCAGCAGATGAAGAATTAGGTGTATTTTTAACTAATAAAGGAATAAAAAGACCTGAAAGAACTAGAAGAGGATTTTCAGGAATTCCTTTGCCAATTTTAGAAACTCAAGGCCAAAGTGGGTTAGGGTCTACAAAAATAATAACAAAGTATCCATTTATCAGTACTACAAGTATATTAAAAATAGTTGAAAGAAATGGTATAATAAAAAGAAGCCATTCTGAAGCAGGGTTTATCTACAAAGCAAATTATAGTTA
>JBBTVW010000003.1:4584-8989 GCA_038063075.1 Patescibacteria group bacterium | reverse complement strand
AGAGAGGGAGTTAGGAGACCTTCCCAGCAAATATCCATATCTTCTTCGGATTCTGAAGAACATAGAGACGAAGATCAACCCATTATTACTCCTGAGTCGGCCAAAGAGCAGCTGCAACGTGATTTAAAAGAACAAGTAAAACATGATATTGTACAACGCTTATTGAATGGAGAAATTGATATGGATTTAGCTACGCAGAAATGGATTGAAGTAGAAGGAAGTGAGGAAGAGCAACTTGAAAGGGCGTTAAATAATTTTAGAAAAGATACCAGAACATCAGAGGATATTCTTCGAGATGCTTTTGTTGATATTGCAACTGCGGGTGATGCTAGGGAGGCATCATTATCTTTCACCCAATTAGTTGGCCAAATTTATCTAATAGAAGAAGAGATAAAAAGAGGAAATTTTACTGCAGATGCAAGGACTGAGGCATGGTTAGCTAGGGCAAGGCAAATAAAAAATGATTGGAATAATGGTGTTATACGAAATGATAGCTTAGTATCAATTCAAGATGCAGCAGGAGAATTGCGTTCATTAGGACAAGAAGTAGTCTGGAAAATATATGAGAAAGAGAGAAAGGATGCAGGTGCAGTTATACAACCGGAAGGATTAGAAGATTTAATAGGTTTAATTATTCATTCAGAGATTCCTGAGTGGAGACCAGGCGGAGAAAAAGAATTAAAAAATGAAGCAGGAGAAGTACAAATACATAATTTTCTAGATTGGATAAGAGAAAAAGTAATATATCAACATGAATTTTCTCCAGATTCAGAAATAGACCTTTTTTCCAGTATTTATATTCCTACTCCTTATAGGCAAATAGGCCTTGGGGAAATGATCACGACTCCTAGATATTTTAGAGCTCAAACAAAAGATGGTGGATTTCAGGATCCAAGCCTAAGCGATAGGCCAAAACTATATGAAGAGCTCAAAAACCATTTACTTTATGAAGTGTGGTTATTTCAGAATAATCACAATAATGAAGTTAAATATAGGATTAATATGGGAGGAAACGAAGAAAAAGCCGTAGAGGCATTAGTAAGTATTCACATGCTTAACATTTTTACAAAAAATAAAGATAGGCTTTATAATATTTTAACTTTACCATCTGTAGATAAAGATCAAGTTTTAGCTACTCTTGAAGGTAGAAGGGAAGTTGCAGGAGTAGGACAGGCTATAAGAACAGCGATACTTGCTTTTAATTATCTTAATGAAACAGGTCAAGCTGATTCTGCGAAAGCACAAGCAAGCCCAGATTATAAACCTGAATTTAAAGTTGTAGATAATGAGGACCCAAATATTACATATGACAATATGTTTGACAAGGTCTTGGGAAGAGAGGGAACTCTCGATTTTTATAGAGGAGTAGTTGCATATATTATTAAAACAAGATTTGGTACAGAGTTGAAAGCACAGATTAAGGAGGTTGAGGAAGGCAATAAGGGTAAGAGACTATTGAAAGATCAAGATCAATTATTAGATGGCCTTATTGCAGCACATCATGATGAGTTAGTTTCCGCACTCCAAGCAGGTTATGATCAGGACCCAGCAATAAATACCTTATTAATTGGGGCTCTTGATCGATATCAAGCTAGTGGTTTTACAAGTATTGCAGACTTAAAAGAATTTAATCGTATTTTATTAAGAAAAGCAAATATTGTTGAAGAAAAAGATCTAAAAAAAGTAAGCTTAAATGAGTTAAATTTCTTTAATAAGTTTGGAAAGCAACCATATCTACAAGATCTTCTTAAGTTTGGCATAATAAACGCAATTGGAAGAAAAGAAAGTTTAACTGCTCAGGATGCAAATTACGCAGAAGCGTGGGCTTTTTCAATGACGTATTGGACAGGGATTAGTGCTAGAAACGACACAAATGCAAATGGATTTGATGGATTGTCTAAGATAATGAATTTTAGGGACTATAGAATAAGACAGGCACAAGGGAGAGGTAGATATGGAGACTTAGACACAATTTATGGTGGAGTAAATAGGCTTTGTATGACAATGTGGGAAGCATTAAGAGTAAGAGATGAGAAAACAGGCGTTGAAAGACCATTATTAGAAGTATTACAAGGTGGATGGGGAAGCGATATAGATTTAAGTCGACCAATTGACCCATTTAATTTTTCTGAAGGAAGTCAAGAGGTTACTCTTTCTGCACAGCAATATACAAATGCGCTTACTTTATATAAATTTTTCATGAAAAGTCATGGATTAAATTTTGATAAATTTTTAGGACTAGATAGAGCGGGTAGATTAGTGATAACAAATTATGAAGAAGAATCTAAGGTAAGAGCTGAATATATAAAAGCCTTAAGATATGCTTTTGATATGGGTACTTATTTTTTTGATAGAAATACGAGGCTATGGTCTCAAGATGAAAATGGAAAAGCTCATGTAGAAACAAAGCCATTAGGACAGTTTATGTTTGGCAAGGGGGCTTTAAGTATGGGAATGTATAGTCTCGATAGAAAGAGTGCGAAAACTGGTAAGCCACTTTTTGATCATTCATATAGACGTAGAACAAATTATAAAGGTCAATATATAAGAATTAATAGCGTTGGTGAAGAAGAAGTTGTTGATAAGGAGGAAATGGCTGATCAAGAGTTACAACATATGTCAAGAAATTTAGCTGGTTGGGAATTTGCAGTTGAGTTATGGAGACATAGAAGATATAACTCTGGACGTAGGCTTTATTCTTTAGCAGAATTTGATGCAGTTGAAGAGTGGCTAGGAAGTATTCCTCTTGAGATTAAAGAGCAAAAAGGTAAAGAAGAGGGAGATTTAAGTCAAGCTATTGTTATTACTCCTTACTTAAGCACGAAAGAGTTAGAGGCAATTAGAAAAAAAGGGCATGTTGATCCAAGGCAATTAGAAGCACAATTGGCTGCAAGGCAAATAGCATCATCAGGTAGTGGCATATTAGGAGCTATTGCCAAAGAGTTTATTAAAAATGCAAAGGTATAGCCAGTTTACCTATGTATTAGAAGAATTACCTGATCCTGGAAGTTCTGAATGTCCTTCAACTAATGTTCTTTCAGGAGCTAAAATTGTCTTTGCTGTTTTTAATCTCCAAGTTCTAATTTTACTTAAAGGTTTATCTTTGCTTTCTAATTGATTTTCAATTTGATAAGCTTTACCTAATCTATTTCCTGCTACTATTCTTGCAGCGAATCTCCTAGCAAACCCTGCATCTGAGTAATTATCATGAGCTCGCCTTGTAGCACTAGTCCATACATTACCTAATCCAGCCGTACTCATGGCCTGTGCAAGCTTAACGCTTTCATTAACACCAGAAAGGTCAAGACTGAATTTCTCTTTAATTGTTTTTTTAACTCCTTCTGCAACATGGGGAGCTGCTAATATAAAACCTAGAGCAATTAATGGTCCAAGAGTATTTATTCCTCCACTAAAATGACCAAGAAGTGGTGGAACAAAAAATTTCCCTAATGGTTTGTCAGATAGGTCTATAAATATTTTTGCAAGTAAAAATATACCTACGGTTGCTGGAAACACTGCTAAATTGCCCAATAGATCTTTTAACCAACCCGAAAAGCCTAGGGAAGATGCTCCTGGAATAATACCTCCCATAATCCAAAGTGGTGCAAAAATTATATTAACCAATATTCCTATGTAGCACTTAAGCAGAGTAAGCCAAAGTTTAAAAAGATTCCAAAGTAAAAGAATTATTATTATAAAGAATGCAATTCCACCAAGTAGCCAGCTTACTAAAAAGCCTACTACTCCACTCATTACGCTTTCAAAAGGATTAGTGACAAAATTTATAACGTCGTTTAGATTTATAGGAAGGAATGGTAGTTGAATGGGTAATGTTTTTATATAATTTGCTGCATCGCAGATTATGTCAGCGCAGTTATCTTCTTCAGGCCTTGTTTCTTGATTTGGGGGATCAACTTGTCCGAAAGATGAATTAATTATGTTTTGTACGCTACCTGCCCCATTTTGAGATAGATTAGCGACTCCACCAAATTCCCCAGTGTTATTAGTATTTTGATCTCCACTTGTTCCCATGAGGTCAAAATAGCTTATTGGATGATTATAGAGTCCTTCAGATGCTTTTCTTACGCTAATGTTGCTATCTGCGTTGCTCATAACTCTTATTACAACATAAGTAGAAACCCACATAAGATCAATTAAAAGTCCAGCAACAGCAAAAGAAAAAGTGACCATAATAATTCCAATAATAAGCTTTGGAATTTGATTTTGAATTGTCATTACTGTTCTTGGATCAATCTTTGCCCTAAGCATAATTGCAATTCCAATTAATATAAAAACAAAAATAAAAAGAAAATAAGATATATCCCTAAATACTCCCCAAACTCCAATTAAAGGATTAATAGAATCAAAACCAACGCCTTGGTTTTGGGCATAAGTTGGTTTTGAT
>JBBTVW010000003.1:0-4574 GCA_038063075.1 Patescibacteria group bacterium | reverse complement strand
AAATTTTGAGATAGGTATGAAATATAACTTGCTGTATTTGCTGGTGGTACATAAAGCATTGCGATTCCTCCAGTAAGAAGACCTAATGCTCCACCCCCATTATCTATAAATCCAAGTTGTCCAGTTTTAGGATCAAAACCAAGACATTTTTGATCTTGGTGACTAAAATTAACGCCTGCAAGTTGACAGGAAAAAGCTGACATTACTTCAAAAATTACGTTTTGAGACCAAACATTTAAATCTCTTGTTTCATAGTTTGTGGTGGTTGCCTTAGGAATATCACCTTGGGCAAATACAGGAGCTTTAAACACTAGAAAAACTAGTATAAATACGATGGCAAATAAAATACTGCGGACAGCTCTCATTAAATATAGTTTGGATTATTTTACGATATCTGTCAAGTTTGTTAAAACTCGTTAATTGAAGTAAAATAAGCCTTAAGTGCCCGTAGTTCAATGGATAGAACACCTGGTTGCGGTCCAGGCGGTTGGAGGTTCGATTCCTCTCGGGCATACAAAGGAGACGAAGCGGCGTTAGATCGTCGCCAAGGGACCAAGCCTTACGGGGTGAAGTCATTAACTTTTGAGAAAGCTTACGGGTAAGAATTTATTCACCGTAAGATGTTAGCATGGTGAGTGTAAGTCTCACCCGTCTCTTTTGGAGGGTTCACATAGTTGGACAATTGTACGAGTTTCGAAAACTCGAGGGAGTAATCCCTACGCAGGTTCGAATCCTGCACCCTCCGCTATGAAATTAGAATTCTCAGCTGGAGGAATTGTTGTTAAAAAAGAAAAAGATAAAGTTTTTATCTTAGTTTCTCAACACTCTGGTCATCATGGTTGGGTTTTTCCAAAAGGAAAGATTGGAGATCATGTAGAAAACGAAGGTAAAGAAGAGACAGCGTTAAGGGAAGTAAAAGAGGAAACTGGAGCAGAGGGCAAGATATTAAGACCAGTTAAGCCTGTTACTTATTACTTTAAATGGGAAGGTAAAACAGTTAAAAAAACTGTTTATTATTTCATAATGGAATATTTATCTGGTGATATTACAAAACACGATTGGGAGATGGAAAACGTTGAATGGTTAGAGGTAGAAGAAGTTGAAAAAAGATTAACTTATCCATCTGATAGAAAAGTCTGGAGAAAAGCCCAAAAACTGATATAATAATTAGCTTGGAGAGATCGCATAGTGGCCTAGTGCGTTCGCTTGGAAAGCGGATGTCGTCGTAAGGCGACCGGGAGTTCGAATCTCCCTCTCTCCGCCCTTATTTCTTCTTATCCTCTTTTTCTAGTGGAAAGTTTTTCGTTAGCCAATCAGCACTTTTTTCCATAAAAGTAGGTTTAACATATTCTCTGTAAGGAAGATAGGGAGTTAAGGCCCTTAAGAGATGTTCTTTATCAACGTTTTCAAGTGTTAAAACTAATTCTCCTGGTAAAAAGCTTTCTGTTCTAATTCTAAGCGTTTCAATCCCATAAGCTTTTATAAAGTAAAAATCATAGAGTTCTTTCCATAAGAAGAATCTATCTTCAATCATAATTCCCTCAGTTGAAACTCTATAATGAAAATCTTTTGGAGGAACACTTGCAAGAGCAAAAGAAACAAAAAGTAAAGAAACAACAACAATCATTAAAAGATATTGAGCAAAAAGAAACAATATTACTTCAACAAAAAGAGCGATTAAGATTGCTGTTAAATAAAACTGTCTTGATCTTTGCTTAAATGGTCTTCCTGGAGCAGTCCATTCTAAGATATGGACGTTTTCATGTTTATTTTCGTGTTCGCTTGAATTGTGTTTTTTTTCTTCAGGCATAATCTAACTTTAGAGGATTAAAAAAAATAAGTCAAATAAAATTTACCTTAAAAAACTAGTAATTAGCCTTAACTTTGGGTATAATAAGAGTTAAGGAGAGGTCGCATAGTGGCCTAGTGCGATGGTTTTGAAAACCATTAAGAGCGCAAGTTCTTCGGGAGTTCGAATCTCCCCCTCTCCGCACTTAGGATTTAAACCTTTAGGTAATAACCTACAGCTACCCCAACAATGGTTGCAACAGCACCAATAAAGAATAATTCAAGAGCGCTTCTCAGAGGTTTATGTTCTACTAGTTGACCTTTTATATAACCTATTACAAAAAGTCCTATAAATGCAGAAACAATGGCAAGTGTTCTTGCTAATGGTTGATCAAAGATAAGTGTTGGTATTATAGAAAAAGCTCCACCAATCATGTAAGCCACAAACATAATTAATGCTCCAATATAAAGATTGTCGGTGTGTTTTCCAGTTTTATCCATTTGATGAACTGCTTTTTCACTTGAATATTGTCCTGCTGCCATTGATGAGGCCTCAACCATTACTGCAACTAAAGCAGCTAAAACGATAATTTCTTTATTGCTTATTCCAGTAGATATACCAACTACAACTCCTGTAGTTGAAACTATCCCATCTTGAAGACCAAACATTAGAGATCTGAGGTAGTCCTCATGTAAAAATGCTTTAATTTTTTTTAAGTTCATACTCTTGGCGGAGGAGGTGAGATTTGAACTCACGCGAGCTTATTCAGCTCAAGGGGTTAGCAACCCCTCGCAATGGACCAACTATGCGACTCCTCCATGAGAATCAATTATATCACTTGGAAGCTAAATTTGATATTCAAAGATTTCAAGAAGAGGAATGCCGTTATTTCCAAAATGGTTTGATTTTATCAACCTGCAAAAGTTCTTTGTCAAAACTTGCAAGCAATCCTTTTAGAGATGAGGCTGCAATAATGCAATCTGCCATATCTAGCTTTGTTTTTGAAAATATTATAATTGCTTTTCGCACATTTTCTGAAAGAGAAATATTCTTCTGGGAAGCTAAAAAAGCATAAATCTCAAAAAGTTTTTTTCTGGGGAATTTATATTCATAAATTAATATATACTCTAGCTCTGGAAAAACTACGTCTGGAATAAATATATCTTGCCTATCTTTTAAGAGTTTTTCAACAAGCTTTGCTTTTTGGGGAATATCGTCGGTAAAAAAACGAACAAGAGTATTTGTATCAACAATTATCTTCATAAATATATTTACTAAGGTTGAATATTCTCCCTAAGCTTTTTATCTCTAAATTTTTGCAAAACAGCTTTTTTAACTGCCCTTTTATGTTCTATTTTTGATAATAATCTGTGCGTTTTAACAATCCCGCGCATCTCATCTATAGAAGAAAGGCGGCGGGCAATAATATTGTCATTTTTCACTTCAAAATAAATCTTATCAGAGGGTTTTATGTTGAAATAATCTCTAATAGATTTAGGTATAGCAACTTGTCCTTTCTGAGTAATTGTAGAAAAACCATTCATGATAACAAACAGTATAGAAATAAATACTTAAGTTGTCAAGTAATTACTAATATATAAAGTATTACTTATTGAAGCTAAATTTGATATTCAAAGATAGCCCCAGGAGTATATTCATACGAACACATCTCTGCTGTGGTTAAATGTTCAAAATATCTTCTCATTGGTCTTATTGCATTAGCAGATGAAGAAATAAAGATAACATCATCATTTTCCCAAGTAGGAATAACTTCATTTAGAAATTCTAAAACTCTAACTTCAACCATTTTAACGCTTTCTCCATTTGGTGGAGGAGTGTCATAAGATCTATGCCAAAGTTTAAATTGTTCAAGATTTTTTCTAGCCTCCTCATCTTTATTTTTACCAGTTAAGTCTCCATAATCTCTTTCTTTTATTCTTGCATCAGTAACGACCTTTGTATTTGGATGATAGTTTTCTAAAACAATTTGCAGTGTTTGTTGGGCTCTAATTTGATCTGATTGATAGGCAATGGTTGGAGCTATATCTTTTAATTTTTCCGCTAGTTGCCTTGCTTCTTTAATACCATTTTCATTTAAAGGAGGGTTTCTAAAACCAGAGAAAGTATGAGTTAGATTATCCTCTGTTTGACCGTGTCTAAAAATATATATCTTTGCCATTTCACCAATTAGTATATAGTATTTATTAGAGACTATCTATGGGAATTTTAGATTATATTTTTCCAAAAAGATGTATTAATTGTAAAAAACAGGGCGATTATCTTTGCCCCAATTGTTTTACCTTTCTCTCTTTTGATACTAAAAATATTTGCTTAGTTTGTAAAAAGCAAAGCTTAACTAATTTTACTCATAAGTATTGTAGAAAAAAATATAAAATTGATGGTTGTTTTAGCGGTATAAGGAATAATTACATTGCTAAAAAGTTAATCTCCAGTTTTAAAAATAAGCCATATTTAACTGATCTACAAAGCTTCTTAATAGATCTTTTATATGAAAGTCTTATTCAAAGCGAAAGCTTTATGAAATTAATTAAAAAAACAAACTTTGTTTTAGTACCTGTTCCTTTATCAGGAGAGATGTTAAGAAAAAGGGGATATAATCAAGCTGAAATTTTATCAAAAGGGCTTGGTAAAAAACTTAACATAAAGATTTTAAATTTAGAAAAAGTAAACATAGAGACTAAAAATGTTTTTATCGTTGATGATTTAATAAATACAGGTAAAACATTAGAAAATTTAGCATTTGTTTTAAAGAAAAAAGGAGTAA
>JBBTVW010000002.1:0-1576 GCA_038063075.1 Patescibacteria group bacterium | reverse complement strand
GTAATCTCATTTCCAGCAGATTCCCAAGTTTATTTAGATAGTGAATTGGTTGGGCAAAGCCCAGTTCTACTTAAAAATGTAACTGAGTCAGATCATGAAATAAAAGTTGTTAGACAAGGATATAAAGATAAAACAGTAAGAATAAGAACAGTTTTAGGATATAAGCTTGAGGCAATAGTTTATCTAGGTATTGATCCTCAAGTTGCAACTTCTTCTGCTACCCTAATTTCATCTACTAGTGCAAATACGACTACAACCTCAATTGGTAAACGAACAGTAATTATTCTAGATACTCCAACTGGCTTTTTAAGAGTCAGAGAAGAACCATCAGTAAGTGGTACAGAAGTGGGTAGGGTAAATCCAGATGATGTATTTGATTTAATAGATGAACGAATAGGTTGGTATAAAATTAAACTTAAAAATAATATTGAAGGTTGGATTAGTTCTCAATATGCTAGAAAGCAGAGCTAGGGCTGACAAAATATATTAAGACTACTACCATAACCGCCCAAACAATAACAGAAAACAGCAAAGGCATATCAGATAATAAAACTCGCTCTGGGCTTTCCCCTTCATGTTTTTCATAAATATCTTGAAGATAGCGCATTAATCCATAAACAACTGGAATTATGGTTATCATGAGCCATTTTTTTTCAAAAAAAGCTGATAATGTATCTGGAACTAATAGGCTAATATTTAATCTAAATCCTCCTGGGTTTTCAAGGAAAGTAAAAAGAGCGTATGAAATAAATGTTGACGTAGCAAAAATCGATGCATATACGTCAAGTAATCTATCTGAGTAATGTGACAAAGATGCTCTTGTTGCTGCAATATCAGCTTCTTTGTTTGCTGAAAGAAGCGTAAGCTCTGATCTTCGTTTACCAATTGCTAAGAAAAGAGAAATAGAAATTGTTGTAAGAAGTAGCCATACAGAGATATGAAGCCCTGTTGCAAATTCTCCACCATAAACTCTTAAAATATATCCACTTGCAATTGCCAGAATATCTACAACAGCAAGCGATTTCAAAAACATTGAATAAAGGAATTGAATAATTAAGTAAACAATGCCAATTGCAAAAAAAGTTGGCGTAATAGCTTTTGCAAAGAAAAGCGATGCAACAATAAGTAATATTGCAAAACTTATGCCAAAAGAAACAGGTATATCTCCATGAGCTAAGGGTCTAAATTTTTTAAAAGGGTGAAGCTGGTCTTTTTTAATATCGAAAATATCATTAATAATGTATGTTGCTGATGAGAGTCCGCAGAAAACAAGAAATGCACCAATTGCATTGGTAAGTGTTGGTGTATCAAATAGTCCACCAGCAAAAGTTATCGATGCAAATACCGCAAGGTTTTTAATCCACTGCCTTGGCCTTAAAAGTCTTAAAACATTAAATGCTAGTTTTATCATTTATTTTTCTTATTAATAAGTGTAAGAAAAGTATTGCACCTGAACCTATAATTACAAGCATTATTATAGCAAAAACCTTTCCTTTACTTGATAAAATTAAAGAAAGAGATCCTAAGATTGCTGAGATACCCCAATAAAAAAATGCAACACGTCGTTGGCTAAAAC
>JBBTVW010000001.1:0-5429 GCA_038063075.1 Patescibacteria group bacterium | reverse complement strand
ATATGAACCATTGTCATTATAGAAAGCATCTAATGCTATAGACATTTGTTTTAAGTCATTTTGCCTTTGAGCGTCAGTTACTTTTTGAATTTGCTTAAGTGGATTAATTGCTACAATTGCAATTACAAATAAAACAGCAAGAATCATGATAACGACTATTAGCTCTACTAAAGTAAACCCAGAAGAATTAAGCTTTTTTCTAGCAGTAAATTTCCCCAAAATAGACTTATAAAAGTTCCTGTAACCAAAAAGGGGCCGAAGGGAATTGAGTCCTTTAGATAAGCTTTTTTCCTCCATATAATAAGTATGATTGAGTACAAAGCCGCTGTCAAGAAAGCGCTATAAAGACCAACTATGATGCCTGGAAAACCTAATATTAAACCCATTAAAAAGGCAAACTTAATATCTCCACCTCCCATGGCAATCTTTCTTCTTAAAAGATAATAGAGCAAAGTAATTGTAATAAAAAATAAACTGGCTACTAAAGCAGAAAATATATAATTATAAATTGTGGGAAGTTTTGTAATTATTAAATAACAAAATGTTAATAAAACTGTGGGAAATATAATTTTATCTGGTATTATTCCAAACCTTAAATCAATAAAGAAAATTACTATTAATACTGAAGCTAATAATAAATAAAAACTTAAAGTAAGGAAAGAAAAGGGGAGTATCAAAACTACAAAAAGATAAGTTAATACATAAATAGTTCCCGTTGAAAGCTCAACGATTGGATAAAATAAAGAAAGATTTTTATGACAGTATCTGCATTTTCCTTTTAAGAAAATAAAAGAAAAGACTGGTATTAAATCATAAACATTAAGTTCTTTTTTACAGTAGTCACAAACTGATCTTCCTTTAATAAAATTTTCCCTTTTTGGAATTCTATCAATAAGTACTCCCAAAAAAGAACCAATAAGTAATCCTATTAAGAATATAAATAAAATAATCATTTATTTAGAAGCATTTCTTACATACTCAGTAAAATCTTTTAATAAATCTCCTTTAAAAATACCTTCATATCTTTTTGTTAATTCTTTTGTTTTACTATTATCTTTATAGCAGAATTTGTAGTTGTGGTACAAAAGAAAATAGGAAATACTGTCCAGTGGATAAAAATCTAAGGCTTTAAACACATTTTCTTCAACCCTTTTACAATCATTTGAGCTCGTGTAATAAGTTGCAAGAGCAAGGTATGGCTTTCTGTTTTTTTCATCAACTAACTTTGCTCTTTGATAATAAAAAAGAGCAAGTTTTTTATCTTTATACTCACTATCTATAAAAGCTCCCTGAGCAATTAAAGCACTTGTGTAAATATCTGGAATATCAACAATTGTTAAACTATTTGAACTTAAGTGGCTATCCAAAAAATCTTTGTTTTTAAAATTATTCCAAATCACACTTTGTTTATTTATAAACTCTTCTTTTGTAGGCATATTTTTTCCCTCACCTAAGAGTAGGTAGGAGAGTCCATAAGGAATCCATGTCATTTTCTCATTGGTGGTTAAATTAATTTTTGAAGAAGAAATTACTGGGTGATCCTTAGCTAGATCTTTTAAGACTCTGCCTGCAAGATCTATGTCATTTGCATCTTTTGGATATTTTTTTAAATACTTATCTTTTACCTTCTCAAAATTTTGGTTTCCAACTCCTGTTAAAAGAGTTACATCTTCTCTTACTTTTAATGAGTATCTAGCGTACCAGCTATTAAAAATTTGCGTGTCTCCAATTACCATAAAATAGGCATTCTTAGGCAGTGGCATAAGCAAATCAAAAGCAAGATTATCTCCAACGAAAACATTATGTAAATCTGTTTTAGGAAAATTGTATTTAAACAGAAAAATAGGGATTATAAAAAGAATAAGAATAAAAAGAGTTTCAAAGCTATTTTTCTTAAAAATCTTATTTATTAAATCAATAAAAAACCTTACTCCCAAAGGAAAGAAAAACAGTAATACAACTAAGGACATTGTAAAGAAACGCTCATAAATTCCAATATAAAATGAGGAATAAAAAGAAATACCAATTAATGCTATAAAAAATGGACCTGAAAGAATAAAGCCAACTACAAGAGATATTAATAGTATTTTATGTTTTTTAAGTGAATATAAAACGCCTAACATACAAAAAAAGATTACAGGTGGCGTTAATTGAAAGAAAAGAGTAGAGAAGTATTCTCTTTGTATTAATAATCTTTGCAGTGGCACAATATTAGCTACATCTCCAACCCCAAAAGTTCCATAATGTTTTCTAAGTATTACGTCTAAAAATGAACCTAAATCTTTAACATTTCCCCAATTAACTGGTGGATTGGTAGATGCTGCAATTGGAATATATAAATAAAAGAGTAAGCCGGATAAGCCAAGAGCAATGCAAGTTAAAATAACTTTTGGTTTTTTAATAATTTCCTTAAAGTGAGCAAAAACTAATATAAAAATTGAGGGGAAAATAAAAGAAATAATGTAGTTATTGGTCATTGATAGACCAGTAAAAAAGGCAAGAGTATATAAATACTTAATCTTTTTATACTTATAAAATAAATAAGCTAAAAATAAAAGTAAAACTACGAAAAGATTGTTTAAACCAAAAATCTCTGCAATTTCTGCATAAAACCAAAAAATATAGTTAAAAGCTAAAACTAATGCAGAGAGAAGAGCAATAAGCTTATTTTTTGTTAGTTCTAATGAGAAAAGATAGAATATTACAACTGCAACTCCTGAAGATACTGCAGAAATCAGTCCTACCATAAAGGCTGGGGTCGCAAAATCAATTCTAGTAAGCAAAAAACCAAGTAGAGTGATAAGCGGGTAACCTGAAGGGTGAGGCACACCCATAACAGTTGCTGCTGTCACAAAGTCTCCAACGTCTCCACCAAACACACTTTTGGAAAGATTATGAATGTAGACAGAAAGCGTGACTAAGAAAAGAATTAATGGCAGAAAATATGCTTTTTTAATAAGGGTCATTAAGAAGGGTTATTGTGAACACCAGTAGCAGTCAGTTGATCCACCTTGTGATTTACAACCTGTTGTAGCTAAGCCTGTAGTGCCGTTGTAAATCGTATTAGGATCTTTTTGTCCTGCTTTTGAATCTGGTTGATAACAAGCGATTACATTGCTTGTTGAACCTGTGTATCTGATTGTTTCTAACACTGATGAAGCGTTATTAAATGCTGATTTGAGTTCTCCTTCAGCAATAAGGCCTGTTACGCAATTTTGTGCTGATGCAGCATTAAGTGAATTTGCAGTTGATGCACAACCAGTTACTTGTCCTGCTTCCCAAGGAAGTTTTCCATGAGTTGTATAGTATCTAATGTTTGCGTTAATAAATTCAACTGTGGTGTTTTTAGAGTTTGTATCGTTTGCTTTTTTAATCTGCTCAAAAGGATCAATTGTTGCGATTAAAGCTGCTGCTAAAACTCCAAGGATTCCGATAACGACTAAAAGTTCAATTAATGTAAAACCTGCATTTTCTCTAAGATTCTTTAAGAAAGATTTCATGTATGTATTTATCATAATCATATTGAAAAACCCTTGTCAATAGGTAGTTTAAGGCTATTATTATTGAATACTCGACATTAAGCTATAAATTGGTGTAATAACCGAAATAATAAGGAAAGCAACGCCAATTCCCAAAACTATCATAATAAAAGGTTCCATTGCTGTAGTTAATGTTTTAACCATTTGATCAACTTCTCTTTCAAAATATTCTGAAGCTTTTTGCAAAGTTTCATCAAGTTTTCCTGTTTGTTCACCAATTTTGGTAAGTTGGATAAGTAGGGGAGGAAAAAGAGTTGAAGACGCCATTGCCGTACCAACAGTTACACCCTTTTCTACCTGATTTCCTATTCCAATGATTGCATTTTTGTAATGAATATTTCCTGCTGTTTCTGCGGTTTCATTTAAAGCTTCAACTACCAGAGTTCCAGTACCAACTAAAAGACCGAGCGTTCTTGAAAACTCAGCAAGTATAGTTTGTCTTATAAGTTTTCCAAAAACAGGAATCTTAAGCAAAATATCATCAATAATCAGTCTTCCGCTTAGTGTATTTGACCATCTTTTTAAGAAATACCCAAAAGCAACCAATAAGCCAAGTATTACTGGCCAAAAAACCGTTAGAAAGTTTGATAAACCAATTAATACTTGAGTTGGAAGAGGAAGTGGTACATTTAAATTATCATACAAAACAGTAAGCTGAGGAATAACGAAAATCATCATAATAAACATAACTGCCGTCATTAAAATGATAACGATGATTGGATACATTAAAGCTCCCCTTATTGTTGATTTAAGCTTTGCTTCTTTTTCCAAATTATCAGCAAGCCTAGCTAAAACCTTATCTAAAAGTCCTGAACTTTCTCCTGCTTTAATAATAGAAACATAAATAGTGGTAAAAAGCTTAGGGTGTTTTGAAATTGCCTGAGAAAAAGTTTTTCCCTCCTGAACATCATTAATAATAGAGGTTGTAATCTCCTGCATTGTAACGTTTGTCATTTGTTCCCTTAATATTTCAAGTGATTTCATAAGAGTAAGTCCTGAGGAAAGCATTGATGACATTTGTCTTGTAAATAAAACTAATTCAGTTGTTTTTACTCTGTTTAAAAAGGGGATTTGAGATGATATCTGATTATCAATTCTTAGTATTTGAATAGGCATAAGCCCCTTTGCTCTTAAATAAGTAGCAGCCTCTTGAATATCTTTTGCATCCAAAAGTCCTTGGGAAAGTTTTCCTTCTTTAGTAGCAGCTTTATATCTAAGTCTCATATTAACCAATCATTCTAAGTAATTCATCTGGTCTTAAGGCGTAAGTTTTTGCCATTTCTAAACTTATTACGCCAGATAATACAAGTGAAGAAAGAGAATTTTCAAGTGGAATCATACCTTGTTGTTGTGAAGTTTGAATTACGGAATCAATTAAATGCGTTTTTCCATCTCTAATATTACTTGATATTGCTGTATTGCCAAGTAAAACCTCAACACCTGGCACTCTTCCACCATCAATCATTGGTATAAGTCTTTGTGAGACAATGCCTTTTAATGTTGCTGCAAGTTGTGTTCTTATTTGAACTTGCTGATTTGAAGGAAATGAATCCAAGATTCTATCAATTGTTTGAGATGCCGAGTTTGTATGCAAAGTAGAGAATACTAAATGTCCTGTTTCAGCAATAGTTATTGCAGCAGCCATTGTTTCTGGATCTCTCATTTCTCCTACTAATACAACATCTGGATCTTCTCTTAAGGCAGACTTAAGTGACATTGCCCAAGAATGAGTATCAATCTGCATTTCTCTTTGAGAAATAATACTTTGCCCTTTTGGATAAACATATTCAACAGGATCTTCGATAGTTAAAATATGAAGTGCTTTATTTTGATTTATTTCATTAATGATTGAAGCTAAAGTCGTTGATTTACCATGACCTGTTGGTCCTG